>CADCCO010000023.1 GCA_902799965.1 uncultured Spirochaetaceae bacterium
TTGTTCTCAAAGTGGGCCAAAAGCGCGCCCAGCGTTTTGGGGGTCAGGCGCTTTCCGTAAATCAAGCTTGACGGGCGCTCGCCGGCAAAGAACTTGTTGGGGTTCTCGTTGTCCTTTCCGCAGGCAAAGGCGATGATTTGCGCTGTTACGTTGGCGCAAAGCTTTTGCTGGCTTGTCGAACCTTGGATGTCAACGTCGTTCTCGGCCTGGTTTTCCTTAAAGGCGATGAACTGCAAGGGGATTACGTTCGTTCCCTGGTGCAAAAGCTGGTAGAAGGAGTGCTGTCCGTTTGTGCCCGGCTCGCCAAAAATCACGGGGCCGGTGACGTAGTCGATTTTCTTTCCGTCGCGGTTAACGCTCTTTCCGTTTGACTCCATGTCAAGCTGCTGCAAGTGCGCGGGGAAGCGGCTGAGGCCCTGAGAGTAGGGAAGAATCGCGGTTGAAGGATATTCCTGAACGTTCCTTTCGTAAAGGCCGATGAGCGCGTCGAGCATGGCAGGGTTCTTTCTGATGTCTTTTTCCGTCGCAGTCTTGTCCGCGGCGGCCGCGCCTTCCAAGAAGCAGGCAAAGACTTCCGGTCCAAAGGCGAGCGACAAAACCGCTCCGCCCACGCCTGATGTTGACGAGTAGCGGCCTCCGATGTAGTCGTCCATGTAAAAGGCTTCCATGTAATCGGGGTTGTGGGCAAGCGGGCTTGTCTCGCTTGTGACGGCGATCATGTGCTTTGAAACGTCAAGGCCGGCCTTTTTGAGCGCGTCCTTTACGAACGATTCGTTTGTCAAAGTTTCGAGCGTCGTTCCGCTCTTTGAAACCAAAATGAAAATCGTCTTTGAAACGTCGATGCTTTTAAGAACGCTTGTCGCGTCGTCGGGGTCAACGTTTGAGATGAACTTGGCTTCCATCTTGAACTTGTCGTTGGCCTTGGCCCAGTTTTCCAAAGCCAAGTACATGGCGCGCGGGCCCAAGTCCGAGCCGCCGATTCCAATCTGGCAAACGGTGGTGAACTTTTCGCCCTTTTCGTTCACGATTTTTCCTGAGTGAACCTTGTCGGCAAAGTCCGCGATTCGCTTTTGCTCGTTGATGTAAAATTCGCGCTTGTTTTTTCCGTCGGCCATAACGTCCTTGCCAAGCTGGCCGCGCGTGAGCTGGTGCAATACCATGCGCTTTTCGCCAGTGTTCACTACCTCGCCGTTGTAGAGGGCCTCAAACTTTTCGCAAAGCTGGGCTTCCTTGGCCAAGTCCGCCAAAACGTCCAAAACTTTTTGGTCAACCTGCTTGGCCGCGTAGTTGTATGTAAGGCCTTCCGCCATAGGAACGGAATATTCCTTTACGCGCTTGGCTCCATCCGCTCCGCCCAAAACGCTTTTGAGCGAAACCGCGTTCTTCAATGAAAGAAGCTTTTTAAAGCTTGAAAGTGTGTCAAGATTTTCCCAAGAAATCATATCTGCCTCGATATATATAGAATTTAATGTTGGTTATACTAGCGCATTTCTTGCTTTTTTGCAATAATTGGGGTATAATATTCGCGAAGGAGTTTTGTTTGATGAAAAAGAAGCCTTTTGGACAAGACAGCGACAACGACCTTAACGAAACGATAAAAAAGCTGTCCCGCAAAAAGGACGCGCCAAAATTTGTTTTCGTGATAATTTTTGTCTTGTACATAGTGACTTCAATCGCGCTAAGGAAAGTCGCCGGCGACGCTTCAATGATTAGAGTCCTTGACGGCCGCGTTCCGGTTCAATCCTTTGCGGGAGTTTTTTCTTCAATCTCCAACGTTTGCTTGATTTTGCTGGCGGTGCTTTTTGGACGCGTGGGATTCATTGTTTCAATCGCGTGCCTTTTGCTCCAGTTTCCGATGCTTGCCGCGGGACTGATATTGGGCCGCAATTACACAACCATTCCCGGCGCGTTTTCAAACCTTTTGGCCATCGTGGCCGTCATCGTTGTCTACATAAACCACTCAAGGGTTCACAAGTACCAGCGGAAAATTTTGGCGCAAGCGACCACCGACCCCCTTACAGGCCTTCCCAACCGCTTCGCCTGCGCGGAGCTTGTGGACGAATATGTCGCCATGAACGTGGGCTTCGCGCTTGTTTCCATAGACATAAACAACTTTAAAAGCATAAACGAATCGATGGGACACGAAACCGGCGACAAGGCTCTCGTCCAAATCGCCGCCCGCTGGAAGGCTTTGGCCGATTCGCGCTCTACGGGGACGTTGGATTTTGTGGCGCGCGTTGGCGGCGACGAGTACGCCATAATCACGCGCGGCTTCGCCTCCGACGAAGACATTGAAAAAACGATAAGCGCCTACGAGGCGGAGCTTGAGAAAAAAATAACGATTGACAACTGCGACTATTTTCTTGCCGCGCGATTCGGCTACGCGCGCTATCCCAGGGACGCTTGGTCAAGCGCGGAGCTGTTTTCTTGCGCGGACGCGGCGGCGCACGCGGTCAGGACCCGCGCGGGCGGAAACTGCTTCCTAAAATTCACGTCGGAACTTTTGCAAATAAAGAAGACGCTTTTGGTGGAACGGAAAATCCGCGCCGCCTTGGAAAAAGACTTGGTTTTCTGCTACTTCCAGCCGCAATATGACATCAACAAAAAGCTTCGCGGCTTTGAGGCGCTGGCAAGAATGAGGGACGCGGACGGCTCAATCATAAGCCCGGCGGACTTCATTCCCGTGGCCGAAAAAGTCGGCTTGATTGACCAAGTTGACGCTCGCGCCTTGAAGAAGGCGGCGGCCTTTATGAAATCGCTTTTGGAGGGCGGCGAAAACGATTTGACGATATGCTTCAACATTTCCGCGCGCCACTTGATGAAGAACAACTTTATCGATGAAGTCAAAGGCATCTTGGAGCAAAGCGGAGTTCCGTCCAAGCATTTTGAGATGGAAATTACCGAGTCCGTGATGATTGATTCGGCCGAAAAGGCGCTTGACCGCATAAACCAAATAAAGGCGATGGGAATGCAAGTCGCGATTGACGATTTTGGAACAGGCTACTCTTCGCTGAGCTACTTGCAGCGCCTGCCCGCCGACTTGCTGAAAATCGACAAGTCTTTCATCGACGTTATGAACACAAGCGACGCTTCTAGAAAATATGTCGCCACAATAATTTCAATCGGCCACGTGCTGAACCTAAAGGTCATCTCCGAAGGCGTTGAGGAGCCGGACCAGCTTTCGGCCCTAAAGGAAATCGGCTGCGACTACATTCAGGGCTACATTTGGGGCCGGCCGATGACGCAAGAGGAAGCGCGAAAGTTGGTTTTGGACTAATTGCGCTCTTGAAAAATTCCTCCGATTCTGATAAAATCGCGTTATATTTCAAATGGACGGAGCGAATATGTTTGAAAAAATCGATTCAATCTTGAACGCCGTGGACGATTTTGTCTGGGGCTTGCCGCTGATTATCCTGATTCTAGCAACGGGAATTTTCCTTACGGTGATTTTGCGCGGAGTGCAATTCTCCCAGCTCAAATTTGCCATTTCTTCCATTTTCAGAAAGTCTGAAAAAGGCGAGGGCGGCGAGCTTTCAAGCTTTAAGGCCTTGTGCACCGCTCTTAGCGCCACAATCGGAACCGGAAACATCGTAGGCGTCGCGACCGCCATCGGCATCGGAGGACCGGGAGCGCTCTTTTGGATGTGGCTCGCCGCGCTTTTAGGCATGGCCACAAAGTACGCCGAATGCTTGCTCGCCATTCACTTCCGCCAAGAAAAGGCCGACGGCCACATTCTGGGCGGACCCTTCTACACTTGCGAAAAAGGCGTTGGCGCCAAGTTCCCGGCCTTGGGAAAATTGCTCGCCGTTTTGTTCGCCATTTTTGGCACGATGGTCGGCTTGTTCGGAATCGGAACTTTCAGCCAGGTCAACTCAATTACAAGCGCCGTGGAGACTTTCGCCAAGACCGCTTCGCCCAGCCTTTCAACCGTAACAATCGGCGGAATCGGAACATACAGCCATGTGGTAATCGTGGCCTCAATCATTTTGGCCGTTGTCGCCGCGTTGGTAATCATCGGCGGCCTTAAGCGCATTTCAAGCGTGGCCGGCGTAATCGTTCCTGTTATGGCTGTCATTTACTTTGTTATGGGCGCCTTTGCCATCTTGTGCAACTTTTCAAAATTGTCAGGAGCCATCGAGCAGATTTTTCAGGGAGCCTTTGGATTCAAGGCGGCCGCCGGCGGCGCGGTTGGCGCGATGATTGTCGCCATGCAAAAAGGCATCGCTCGCGGAATCTTCTCCAACGAGGCCGGCTTGGGTTCAGCCCCGATCGCCGCTTCAACCGCCAAGGTTGAGCACGCCGTTCAGCAGGGAATCATTTCGATGACAGGAACTTTCTTTGACACAATCGTAATTTGCTCTATCACAGGCTTGGTAATCGTAATGAGCGGCTCTTGGTCTCCCGAATTGGGCTACAAGGGATTCGCGATTACAAACGCGGCTTTCCAAATGCTTTTGCCCGTCGTTCCCAAAGTGGTGATTTCATTCCTCTTGATGGTATGTTTGGTCTTGTTCGCCTTTACCACAATCTTGGGCTGGGACTTCTACTCAGAGCGCTGCATTGAATACCTTTCAAACGGCAACATGACTCCGGTAAAAGTTTACCGCTGGCTTTACATCGCCGCAGTTTTCATCGGACCTTACATGACTGTAAGCGCGGTTTGGACAATCGCCGACATCTTTAACGGCTTGATGGCGTTGCCGAACATCATCTCGCTTTTGATTTTGTCTGGAACGGTTGTAAAGCTTACCAACGACTTCTTTAGCGGAAACAAGCTTTACAGAATCGGCTACGACTTTGCCAACAATCCTGTTACTGCGGAATAATTAGGAGAACGATATGATTGCTTTGATTTTGGGAATTCTTTTCATCGCCTTTACTGTTTTTAGCGTTTTGCCTTCAATGCCCTTGCAGTGGGGCGACGACGTTATTTTCTTCCTTAAGGGCTTTTTGCCTTGCTTTAGCGCCTTCATCGGCCTTATCGCGATTTTGATTGGCTTTGCCGACATCAAGGACAAGAGCGAGGCCAAGAAGGAAGAGCAGGAAGCTGCCAAGAACAACTAAGCGCTGGTTTTGCGCAAAAAAAAAACGCGGCCTTGAGCCGCGCTTTTTTTTTATCTATAATGTCAGATGCCAGCCAACTTGAGTTCTTTGGTTTGCGGGACGGCCGCTTCTAGGAAAGCCTTGCTTGAGGCGATTTGCTTTTCGCCTTCGTCCGTTCCCTTGTAAGACTTGATGGCCTTGGCCATAAGGCGAAGCTCGCCCACAATCGCGGCGCGCGTTTCGATTTCTTTAAGCTTGGCTTGGTCAGTCGTTCCAAAGTAGTATTCCAAAGTCTTGTCCCAAAAGCGCTTGCCCTGCTCGGCGCTGATGCCCAAGAAGGCTTGGTTGTTTCCGGGCAAGGCCTTTTCGCGTCCGACGTAGGCGTTGTAAAGGCTTCCAAAGTCAAAGACCGGGTCGCCCAAGCAAAGGGTGTCCATGTCGATAAGCATAAGCTCGCCCGTGCTGTGCAAGAACATTTGGTTCTTGATGTGGTAGTCGCCGTGGTTGATGTGGTAGTTTTCGGGAATGGCCTTTACAAGCTCGCAAAGCTTTTGGTAAACCGCCGGCTCAAGGCTGCCTTGCAAGCGCTCGGCTCTCTTTAGGTAGTCGGCCTTTGCGTCCACCATCTCGCCGGGCTTTAGCTCTACCGAGTGAATCTTTTTAAGAAGGCCTACTGAAGCCTTGGCGAACTCGTCGATTTTTTCAGGCTCTTTCTTGATTCTTTTGTAAATCGCGTCGGCTTCCAGCATCTCGAACATTGACGCGAATTTTCCGTCAACCTTAACGATGTCGAACGAAATGCTTGTGGGAATGCCGTTTACAAAAGCCTTGCGGGCAAGCTCGCGCTCGTTCTTGATTTCGTCAAGCGCGTCGGGGTTTTTGTAAACCTTTACGATTGTGTCGGGCGTGACGCGGTAAACGATTCCGTTCTTTCCTTCGCCGATGATTTCGCAGCCTTCGATTGAAACGGTCTTGTAGCCCTTTTGAATTTCCATCATTTGGGTGAAGCCCGTCATTTCAAAAATCTCGTAGACTTCGCTTTTTGCGTTGATTGCCTTAAAGTCCTTGTAAAGCTTTTTAAAAGTAAGAATCACGCGCAAGCCGGCGCTTGAAATGTAATCCAGCTTTTCCAAGTCAAAGACAAAGAATTTTATGTCCTTGCCAGCCGCGGCGGCTTTTACGGCCTCTTCCGTTTGCGCGGCGTTGCTTGTGTCCAAGCGTCCGATCAAGGTTACGGTGAAAGTTCCATCCTCAAATTTTGTCTCGATGTTTTCCATATATTACTCTCCTTGAAATGTCCAATTGCTTCCGAAAACTTCGGCGCAAATGTTGTTGTATTCTTTGTATTCGGGCGTGTCCTTGAATTCGCCCAAACATTCGATTATGCTTTTGTAAAGCCAGGCGTGTTGCGCGGGGTCCTTTTGGTTGAACACTTGCCACACGCCGCTTCCTTTTTTGCGCCAGTCGTCGTAGAGCGAGCGCAAGTTTGAAAGCTTGTCCGAAAGCCACATCGCCTTTACGCCAAAATCGCTTGTGGCGCGCAAGTCTTTGATTGACTCTTCCTTGCGGGCTTTCCAAGACGCTTCAGCCGTAAGCTGGCGCATTTTGTCTTCGGTCTCCGCCATCACAAGCTCGGCCACGCGCTCGCCGAATTTTTTTACAAGCTGTTCGCGCGTAACGCCAGCGTCTTCGACTGTGTCGTGCAAAAGCGCGGCCGCCATCGCTTCGCGCTCGGTTGTAAGGCGCGAGCAAATCGCCGCCACTTCGATTGGGTGCAAGATGTATGGAACGCCGTTGGACTTGCGCTTGGCGTCGCGGTGGGCCTTGAGCGCGAACTCAACGGCTTGCTCGACAACGTCGTTGTATTCGATTTGTCCCTGCATTGAGCGGAAGTTGAATTTAAAGCTCAAGAGCGCGATGTCGTCTTCGTGGGCCGCGTTCGCGCGAAAGTTTTTTATCGCTTCAAGAACGCCTTCGCAAATCGCCTTGCAGCCCTTGCCCTTGAATTTTTTCGCGGCTTCCAAGAGGCGTTCCTCTCCAAAGGTTTCGGCCTTTTCGTTTTGAAAGTTTGTCGCGCCGTCGGTCCACAAAAATATTTCGTCGTCGTTGGAAAGAACCGTTTGGCTTTCCTTGTATTCAAGGCCGGGAAGAGCGCCGAGCAAAAAGTTTTTTTCGCCGTCCAAGCGCTTTTCGCCGTCGTAGGCCGTAAGCATAAGCGGCTTTCCAAAGCCCGCGCCCGCGTAAGTGAGGACGCCCTTTTTCAAGTCCGCGATTCCGAGCCAGGCCGAAAGAAACATTCCGGCTTCATTTCCTTCCGCAAGCGAATCGTTGGCTTTTGTCAAAACTTCGGCGGGCGAAAGGCCGGTTTCTATCAGGCTTTTTAGCAAGGTCTTGGCGCGCATTCCAAAAAGCGCGCTAGGAATTCCCTTGTCGGAAACGTCCGCAATTAAGAGCGCCAAGCGTTCTTCTCCCGCAAAATAAAAGTCGTAAAAGTCGCCGCCTACTTCGTCAGCGGGAACGGCCTTTGCGTAAATGTCAAATTCGCCGCGTCCGGGATAGGCCGGAAAAACCTGCGGCATAGACGACATTTGAATTTCTTTGGCTAGGAGCAAATCCTTTTCTGTTTGTGTCGTGTCCATTTGTATATTATAATCAACTTTGCGTCATTCCGCAAGAGCGTTTTAATTGCTTTCCCTTATGCGCTTGCGGTTGGCCGATGCAATAGCCTTGCCTTTTTTTAAAACGCGTTATATAATATGAAGATTATTATGCCCTTGTTGCGGCCTGTTGGGAAGGCGGGGGCGGGAAAAAGTATGCGAAAAACGAAAAGCGATTTTACTTTACAGATGACTGGGGGGGGCGTTCGCGCGGCGCGGCCGGGAAACGCCGCAAGACCTTAACTGGTTTTCAGAGATGTTCTCTTGCGGGGGCTTTTATGCAGTCCCGCGCTAAGATTTTTTCCGCGATTTTTCTTTTTGCCGCTCTCTTTTCTTCCGCGACTTTTTTTTCCTGCGAAAATTCTTCCGACTCTGGCGCGGCTCTGTTTTTGCTCGCGCAAGGAAACGGACAGGGCGCCAAGTCCGAAGGCGCTCAAGGCGGCCAGCCGGGCGAAAATTATTCTGCTGACGGAAAGCGAATCGTCGTTTTGCATGGAACGGTCGGCTCTAACGGCGCTTTGCCAAAAAGCATAGCGGCGGCAGCCGGCCTTGTCGCGCAGTCTTCTTCTGGCTCAGGAATTTCTTCTTCCGCCGGGCCCGACATAAGCCTTGGACACGGCTTTGAACATTTCGCGCGAGCGGAGGTCGTAAACGAAAGCGGCGATGTTGTCGCCACCGCCGAAGGAACTTTTGGAACGGGAGCCAACAGCAACAAATTCGACATTCCCCTTGAAGTGGGAAGGACATGGACGGTTTACTGCGGAACGCGAATGGACACCTCGCCCTTTACCGAAGTCTACGTTGATTCCTTTGAAAAAGAAGTCACGCTTGAAGAGCCCACGCTGACCCACAACTTTTTCCCAAAGCCCCGGACAGAGGGAGACGGAAGCGTCGAGCTTAAAATCACAATAGGAACAAGCGGCCCTGTCGCCGCGATAGAGGCGGTTTGGGTAGACGAGGACTTGCAAGCCTCGCATCCTATCGCTGTGGACGACACCGCGGACGCGGGAATAAAACAACTAACGGCCAGCAATCTTCCCTGCGGAATCTACGGCCTTTCCATTTCGTTCAAGGACACAAACGGAGTTCTTCTATATTCAACCGCGCAAACCGTAAGCGTTTTTGCCGAAATGACAAGCGACACTTGGACTTCAAGCGCGGGCGACGGCTCTGACGGCATAGACCCGGCCACAGGGCTTTTCAAAGTGGACGGCTCTTTTGTAAAAAGCGTTTTGGACAGAACGATTTACGTTGGCGACATCGCGGCGCTTGCGGCCAATCCCATAACAAAGGCGGCGGACGACAAGAACAGCGGAACCGCGTTCGAGCCTTTGGCCAGCGCGCAGGCCGCCTTTAACAAAATAAAAGACTACGGAAGCGGAGCTGTTGACTACACGATTTACATAAGCGCCGCTTATGACGAAAGCGACGCGGAAAACAAAAGCGGCCTTGTGGGAACTGCGACCCTGCCCGGCGGCGCGGACGGCCTTGACGGAAAGGCGCGCTCAATCTTAATCGCGGGCTTGAACGGCTTGGACGCAGGAGGACGGCCCGTTGACGCTCTTGTCGGCGACGGCGGAAGCGGCCCCAGCGCGGGGCTAAAGCCTAACGCTTTGGACGTTCAGACAAGCGTTCCGATTGTAATAAAGAATTTAAAGGTAACAGGAAAAGCCGGAAGGTCCAGCCGGGGAATAAACGTAAACAACGAAGACGCGAGCGTCACTTTGCAAAGCGGCGTTGAAGTCACGGGCTTTAGCTACAATTATTCAGGCGCGGGCGTTTGCGTGGCTAAAGGCTCTCTTTACATAAAGGGCGCAAAAATTAGCAAGAACTCTTCCGGGGAATCCGGCGGCGGCGTTTACATTGGAGACGACTCGCATGCCAAAGTTTATTTTTCAAGCGGAGAAATTTGTGAAAACCAAGCCCACGGCAGTTTTGGCGGCGGAGTGAAAGTAGAGTCCAGCGGCTCGCTAAAAATGACGGGCGGAAAAATCAGCGGCAACACAGCCGCGCAAAAAGGCGGCGGAATTTACAACGAAGGATACGTCAACATTTCTGGCGGCTCCGTAAGCGCGAACCAAGCCACAGACGGAGTTAACGCCAAGGACGGCGGCGCGATTTGCGCTGGCGGCTCGTCGGCCACAGTTGTCGGCCGCGCGGCCAAGATTCCTTACGGCGACGCGGACGGAAACAAGGGCAGGGGAAAGAACGACGTTTTCTTGAACAAGACCGACACGGCCGACCCTGTTATAACGCTTTCCGACAGCGCGGGCGCGGGCGCGGAAAAAATCGCCGTGGCGCTTGCAAGATGGAAGCGGGGCGACAAAATCGCGGCGCCGGAATCGGGAACGCTTTCCGCAAGCGCGGCCGACAGGTTCTACCTTTGCGACCCGGCCATCAGCGACACGAATCCCCAGGGCGACGAATGGGCGGCGGCGCGTTCTGCTGACGGAAAAAAGCTTTGCATAAACGCCCCGATTTATGTTGGAAAAGACCCGGCCGGAAACAACGGCGACGACTTGAACAGCGGAACAAGGTCCAGCCCTTACGCGAGCCTTTTGCAAGCCTGCAAGGATATGAACGACGCGGGCGTTGACTTTACGATAAACATAAACGGAACCGTTTCAGGCCCGCAAAAAATTCCTTCCCAACTTGGAAAGAACGCAAGCGACGTTACAAAATCCTATTTTGCAAAAAGCGTTTTGATAAAGGGCGTGACGGCCATTCCGACTGCGGGAGCGTACAAAGACATTCCGCAAGACAAAATTGACGCGGTCGGAACAGGCAGCGCGCTAAAAGTGGAAAGCGGCGTTCCCGTCACGATTCAGAATTTGACGATAACCAACGGCGGCGGTTCTGACAAGGGCGGCGGCGTTAATATGGAAAGCGGAAGCGACGTTACGATTGAAAGCGGCGTGTTGATAACCGAAAACACCGCAAAAACAAGCGGCGGCGGCATTTGCAGCTTTGGCGGCGCTTTAAAAATCAAGGGCGGAAAAATTTGCAAGAACCACATCGCGTCCAACAGCTATGACAACAACCGGGGCGGCGTAGGCGTTTTTGTGGGCGGCTCGGCCTCCGTGGCGCAAACCAATTTTGAAATGAGCGGCGGAGAGATTTGCGAAAACGAAGACTCTTCCGACGTGGACGTGAACGGCGGCGGCGTTAAAATCCGTAACGGCGCAGGAACTGTAGTGTTCACGATGACGGGCGGAAAAATAACAAAGAACAAAACGGCCAAATCCGGCGCCAACGTTTATTCCGACCAAGCCAAAATAATTCTAAAAGGCGCCGCCGAAATTTCATACGGCGTGATTGACGTTTCCGGAACCGCGGCCGGCGCGGGCGTTATGCTTGACGGAGGCGCCGCGCTTGAAATGAGCGGCGGAAAAATTTTCGGCAACAAGGCCTCGACCAGTTCCGCGACGGCCGACTCCGTGGCGGGCGTTCACATTGACGCGCTTTCTTCGTTCGCGATGACCGGCGGCGAGATTTACGGAAACGTCGCGACCGGCGGAAAAACGCGCGGCGGCGCTCTTTGCGTAAAGGGCTCGTTTAGCATTGGCGGCTCGGCCAGCGTTCCTTACGGCGTAGAAAACGAAAGCAACATTCTTGTAAAAGCCGCCGGACGGAACGACATTTGCCTTCCGCGCTATTCAACGACAGTCGCCGGCGTAGATACGATGGTTCAAAAGACAATTACGGTCGAAGACAGTCTTGCCTCTCACAACGCGGGCACTATCGGCGTAAGCCTGAGCGACTGGCGGCGCGGCGCGGCGATTCTTAGCGCGGACGGAAGCTTTTCGTTTGAAGGCGTGGAAGAAAAATTCGCGCTTACATCCGACCCCGACGACGGCTGGGAAAAAATGGTCGCCGCCGACAAAAAAAGCGTTACGATAAACGCGCCGATTTACGTTGGCCAGGCGCCGGACGGCGCGACCCAAGGCGACGACGACCTTAACAACGGAACAAAGAGCAAGCCCTTCGCTTCTATCGAGCGCGCCTGCAAGGAAATGAACGACGCGGCGACCGACTACATCATCAACGTGAACGGAACTTTGACAAAAGAACAGACTGTTCCAAGCTCTTTAAAGGCCGAAGACGACGGCGAATCTCCTTCTTACTTTGCCAAGAGCGTTTACATACACGGAGTGAACGGCCTTTACGCGGACGGCGAACAAAAGGACGAGCCGAAGGACAGCATAAACATGGCTTCCGTTCCCGACAGCGAAAAAAAGACGGCCCTTACAATCGCTTCAAAAGTTCCTGTCACAATAGAAGATTTGAAGATTTGCAACGCAAGGAATTTTTCCTCATCCGACTGCTGTGGCGGCGGCGTTCTTTTGAAGGCCGGGGGAACGCTAAAGCTTGGAAACGGCGCGTTCATTTCCAACAACAAAGCCCACACCGGCGGAGGCCTGTACGTGGCGTCCACCGCAAAAGTCTTTATGTACGGAAGCGCCCTTGTCGGCGACAAAAAAGAAACGGCCGCGACATCGAGCGACTGTTCAAACAAGGCCACTTCCCGCGGCGGCGGCGCGTTTGTAGCCGGAACGCTTTATATGGGCTACAGCGGCTTTGAGGAAGACGGAACGACTTTGCATGAAGAGACGCTTGCGGGAGGAATTTGCCGGAACGGTTCCGACAGTTATGTACAGGGCGGCGGAATTTATCTGAGCGTGGACGGAAAGCTTGTGATGGCAAGCGGAAACGTTTGCAATAACTGCGCGCCAAACCTTAACGGCAGCACCCTAGGCATCGGCGGAGGAATTTACATTTCCATTCAAAACGCTTCCTGCGACATTTTGGGCGGAAACATAGGCGCGGCCGGAAAAGAAAACACCGCCTCGCAGGGCGGCGCGATTTATATGGCCGGCGCGAACGACGGCGGCCTTTTTGTAAGCGAAAACGCTTCTGTATGCGGAAGCGTTTTCCTTGACGCGCAAACTATGGACGGAACAATGCGCCGCGCCAAAATTACGGTTAAGGGCGACCTTGCCAAGCACGGCGAAACAAGCCCGATAAAAGTGCGGATGGCGGAATGGAAGCGCGGCGAGGCTTTCCTAAAAGTTGCGGACGGAAGCAGCTTTGAAATCAGCGAGGCGCTCGCCAAAAAATTCGCGCTGGACGGAGTTTCGGACGACGACGAATGGGGAAAAATAATTTCGGCCGACAAAAAGTCCGTGACGATAGACGCTCCGATTTACGTCGGCGCGGGCGGAGACAACGACAACAACGGCACTTACTCATATCCTTTTAAGACCGTAGCGCGCGCCTGCCAAGAATTGAACGACGCGGAAAAAGACTGGACGATTTTCGTAAAGGGAAAAGTCAGCGGAAAGCAGTCCGTTCCAAACACGCTAAAGAGCGAAGTTGCGGCGGGCGAAACAGGAAAGTATTACGCAAAAACTTTGACGCTTGAAGGAAAGATAAAGACCGGCTTGGCCGACCCGCAAATTGACGCGGGCCTTGCGGACGCGGCGGCTGACGGAAGCGCCCTTACGGTGAACAGCGCCGTTCCGCTTTCGATAAAGAACCTGAAGATTACCGGCGGAAACACAACGACTGACGGCGGCGGAATAAAAGTGCCCGACGGCGCGACGGTCGTTTTGGACCAGGGCTCCTTGGTTGAAGGAAACTTCGCGCAGGGCGACGGCGCGGGCGTGTGGGTTGGCGGAACGCTAAAGGTTTTGTCAAACCCGACTGTGTGGGGAAACAAAAAGACCGACGACACTGGAAGCGCCGTTGGAGACTCCAACGTTTACCTTCCCGACGGAAAGAAAATTCTTGTGGCCGGCCTTCTTAAAAAAGACACGGACAAGGCCAAAATCGGCGTGACCACCTACGAGCCGCCGGTCGTTGGAACGCCCACCGCCGCCTTTACCGACGGCTACGGCTTTAAGAGCGGCGGAAACAACAACAGCGTTTATCCCGGCTCTTACTTTGTGGGCGACAAATACACCGTTGCGCTTGAGGCTGTAAGCGGCTCGGACGGCGGCGACGAAGGCATTCTGGCCGTAGGCGGCGGAAGCATAACGATTGACGACGTTTACAAAAACGTGGTTCTTGCTCCTGACAAAAACTGGGTCAACGTAAAGTCGCCAGACAGCGCCGTGCAGCGAATAGACTTTACGGCAAACCTTGTGAATCCCGGCGGAACAAAAACAAAATTGTCGTTTGGAGACAGAGACCAAAGCGGAAAAATTTATTTTGAGGCGGAAGTCCTTTTTCACGGCGAGCCGGTGCCGCCGAGCCAAAACTCTGTGACTTATTACATTGTGAGTTATTACGGGGGAAGCGGCTCCACGCCCAGCACAGGCTCCGTGTACTTTAGGAGCGCTCTTCCCGCCGGAACTTACACTGTGAAAGCGACCGGCGTTTATGAGGGAAGGACTTACAGCACGGCTCTTGACGTAAAGCTTACAAACGCCACAGTAAAGGACTTTTTTACAGAAGTTCAAAACCCTAATCCTAGAATCGCCCCTTACGGATCGGACGTAAGCGACGCGAACGCCAAATACGTTTTGCTTGGACAGTGGCCGCAAACGATAAAGGCAAAGGATGTTGAGGTTTACGAAAACAGCTCCAAGCGGCTTGGCCAGGTGAGCTCAAGCAGCAGCTCTTACGGCTACCTTTACTGCTACCAGGGAAGCGACGGAAACTGGTACGTTCCTGTAACTGCGTCCGCCAGCAACGATTACACCTATTCCGACGGCAGGCCTGTCGTGGCCGGAAAGGAATGGTTTAAGGTGGAGCCTATAAAGTGGCGCGTCATTACCGAAAACTACGAGCAGTATGACGGTTTCTCAAAGCGTTGCCGAAAGGCGACAGGAAAGTGGCTCCTTATGTCCGACAAGGTTTTGGAAAAGCAGGAGTTCCAGCCTTTAAGAAACAACGATATTAGAAACAAGTCGGGCGACTACAACAAAGAGCAGTATTGGCAAGTCAGCCAAATCAGAGCCTATTTGAACAGCACGACACATGTTGGAAAATCCCGCGAGAACGACACGACTTATCAAGGCTACAGGAGCTTTATGGCCACTGCCTTTGGCGGCATGACCGGAAAACTTTACAGCGTCAAATTGGACACAAGCTCTAGAAACACAAAAACAGACGCGACTATGGCCAACGACAGCGAAGACGGCCCTTATATTTGGGATCAGTCCAGTGTTTTCTTGCTGTGCAGGCAAGAACTTACAAATACTTCATACGGTTTTGACGCAGGTGTAGACGCCGACTCCGCCCGCGTCCGAGAGGCCACCGACTACGCCAAGGCGCAGGGCGTGCCCAAGAGCGGAGACGGGCCGGGCGTAGACTGGTTCACCAGGTCGCAGAACGGCGACCGCGACGTTTATGGCGTGGATTCCACAGGCACATTTAAAGGCTACTTTGGCACAAGCAGCTCTTACGGCGTTGTTCCTTGCGTTTGCGTGAACCCGATGGATTAAGGGAGGAGAGGAAAGCGTACTATGAAAAAGATTTACAAGGCAAAGACTTTTTTTGAACTTTCATTCGCGGCGCTTTTTTGCGCGGCGCTTCTTTCTTGCTCCGCTTTGGGAGACGACGGCGGGGCTTTGGCGCTTGCGGGCTTTCAAGGCGGCGGCGCCCAGAGTGGCCAGACGCGCGTGGCCACGGTTTCCGGCTCGGTCGGCCTTGGCGGCGCCTACCCCGCGCAGGCGGCCGCCCTTGTGTCCCAGTCGAACGCGCTGAACGCCGGCAATGTCATCGACATTTCCAAGGCCGCCTTTCCAAACGGCGAGCCGCCAGAAGGCGAAATCGCTTATTCAATTTGGGCGGAATCTTCCACAGACCCGGGTGAAAAATACAGCGCGGACATCGCCTTGGACAAAAAGTCTTACACAATCGCGATTCCGATTCCAGAAGATGCCGCCGGAAAAAAATACAAGATAAAGGGAACGGTTTCTTGCGACGGAAAAATCTTTTTGAGCGGCGTTAGCGCGGAGTTCACTATAAAGACCGCGACGCCGGTCGCCGAGCAAGACCTTGTTCTTTGCGGCGCGGTTTCGCTCGACCCGTACGGAATGCCGACTGAAACCGGCTCGGTGGCTCTTGAAATTCAAGTTGAAGCCGAAACCCACATCACCTCTTGCTCCGCGCATATCGAAGGGCTTGAGCATGGATTGACGCTCGCCGTTTCAGACGGAAAGATAAAGGTGGAGACGGACGGAGTTCCTTCAGGCTCCCGCAGGGCGGACTTTGTTTTTATGGACAGTTCGTCAAATATGATTTACAGTTTTACAGACTGGCTTAACGTATGCGACAATATGGTCACGAACGTTTGGGACACGAGCAACGCGCTGCCTTGGATAGAAGTTTCGGAAGACGCGGAAGGCAACAAGACGGCCGTTTGCAAGATAACCGCCGACCTTTTAAAAAGCCTTGAACTTTGGGAAATTTATGTTGACACTTCGCGGCAGCCTTACGCAACGACCTATGACAGTTACACCACAGAAAGCGGAACCTGGCGCAACCCCTGCGCCACTCTTGAAAAGGCGTTTGAGCTTATGAAGAATCCCGACACGGATTACTTGGTTAGGATAAAGGCGATTCCAAAGGATCCTGATAATGACGACGATTTGAACAAGTGCCTTCTCCATGTTGAAATAGGCGCGAGCCTTGGAAGCGCGGCCGGCCCAGGCGTTACAAGCCTTGCCCATTCCGTGACCTTGATGGGAACAAGCGGCTTTGACGATAGCGGCGAGCCTTTGGACGTTATAACCTCAGGGGCTGATGAAAGCCACACCGCGACCTCGCTGACCATAAAGACCAGAGTTCCAATCATTATAAAGAACCTAAAGATTACCGGCGGCTGGAACCATGACGCCACTACCATGGGCGGCGGAGGAATTTACAGCAAGGGAAATTTGACGCTTTCCAGCGGAGCCTATGTTGTTGGAAACAAAACAACAAACTGTCCCGGAGCGGGAATTTACAACGACAATGGAACGCTTTTGATAGAGGCCGGCGCCGTCATAAAGAATAATTCGGCGCTGGGCATCTCTGACGACGGCGGCGGCGTTTTTAGCTACGGCGGAAGCGTGACAATGACCGGCGGAACTATAGCGGGCAATTACGCGAAGAATAACGGCGGCGGCGTTTGCTGCGAAGACGCTTCGTTTACGATGAAAGGCGGCGTTATCGGCGACGCGGGCGCGACTGAGGTTGCTGCTGCCGCAGACCGCTCGAACTTTGCGGAAAAGAAGGGCGGCGGCATTTACTTTACTTCCGAGTTGGACGAAAAACAATGTTTGATTACAGGCGGCGCGATTGTTTACAACGCCACAGGGGAGACAAGCGGCTACGGCGGAGGCGTTTACGCCGACAACGGAATAGTGACGCTTTCTTCAGGCATTTACTATAACTACGGCTATGACGGCGGCGGAGTGTATGTTACAAAGGACGCGACCGTTACCATTGACGGCGCCCGCCTTGAGGCAAACGAAGCCGGCGATGGCGGCGGAGCGATTTATGTCGATAGGAGAGGAGTCTTGAACATGCTGGGGGCGGCGTACATTCCGTGTTTGGGCGAAAAGCGCAACGACATTTATCTTGCGGGCAATGACTCCCTTAGCGCAAAGATTAATGTGACCGCCCCCCTTACAAGAAGCGGCTTTGTGGCGGCCGTCCGCCCTTACAATTATATTGACGCGACAACTCCGCGGATAACGGTTGAGGACGGCCTGGACTTAGCGGAGCAGGGCGCCGGAAAATTTGACGTTGTTCCGGAGTCGATTGGCGGCGGCGAAACGCAACTTTGGTATTTTAACTCCAGCGGCCTGATTGTGACCGGCTTTGGAACAAAAACGGCGGACGTGGAGCTTGCCGTAAACGACATTGTCTTTTCCGACGGAACGCACACGCCTTATTCCGACAGCCTGACGCTGACCGCGGCCCAAAAGCGGGCGGCCGTGGCCATAATCTTTTACAAGTCGAGCGGCTGCAACAACACGGGCGAGTCGGGCGCGCGAATCCTTGGCGTTGGAATGACGCAACAGGAATTCTCAAAATGGTGTGTTTTATCTGCCAAAGCCTTCAATCCAAAGGACGCGGACTCGAACCCCCTTGTCATAGAGTCAATCGTGTGCGACGGAAGCAGCGACTCTTTTACTGGAACAAGGAACGGCAAGAACAATTTGGAGTTAATCGCGCAATTCTTGAACGACAACGGACTTGGAAACGACACCGGCGTTGGCGAAAATCAAATTACCAATCCGTCCTACACGGCTGAACAGCTTTACCCAGCCTTTTGGTACGCCAAAAACTATAAGGACCAAGTGGTCGTTGGCGAAACAAAAAGCCGCCTGGCCGGAGCTTCTTGCGAGGACGGCTGGTACCTTCCGAGCCGCGCGGAGTTGTATCAGCTTTATTCCAAACAAAGTTCGTTGAACAATGCGCTTGCGGTCTGCGACGGGGAAAAGCTCAATTTCGACAAAGTTTATTGGTCGTCGTCAACTCTTTCCGACACAAGCAAATCTGACAACGCGTATGTAAAGGGAAGCTTCAGCTCAACTATTAGCTGCAAAAAGAGCGACAGTTGTGGCACTTTCACTTCTCAATATTATTGCGCCCGCCCCATCAGGCAATTCTAATGACGCGCGAATGGCTTAGAACTTCGTTGCCGCTTTCGGTGATCAGAACGTCGTTTTCAAGCCGGACGCCGCCAAGGCCTGAGTCGTAAAGACCCGGCTCAAGCGTTACTATCATTCCCGGCTTAAAGACCGATTCGGGCTCGGCGCGCTGGCGCACAAAGGGAGACTCGTGGATTTCCAAGCCAATTCCGTGGCCAAGCCCGTGGGGCATAGAGCGGCGCGCCTTGCTAAAAATCTCGTCGGCCTTGGCTGCGGCCGCGCGGATTGGAACGTCCTTTTTGTAAAGCTCAAGGCATTCGGCGTAGGCTTTTTGAACCAGGTCCAAAAGCTCCTCTTGTTCCGCGCTCAGCTTTCCTTTAGCGACGGTCAGCGTCGTGTCGCTTGTGTAGCCCTTGTAGACCACGCCAAAGTCCAAAATGCTAAGGCCTTTTCCCGGCCATTCGCCCGCCGTGTATCCTGGAAAGGCGTGGATGGCAAAGCTTCGCGCGGGGCCTGCAGCCAGCGTGTCAAAGCCTGTTTTTTCGCAGCCGTGGGCGCGGCATTCTTTTTCAATCAAGAGCGCGACGTCTGTTTCAGTCTTGATTTTTCCGCTTTTTATTTCTTTTTCGATTTGGTCGATGATAAGGTCGCCTACGCGCGCGGCTTCGCGGACGCATTCGATTTCGTATTCGTCTTTTTGCGCTCGCATTTCGGCCGCAAAGTCGTGAACGCCCTTTTCGCGGCACAAAACGTCGTAGGCGCTAAGCTCGTCGACGCATTCCAAAAATTTGGGGTAGGGCGTGGCGGGGCTGATTTCGATTTTTTGGCTTGAAAATTTCATTGTTCCCAAAACCGCTTTGACCGCGCGCAAGGTGTTGCGCTCGTATCGGGTGGACGGAACGATTTTGTCGGCAAAGGCGTTTTGGCGCGCCAAGTTTTCGTCCCAGGGAATAAGAACGCAAGTTCCCGCCTGGCTTATGACTAGCGCCGCGTCGCTTGGGTGGCCGCAAAAGTAGCGGACGCTGGGGTCGCGGTGGTCTTCGTTGTCCTCAAAAATCACCGCGTCGATTTTTTCCGCCTTCATTTTTTCTATGAAGCGCGCCCGCCGGTCGGAATATATTTTTAAAAGCTGGTCTTTTGTTAGTTGTTTCATGCCGAACATTCTAGCGCAAATCGCGCTTGCGGCGCAATATTTGCATGGCCACGCGATCGCGGGTGGCGAGCAAAAGCAAAATTCCGGAAAGCCCAAAAACGGCCGCCGTCAACAAAAGCGGAAGCCCGTTGCCCAAAAGTCGGCCCATCGCGCCAAACTGGCGGACAAAAAATTTGTGGGCAAAAAGGGCCGGGACGCTGGCGATGACGGAAAGCGCAATCATTTTTAGCGAATACAGCAAGGTTTGGTGGACGGCGGCCTTTACGTCAATCGATTCAAGTTTTTTCAAAAAGGCAAAGAGCGCGATGGTGTTGACCAAACTCGCCGCGCTTAGAGCGAACGCGATTCCGCCGCCGCTCCATTTGAACGAAAGCGCGAAGGCCAGCGTTATGTTGACCGCGAAGCCGATGATTCCCGCGACGGTCGGAAGCTTTGTGTTTCCCTGCGCGTAAAAGGCCGGCGAAATTATTCTGTTTGCCGCGATAAAAAACAGGCCGCATATATGAAAGGCAAAGGCGCGCAAAGTGAGCGCGACCGAGTTTTCGTCAAAGCGGCGCGTCTTGTAAACAAGCTGGATTATTTCGCGGCCGGTGATGAGAGAGTAAAACGTTATCGGTATCGTTATCAGAGCGATGATTTTCACCGCCCACGTAAGCATTTGGTTGTATTCTTCCCAGCGCTTGCTTTTTGCGTAGGCCGAAAGGTCCGGCAAAATCACCGTTCCGATTGAAACGGCGAAAACGCCCAAAATCAATTCCTGCAAGCGAAGCGAGTATTGCAAGCTTGAAACGATTCCTTCGCCCGCCCGTCCGGCAAGCGCGGTGCTGACCATGTCGTTTATTTGGTAGCTCGCCATTCCGATAATCGTGGGAACAATCAGCGCCACAACTTGCCGCGTTCCCGGATTGGTGAAGGCCTTCTTCAAGCTTACAAAGCGGACGGGCCAGCCGGCGCGCGCCACAAAGGGCAGCTGAAAGGCGGCCTGCAAAATTCCTCCGGCCAAAACGCCGACCGACATCGCGCGGGCGGGGTTTTCCATCTTGCGCGAAAGAATGTATGTTCCAAAAATAACGCACAAATTAAAAAGTATTGGCGTAAAGCCCGACGGCAAGAATATTTTCTCTCCGTTAAGAATTCCCTGGAAGCAGGCCGCCACCGAAATTACGAACAAGTAGGGGAACATTATGCGCGTCAAAAGCGCGGTCTCGGCAATCAGCGCCGCCTCTTCGCCCTTAAGGAAAATCCGCACGATGAATGGAGCGGCGGCGATTCCAAGGCTTACGACGCACGCGGTCAAGAACGAAATCAAGGTGAACGTGGCTCGGACAAACTCAAGCGTTTCCTCTTTAGTTTTTTTGTTTTCCAAGTAGCCGCGGAATGTCGGGATAAAGGCGACCGAGATTGAGTTTTCGGCAAAAAGGCGGCGCAGCAAGTTGGGAATCAAAAAGGCGATTCCAAAAGCGTCGGCCAAGGCGCTGGTTCCCAAAAAGCGCGCCTTTGTCATTTCGCGGACCAAGCCCAAAACGCGCGAAACGAGCGTCAAAAAAGAAAGCTTTATTCCTGAACTAACTAAATTTTTTTTCATGTTGCCATTCTAGCGCGTTTTTTGTATAATGAAAAGCATGAACGCGATTATTACCGTAGTCGGCTCGGACAAAGTCGGCATTGTAGCGAAGGTCACAAGCTTTTTGGCGGAACATTCGGCCAACATCATCGACATCACCCAGTCGATTCTTTCGGGCAACTTTGTGATGATGCTTATGGTCAACCTTGACAAGGCCGATTTGACAATCGACAGCTTTAGGGACAAAATGCTTGAGTTGGGAAAGGACATTGGCGTTGAAATCAACGTGATGAACGAGGCCGTCTTTTCCGCGATGCACCGGGTTTAAAACGAAACTTTCCCTCTGAGCGTGGCGCAGCTTAGGTCTTTGTAGATTCCGTACATTCCTTTTTCCCTGCCTTCAAAATAAAGGTTTCCAATTAGCGCGGCCTTAAAGGAATCGGTCACGCTGTATTCCGCTTCAATCTCAACGCTGGAAGAAAAGTCGTTCAAGTCAAAAAAGGCCAGCGCCGAAATCGTCAGCAAGTCGTTCAAAAAGGCCTTTTCAACGGAAAGGCTCGCCAAATGCTCGTAGCGCTTTCTGTCCAAGTTTGCGCTTCCGCCTGCGATGATGATGTCCGCCATGTATTGCGCCGTAATTGTCCAGCCTCCTGCGGGCGTCCAGTCAAGGCCCGCCAAGGCGCGGAGTTGGCAGCGTTTTTTTGAGGCGCTAAAAGGAAGTCCAATCGACTGCCGCGCGGCTTGCCAATCTGCGGAAGTTTGAATTCTTCGCTCCGGAAAATAAGCCGCCTCCGCCCTAAGGACAAAGTCGCCCATCGGAACCGCCGTGTCTACTGCGAACATCAAAAGCCTTTCGTACTTCCCTGTGACAATGGCCGTGTCTTCGCTTGTGGCCGTGTATGTCTGCAGGGGCAGGTCCTCCCAGCCGTAAAAGCCGTAGAATGACAAATCGAATTTTGAAAAGTAAAAGCTCAAGCGCGCGGCGGCTTCGCTGTTGTAGATTGCGCGGCTTGGCGCGTCAAGGTCGCCTTGGCTTTTTGGCGTTGTCAATGCAAAGCCGCCGTATTCTTTTGGGAACACAATCTTGTGAAGCGGATTTGCGTTCGCAAAGGGCAAAACGCTTGGCGTGAAAATCGGAATCCAATAAGCGTCGGCTTGCATAAAGTCGTTTATGTACGAAAGCCTTATCGCGTCTATGCCCTGCCGGCTTTCCTTGTAGGTTGACGCGAGCGCGTTGGATTCGTCTTGCGGGCAAAGGATGTCCGCCACTTGCAGGCCGTCCGCCTTTCCCCAGCCGGCGATTTGCCTTCCGGCGCGCAAGGCCCAAAAGCCGCCGTTGTAGTCAACGTAGGCTTCCTTTAGCTTTAGCGCCAAAAAGCCGTTGTCGGTCGCGAATGTCGATATTCCGTTTGAGCTTTGGCTTGCGGCGGCGTCGCCGATTACAATCGCTTGGGCGCTCACCGTTAAGTTCTTGTGGTAGGCCTTTAAAATGTTTTCAATAGCGATGTCGCCTTTTAAGATTTTGCCCGCGTTGTCGCTTGTCTGCGGAAGCCCAAGCCCGACTTGCGCCGTCACGCTTCCCGAATAATTTATGTCAAGCCCAAACGACGCTTTTGCAAGAAGCAAGCACAAGACGGGCGCGAATGTTTTTAGAAGCCGCGGCGGCAGGCGCATTTTCATTTTAAAAGTTCCCTTTCAAGAGCGCTTACGGTAAAGTAATTTTTGTCAAGCGGGGCGTCAAACTTGTGGTCCTTTGACTCAAAGACAGTCTTGTGGCCGGTCTGAACGTTTGTCATCGTCATTTTCTTTGTGACCCAGTAGCCGCTGATTTGCGTTATGTCTTCGCATTTTAGCTCTTTCTTTAATTTGTTGGTTTTGTCGTAATACTCGCCCTTGCGGGTGACGTAATTGTCCTTTTGGATCCAAAAGACGCGGCGGCTGATTTTGGCGTTCTTGTCTTTGGCGGTACATTCCAAAATCCAGCAGTCCGCGCCGTCAACCTTTTCTTGGCCAAGAAGCGCGAATGTGTCTTTTGCCAAGCTGCGGTTTCCAATGTCGTCGTAGGTAAAGTCCGTTCCCTGAAAGTCGTCGTCCTTGCTGGAGCCTGAAACGCGGCGCGATTTTGCCATCGCGGGAAGGTAAAGCCAACTGTCGCTGTCTTTTGGCGTTCCGTCGGCGTTGTCGGGATAGTCAAAGGTAAGGTAGCTGACTCCCGCGACGTCTTTTGGCGTCCTAAAGACCATCACTTCTTTTTTTACCGCGCCTTCCTTAATGCCGTAAGAAGCCACTTCGCGCTGGCGGCTTTTTCCGCCCTTGTCTATAAGCGTAAGAACCGCCGTCATTGAAGACGTGTTTCCGTCGGGAAGGTCGTGCGATTTTTTCGCTATTTCATCCGCGCTTTGGGAGAACGCGATCGCGGGCGCGCACAAAAGCGCCGCGGTTAAAATTGTTTTTGAAAGCTTCATATAAGTTCCTCCTAAAAATTACTTTTCTTTGCCAAAAGGCTTTATCAAGTAAAGCAGAGCCGGCGTGATTGTGTAATCCGCAGCCAGCGCGCCCGCAAGTCCAATTACTGAAAGCAAGCCGATTACAAAAAGGTAATGCAAGGGGCTGAACATGTAGACGGCGAAAATCGAGCAGAGAATTACGGTTGTCATAAGCATTGACTTTCCGATTTCCCTAAAGGACGCTTCCATCGCGGCTTTGTAGGAGCCGTATTTTTCAAGGCCCAGCTTTAGGTGCGTCGTAAGGTGGATTGTGTCGTCCACCGCGATTCCCAAAATAAGCGGCATTATCGTCATCGTTGTAAAGTCAAGCGGGTAGTGAAAGGCGCCCATCAGTCCCGCGATGAGAATGACTGGCGCCAAGTTGGGTATCATTCCTATAAGGCCTGTCCGGACGCTCGCGAAGGCCAAAATCAAAAGCGCCGCGATTATGACAAAAGAAAAGCCAAAGGACTTTAGCTCGCCGCGAACCATTCGGCTGCTCATCTCGGCAAATTCAATCATGTCGCCCATTATGCAGCATTGCGCGTCGGGAAAAAGCTCCGCGAATTTTTGGTTTATAAGGGCGACGTTCTCGACGGCTTCTTCCGCGTCGTATCGCGCCATGTCGACGCTTAAGGTCGCGGAGCGGAATTCGTAGTCCATGCATTCGGAAAAGTCTTTGCTCATTTCTATTGAAGAAAGCTCCAGCAATTGAGCCAAGACGCGCTCGTCTTGCGGGATGGAAAAAAAGTCGTCGCGGCCTTCGTTAAGCGCGCGGTTCATTTCTTTTATTATGCCTGTGACAGAAGTGACGCGCGGTTTTTCGCCTGAAATTTTTGTGAGCGAAAGGGTTCCCAAGAAATTTTCAAATTCCGTCAAGCGGTTCATTGCGTCGGGGCTTTTGAACGCCTCTTCTTGGTCGTATGAAATCATCACCGTGTAGTCGTATTCGTTTCCAAGCTGGCGCTTTATAAGCCCAAGCCGCTCCTTTGAATGCGGAAGCTTGTCTTGGTACGCGAACGAGTTGTCAACCTTTACGCTCACCTTGAAAATAAAGGGAACGCACAAAAGCAAAATCGCCGCGCTCGCAACTATTATAAGCCAGCGCCTTTTTTGCACAACGTCCGCCCAGCGCGAAAAGGCCATGTCAAGCTTTGTGGCGCCTTTTTCGCTTGAAGTGTCGGGCGCGCGGTTCTTTCCAAATGAAAGAAAAATAGGAACAAGAATTGCGACGTACAAGTAAACCGCAAGGACTATCAGCGACGCGGTCTTTCCCATCCAGGCGACCGGCTTCATGTTCACAAGCGCGAAGCTTACTAGCGAGGCGACTGTCGTTATTACCGTGAAAAGAACCGGCCAGCCGCATTCTTCGACAGTCTTTTCAACTGAAAGAAGCCTGTCGCCGGTTCTGCGGAAAAGAAGCTTGAACATGTTTATGTAATGAACCGAGTATCCGACCGAAAGCGCCATTCCCAGCAAAATCGGAAGCGTGATTAGAGTCGCGTCGGCCTTTACGCCAAACCAAGACATTCCGCCCAAAACTGTGGCGATCGCCCCGACAGTCGCGAGCGCTGGAATGACAACGCCAAGAACATTCCGCACGCAAACAATCAAAAAGACTAGCATCACCGCAAAGCCAAGCAAGACCCTAAGCGTGTAGTCGGGGTACTCGTATATTTCTTCCTGCGCGTCGTTGTAGGGCAGGCCCGCTCCGTACAATTTGTAGGAGTCGGATTTAAATTCCGGGCTGTTCAAAATGTCGACGAGCGCGTAGCCGACTTTTGTCGACTCTTCGTCGGCGTCCCCCTCGTAAGGGTAGAGCGAAAGCGAAATCCAAGTTTCCCTTCCGTCGGCGCTTACAAGTGAATTTATCAGCGCGTTTGTTTTTTCCGTTCCGCGCATTATGAATTCTTTTTTTTGGCGGAGCGCCTCTTCCGTTTCCGGGATCCCGTTTTCGTAGGGCTTTACGATTTCAAAGCCTTCAGCGTTTCCCACGGGAATGTCGACTTCTATTAAAGACGTTAAGCTTTTAGCGTAGGGTATTTCCATCATGCGCTCGCCCAAGTCGCGTATGACTGCAAGGCTTTGCGCCGAAAACACGTCGTCGGTTTCCAGCAAAATGCCAAGCGAATGGGCGTTGTCGAAAATTTCTTCGTAGCGCTTTTTGTTTTGGGTTATTTTGTCCGCGTCGCCGTACCAGCCTTCGCTTCCGTTAACCATTCGGAATTTGCAAAGGCCCGCGCCGCAAAGCGCCGTAAGGGCGATGAATATTGCAAGGATTGGCCGCCTAAAGCGAAGCTGTGCCTTTCCCGCAGCGCCGAAAATTTTATTGATGTTTGAAACATTCATGCTTAATGCTCCTTTTTGTCATTCCGAACTCGTTTCGGAATGCATGACAAATTAAAACGAAATTATTTCTTCATACAAGCCAATCGCGAATTGGTCTGTCATTCCGCTGATGTATTCAATCAAGCACTTTTGCCAGGACTCGTCCGAGTTGATGTCAAACACTTGCGGCGCGGCGCAGCGCAAAAGGCGCTTGCGGTCGGGCTGCCGGGCCGGCGCGTAGTTTGAGTAGCGGACAAGCCAGTCCTCAAAATTTTCGAGCAGCTTTGGAAAGTAGCGCAAGGCGTTGTTAAGCCGGCCCCGCTGGGCGTAGATTTGCGTTCTTGCAAGCGTCGCGTAAATCGTTTCGATTACGTTGCGCGCGTAGTTTTGGAATTCCTTCAAGCGCCAGTGCGTGTAAATTTTCGAGTAGCTGAATTTGTGCAATTCCGCGATGAACTTAAAGTATTCGTCGCTAAAAGTTATTCCCCTCTCCGGGCTGCTTTGTTCGCACAAGTCCACAATCATGTCGTTAATCAAGACTGTCGTGTTTACGGCCTTTCCAGACCTAAAGGCCTTGGCCCCCTTTCCTTCAAAGCCAAGACTGCTTCCAACGATGTCGCGCAACATTCGGTAGCTTCCCATGTCAAGAATGTGGTAAGCGCGCGCGTCCTCCAAATCGCGGCCCAAAAAAGAAATTTTGTCGGAAACCTTTACCACGCAGCCTTCCCAAGTGAAGGGCTGCAAAAGGCCGGGCCGCTTTATAGTGTACAAGTCAATCGCGTCGTCGCGCGGAATTATTCCTTGCTGGTGGATTTCGCCGCAATGGCTTATGATTCCGTCGCGGACGGCGTAAGTCAAGTCCAGGTTGCGCGAAACTCCGTTGGGGTCCGAAAGCGTTTCAATGTAGTCGGCGAAAAAGAGGCTGTTGCGCTCGTGCCAGAATTTTTTGGGAGCGCCCGCGCCTTCCTTTTGCTTTAACAGGGAATTCAAGCAGTCTTCGCCAAAGTGGCCAAAGGGCGCGTGGCCGATGTCGTGGCCAAGCGCGATTGCCTTTGTAAGCTCGGCGTTAAGGCCAAGGTATTTTGAAATTGTCGTTGATACGCTGGCCACGTGCTGAACGTGCTCCATGCGCGTGCAAATGTGGTCGTTGCGCGGCGCGAAAAAAACTTGCGTTTTGTGCTTCAGTCGGCTGTAGGCCTGGCAGTGCAAGAGGCGGGTGTAGTCGCGCTCAAATTCGCTGCGGATGTCGTTTCCGCGCTCGTAAAGGGCGGACTGCCTTTGAATCGCGGCTTCCCATTTGGGCGAGCCTTCCGCCGTCGCGACGCTTTTAAATGAGCCTTTCATTTTTCGTTATTTGTCTAAGACGATTTTTTCAAATTCCGCCGCGGCCTTTTTAAGGCATTCAATCAAGTCAGGGTTGAACGTTCCGCATTCGCCGTCCAAAATCATTTGAACGGCCTTGTCGTGGCTGTAAGCCTTTTTGTAAACGCGGGTGGAAATCAAAACGTCGTAGGCTTCGGCAAGGCCGGCCAGCTGCGCGCTCAAAGGAATTTGGTTTTCCTTGAGGCCGTCGGGGTAGCCTTTTCCGTCCCAGCGCTCCATGTGGCTTCTGCATATTTCCTTCGCGAAGGTGAAGAAGGGCTCCGGGATTCCTTGAACCCTGTTCAAAAGCTTGGCTCCGTAAGTCGGAGCCACTTGAATCTCCGACATTTCTTCGGGCGGCAAGTCCGTGGCCTTTGCCAAAATCTCTTCGCGGACAAAAACTTTTCCAACATCGTGCAGGACGCTGGCGCTTGCGATTGAGTCAATTATGTCGTCCTTTAGTCCGAACTCAGGATGCTGGAAGGCGAATTCCTTTGCCAGCGCGCGGGTCATTTTTCTGACGCGGTTCACATGGTCGCTTTCTCCAACGCTGCGGCTTTCTATCGCTTCGCAAATGTAGCCGATAAGGGAGCCGACCGCTTGGTTCAAGTCCTCGCGCTGCATTTGCAAAACTTGGTCTATTTGAACGATGTCGGAATCGCTTTGGCGCTTGGCCTCAAAGAATTCTATCATGTTCTGGACGCGGCGCTTTATGACCATGATGTTGAAGGGCTTGGGGATAACGTCAACCGCGCCGTAGTCGTAGGCGCGCTCGATGACGGCGCTGGTCGCGTCGGTCGTTATAAGGAAGACCGGAATTTTTTGTATCAGGGAACTTATGTTCAGTTCCTGCAAAACGCCAAAGCCGTCCATTTCCGGCATGATTATGTCAAGAAAAACCGCGGAAAGGCTGTCTTGGTTTTCCTTTATTTTTTCAAGTCCGACCGCGCCGTTTTCAGCCTCAAGAACGTCATATTCTTTTTTAAAGGCTTCCTTTAGAATCATGCGGTTCATTTCAATGTCGTCAATTACAATGATTTTCTTCTTTTCCATAATTTCACTCCACTTTTGCCAATGTATCGCAAACATTGTCCAGTTCCGAAAGAACTCCGGGCAGTCCAGCCTTCGCGGCCGCGTAGTCTTCGGCGCGTATCGCCGTGACGACGACCGAGCAAGCGTTGAAAAGCGCCTCAAAGCCAAAATTGCCGCTCGTTCCCTTTAGCGTGTGAACGTCGGCCAAAATTTTTTGCCAATCTTCGGTTTTGCAGGAGGCGCGGACTGCCCCGACCGTGTCGTCTTCCGGGAATTTTTTCAGGAACATTTCCAAAAATTCCTGGTTGCCCGAAAAGCGGTCCAGCGTTTCCTGCGGCTTTGGAATCAGCTTTTGAATTGCGTCTGCAATCGTCATAATCCGCCATTATAGCGCGTTTTTTCGAATTTTTCAAATAAATTTATGTTATGCGCCCACCCGCGCGCAATGACAGCAAGCCAAGCCGCTTCGCTGACGGGGCCCCACCAAGGCCCTTTTTTCTGCGTCTCATTCCTTTGGAATGAGGCCTCCTATGGTATTGCACTCGCGCCTATGCGCTCGGCACGGCTCCCGCCCCACTATGCCCGCGTTTTAACATCCTTCAATAACAAGCGCGGTCAGGCGCATTACTAACGATAAAAAACGCGTAGCGGGAAGGCCGGACGGCGCGAACTTATGAACGTTAAGCTAATCTCTTTGCCCTATAAGTTCATCGTTCGCAAGCCGTTCGGATTCCGGATTCCCGCGAGAGCGCTTTTTTTGTTGTCTTTCCATAATGGGAATTCCTTGCGAACGTTCGCGTTTTTTGGTAAAATGGCGCCATGCTTTCTGACACGCACTTTCATTTTGCCAGTTTGCGCGAAGACGAAGAGTGGACGCGCGCCAAGGTCTTGCAAGAGATGGCGGCGGCGGGCTTTAGGTTCGCGCTTGACATAGGAACGGACGCGGACGACTTGCCCGGCCGCCAAGAATTGTTTGAAAAAACGTTCGCGCTTATGGAAGGCTCGAACGATGCCGCCGCCGACGGAAAGAGCGCCGTCGCCTCGTGCCGCGCCTTCATTTGCTTTTCGGCCGGCATTTGGCCCGACCCCGACTCAATCAAAAACCGCGCCGCTTGCGTCGAATCCTTGCGACAAAACATTTTGGCCGCCCGCGCCTCTTCCGACCCCTTTAGGAAAAAAGTTTGCGCGCTCGGCGAATGCGGCCTTGACCACCACTGGAATCCAAGCGGCGTTGACAAGCGCGGCGCTGACGACTTTGACGCGGCGATGATTGCAGGCGAGCGCGAGCTTTTTATGGCGCAGCTGGCGCTGGCCAAAGAGCTGGACTTGCCGCTAATAGTCCACTCGCGCGACGCGGCGGCCGAAACATTGGAATGCGTAAAGGAAAGCGGCTGGGGCGGCCGCTCGGTCATTCACTGCTATTCCTACGGCTTGCAGGAGGCCCGCGCCTTTTTGGACGAAGGCTGCATGATCAGCTTTAGCGGCTCGGCCACTTACGCCAAAAAGTCCAAGATTGAAGAAACGCGCGAGCTTCTTAGATTCGTTCCGCAAGAAAGAATTTTGCTTGAAACCGACGCGCCGTACTTGGCTCCTGTTCCGCTAAGAGGAAAGCCTAACAACCCGACATACATCGAGTGGACCTACAAGTTTGTCGCCGAGGCGCGCGGCGTTCCCGTGGAGTCGCTCGCCCAAAACGTCTACGAAAACTCCCGCGCCTTTTTTGGTCTGTTAAAATAATGTTAACGTGCCGAATGTCATTGGTATGTAAAAAAAACGCGCGAAGGAGACGGGCAGTTGGCGGAAACACTACGTCGGGCAAGCCCGCCGTTTTGCGTAAGGAACTTATTTACTTGCGCGCTCCCGCGCGCGGGCAATCATTTTGCCCAATAAGTACTGCGACTGGGATTGTTCGCGCTCGCGGAGAGCGCAGTAAAATCATTTCCTATAACAAAACGACGGCTTGTCCGTCGTAGCGTTTTGTTTGTTGCTGGCTTGCAAGAAAATTCAAATGGCGCTAAAATGTAGGCAAGGAAAACTATATGACCAAGGAATCTTATCCAAAAAATTACAAGCCGCTTCTTGGCGAAAAAGAAACGGAACACGCCATTGTTTTATTGAAGAACTTTTTTCAAACAGCCCTTTCAACTGAATTGAATCTGACCCGCGTAACCGCGCCGCTTTTTGTGCGAAGCGGAACCGGCGTCAACGACGACCTTAACGGAGTGGAGCGGCCCGTCCGCTTTCCCGTAAAGGCGCTCGGCGAGCAAAAATTGGAAATCGTCCAGTCGCTCGCAAAATGGAAGCGCCTTAAAGTGACCGAGCTTGGCCTCGCGCCCGGCTTTGGCGTTTACACCGACATGAACGCGATTCGCCCCGACGACGAAATGGACGCGGTCCACTCGCTTTACGTTGACCAGTGGGACTGGGAAATGGCGATTAACGACGTAGACCGCACGGTTTTTTACTTGCACGAAATTGTCAAGAAAGTTTATCGCTGCATCAAGCGCGCGGAATTCTTTGTTTACGACAACTATTCGGCGATAAAGCCGACTCTTCCCGAAAACATAAAATTCTTGTTCAGCGACGACTTGCAAAAAGAGTATCCCAACCTGACTCCCAAGCAGCGCGAATATGAGGCCGCCAAAAAATACGGCGCGATTTTCATCACGGGAATCGGAGCCGCCTTGGCCGACGGAAAGCCGCACGACGGCCGCGCGCCCGACTACGACGACTGGATTACCGAAACCGGCGACGGCCACAAGGGCTTGAACGGCGACATCATCGTTTGGGACGAAGTTTTGCAGCAGCCGCTTGAGCTTAGCTCTATGGGAATCCGCGTCAACGCCGACTCGCTTCGTGCCCAGCTAAAAGAGCGCGGCTGCGTCGACCGCGAAAAATTGATGTTCCATTCGCGCCTGCTTAAAGGCCAGCTGGCCCAAACTTTGGGCGGCGGCATCGGCCAGTCGCGCTTGTGCATGTTCCTTTTCAAAAAGGCGCACATCGGCGAAACCCAAGTGAGCATTTGGTCTGAAGAAATTTTGGCCGATTGCAAAAAGCGCGGCATAAAGCTTTTGCAGTTGAACTAGGATTCGCCTTTGAAGCAAGCGGAAGGCGGCGCGAAAGCCGAATTGGATTTTGACCTAAAGGACATCGACGCTGACCTTGAGCGCGCCGCCAAAAACGGCGTGACCCGCTTTTCTTTGCGGGGCGAAAAATTTTCCAACGACAAAAAGGCGCTCGCGGACTTTTTAAAAAAAGCCGCGCGCTGGATTCCAAACGCTTACATTTCGATTCCTGTTTCCGCGCAAGTCCTCGACGCGGAAATCGCTTCGCTCTTGCAAAGCCTTTTTTGTTCGCTTGACGTTTTTATGCGCGGCGAGGCGGGCCAAAAATTCTTTTTGGACAAAAAGCTCTTTTCCAAAAAAGCCGCGCTCTTGAACGGCGCAGGAATCGTCTTTGGCTTTTTGATGGACTACGCGCGCGCGGACGGCGATTCGGTGAAGAATTTCCGCGAACGCTTGGACTTTGCCTTGCCGCTTTATCCCAACCACATAGACTTCGAGCAGCTTTTTTCGCCGCAAAAAGAGGCGCGGAACACGGCGACTTTTTCAAGCCAGGACATAAACTGGGCTAGGGGAGTAGCTTTTGCCGTCCGCGTCTTTTACACTGAAGGCCGCGCCGTTCCTTGGTTCAATTCCGTTTTAAAGCCGCTTAAAATCGCTCCGTCAAAATTCTTTTCTGACTTTGCCGAATGGCAGCGCTGCAACAACGCGGGCTGGGAAGAGCGGCAAAAAATTCTTTCGCTCGGCCACAAGGAAATCGAAAAAATGCAAGTCCTTTTTTTGGAAGAAAAATATTCCGAAAAGCGCTTGAATCATATGATTCCCGCCGTAACCGACATCGTTAGAATCAACGGAGCCTATTCCCGCTTGGAAGGCGAGGGCGAAGAAAGCGAGCTGGCCCTAAGCTACAATCCCGACGACTTGACCAGCCCCGCCGCCTTTGACATCGCGGCCTTTTGCGACAACGTTTGCATGGAAGAATGCCGCGCCAAGATTTACGACTCAGGCGGCGAGATGGCCTGCAAAATCTTATGACGGAAACTCTTTTCTTTGACGTTGAGTCTCCCGCGGCCTTGAACGAATTTTTGCGCGTCCGCTTGCAAGAGGTTTTTGGAGAGGCGGCCACTAACTCAAAGGTTCGCCGCCTGCTCTTTAGCGGAAACGTTCTTGTCTGTCCAAACTCGCGCGGCGGCGGCTTTTTTGTTTGCAAAAATCCTGCGTTCGCCCTTAAAAAAAACGCGCGGATCCAAGTCCTTGTTGACAAAGAAAGGTTCTTTTACGAAAAGCAAAATGACGACATAAAATTCGAGTTGGACGAATCGCGCGTTTTGTACGAAGACGACGCGATAATCGCCGTCAACAAGCCGCCGCGCTTTCCCACCGAGCCGACCTTTGTCAGCGACCGCGACAACTTGCGCGCGGCGGTAATCCGCTGGTTGCATAAAAAAATCGGCTTGGACAAAAATCCGCCCTATTGCGGTCTTGTCCACCGTTTGGACCGCGACACGAGCGGCGTGATTTTGTTTTCCAAAAAGCGGACGGCCAACGCCGCGCTCTTTGAGGCGTTCGACTCGTCCGGAGCGGAGATTTCTGGCAAGCCTGAAAAAGCGGCGCAAAAAAAATATGTCGCCATTTGCTCGCCCGCCGCCGGAAGTTATGGTCTTAAAAAAGATTCTTTTTCTGTCCAAAACTATTTGGGCCGCGTGTCGCCAAAGAGCGAGGCCGCCAAATGGGGCTTTGTTCCAAAAGAAAAGGGCGGGAAATTCGCGCGGACTGACTTTAAGATTTTAAGAGAAAAGGACGGCCTCTTTTTTGTGGAGGCAAAGCTATGGACTGGCCGGACGCACCAGATTCGCGTTCATTTAAGCCAAAGCGGCCTTCCGATTTTAGGAGACGTTTTGTACGGCGGCCGCGCGGCCGAACGAATTTTTCTGCACGCGCTTAGTTTGGACTTGCCCCATCCTGAAAGCGCCGCGCCCCTTCATTTTGAGGCCCCGCTCCCAGATGAGTTTGCGAAAAAAATTGATTGAGGCTTTATTTAGAGATGCAATGGAATGTGCAGCTAATTTGATTATTCTTCAATACGAATTATGTGAAAAACAGGCATGTCATATTTATTTGTTTTAATAACGCCATAAAAAGTCGCATATCCACTAGAATAAGGATTTGATTGATGCGCTTCATAAAGGGAAAGAATTTTTTCAACTAGAGTACTATTGTCTTGATTGACAGAGGCGTTAATAATAATTTTACTGTTGTCATAGATATATATATCATCTGCACTATTAATAGAAATGACAGTTGCATTTTTTATGCAAATAACTTTACCTATGTTTTTGTTCGCGAGCATTTTAAACCGCGAAAAAGTCCATTCCTCTGTTGTTGTAGCCATTGCATTCAGTAGGATTTCTTGAGTTTCTGAATTTGATGCCATGTCTAATGCATTAAAACCGTTGTTATCTGTAATGTTTACATCGGCTTTGTTTTTTAGCAACAAAATTACAATTTCTGTATGTCCGTTTTTAGATGCATATATCAATGCTGTCATGCCATAGTCGTTTATAACATTTATATCTGCCTTGCTTTTTATCAGCAAATCCACAATTTCTGTATGTCCATTTTGAGATGCAACCATTAAAGAGGTTATTTCATTGTTGTTTTTAGCATTTACATCTGCTTTGTTTTTTATCAGTAAATCCACTATTTCTGTATATCCCCCCTGTGATGCAAATATTAAAGCAGAGTTTCCTTCGCAATCTTTTGCATTTGCATCAGCGTTGTTCTTAAGAAGCAAATCCACAATTTCGGTATGTCCATAACCGGACGCGCACATTAAAGCTGTAGTATGGCCACTGTTGGTTTTAGCATTTACATCTGCTTTGTTTTTTATCAACAATTCAACAATTTTGGTGTGCCCGTTATTAGATGCGGATATCAACGGAGCCCTACCGTCATTGTCTTTAGCATTTACATCTGCGTTGTTTTTTAGTAATAAATCTGCAATTTCGGTATGACCATTTTGAGAGGCGAAGATTAAAGGAGTATCGCCATAATTGTCTTTAGCATTTGCATCAGCGTTGTTTTTTAGTAAAAAATCAGCAATTTCGGTATGGCCATTTTTGCTGGCAGCCAGTAAAGCTGTCCAGCCGTCATTGGCTTTAGCATTTGCATCAGCGTTATTTTTTAGTAGAAAATCAGCAATTTCGGTATGGCCATTTTTGCTGGCAGCCAGTAAAGCTGTCCAGCCGTCATTGGCTTTAGTGTTTACATCAGCGTTGTTTTTTAGCAATAAATCTGCAATTTCGGTGTGACCATTATAACAGGCAAGCATTAAGGCGGTCAGGCCGTCTTCAGTTTTAGCATTAATGTCGGCTCCGCTTTTTAGTAGCAGTTTTGAAATATCAGCATGCCCATTTGTACATGATGCCATTAAAGCCGTCCAGCCGTCATTGTTTTTAGTGTTTACATCAGCGTTGTTTTTCAAAAGTAATTCAGCAATATCACAATGACCTTTTTGACAAGCCCTTATTAGTGCTGTATGTCCAGTTTCTTCCTTTGCTTCAAGATTTGAATTATACAAGATAAGCAGTTTTACAATGTTCAAGTGTCCATACATTGCGGCAATGTTTATTGGATATCGCTTGTATTTCTCTATCCATTCTGATTTTTCATCTTCACTTTCAAATTTTTCAACTATTCCCTTGTCAATAAGATAATTTGCAAAGCTTTGGTATGCAGAGGCACTCATTTCTGATTCAACAGATTTTGGATGATTATGCAAAAAAAACTGTGCCCCATTTAAATCGCCGGTCGCACAGGCACGGTAGTAGTTGAAAATTTCTTTTTCGGTGGGATCTTTCGCAAAAACACTAAAAACAAAGCTAGTAGACAATATTGCAAGCAACCATAATTTTTTATTCATAATCTTACGACCTCTTCATATGCCTCTTGAATATTTTCCAAAATGGTTATTGAATCAATGATAATCAAATATTTCGTAGTATTCAAGTAGCTTATCTGAGTAAAAGAGAGAGCGGCCGATTTTTCTGCATGCTTCTAATCGTTTTGGTAGGTGGCAAGAAAAGTAAAACCGCGGGCAAATTGGGTGGGACGCAGAAAAAAAAGCTTGGAAGGACCCGTCAGCAAACGGCTTGGCCGTAAGGCATCAAGCCGTGAAGCGGAGACGGGAGGCTCCGAGTCTTTTTTTTCGTCGCTGGGACCCGCCCAATTTGCCTGAGGTTTTGTTTTTTATTACCAGCTGCGTTGAATATAGGTGGCGCGCGGACGGAGCGTGATTTCAACGCGGCGGTTTTGCGCGCGGCCTTCTTTTGTGCTGTTGTCGCCAACAGGCTGGGTTTCGCCAAAGCCGCGGTAGCTGAACAAGTTTTTGTCCAAGCCCTGTTCAATCAACAGGCGGATAATCGTTTGCGTTCTGTCGATTGAAAGGCGCATTTGGTTTTCTTTTTGTCCTATGTCGGCGGTGTGGCCCGCCACAAAAATCGTGAAGGCGTTTTCGTCAAGCGCCGTTTTAAGCAGGGCGGCCAATTCCGTTATGCGGGGAAGCTCTTGCGGCAAAAGTTCCGGGCTGTCCGCGATGAATTTTAGGTTGTAAGTGAAGCGGATTCCGTCCGGGCTGTCGTCAATCGAGTCCGCGCCGGGCTTTTTAAGCGGATACTGCTTTACGTTCTTGTAGGCGATGTAGTAAGAGTCGTCCTTTAGCGGCGCCCAAACGTCGCGGATCAAAACGTCTTGGTTCAAAAGCAAAACGATTTTTCCTTTCTTTAAAAGCTCCGCGTTTTGCGGAACCGAAAAAATGCGCAGCGCGTCTTCGTCGCTGATCACAAGGTCGGTTCTGTTGTGGCCGAAAATTTGCTTGGCCGAAATATGCAGGGGATCGCTTCCGACGCGCTTCTTGTAGCGGCTTTCGTCGTCGCTCCAATCGTAGCCGCAAACGCTGTCGGACTTCACTCCCTCGCTTTCGGCCATGTTGCGCTCGTAGACTATTTCCATGTTCTCGTTCCACACGCGGGGAAAAAGGCAAGGCTCCGCGACTCCTTCGACAAATTCTCCGTGCACCGGAAGGGAGCCGCGCGCGTCGATTATGATTCCCGTGTAGGGGCGCGACGAAATCGTTTCGATTGACTTTCGCCTTTCGTAGGGCGCTTGGTGGCGCACAAAGAGCGTTCCGATTTGGTTCAGCAAAAGCTTGTGGTCCATGTTGAAAAGCGAATTCTTGTTGTCAAAGTAGCCCAATGTTTTGTTGCCCGACTCGACTATCCCGCTTATTTGCGAAAGGGAAATTTTCCGCTCCAAAATGTAGTCGCCAAGCGTTCTGCTTGAGTCGACGTAAAGCGTCAAAAGCGGGTCTTTAATCAAATTGGGAAGGCGCGACGAAACGGCGTTGACCGCGGAATTCTTTCCGCTTGGCATTGGAATTCCCGCCTTGTCAACGTCAAGCGTTATGTTTGTCGTGAATGTTTTTTCTATCCAATTCACCTTGCTGGTGGAGGCGAGCGGCGCGTTTGGGTCGTTCTTTTTTTGCTGGGCGAACGCGGGCCAAAGCGCGATTAACGCCGCCGCCGCCAAAGCCGTCTTGGCCTTTGGAAATAAATTCTTCTTCATCTTTTTAGTTATCGGCATATTCGTTCCGCGACATAAGGCTAAAAACGGCGTCTTCGGCGGCTCTTCTTGTTCCGGCGGGCAGGCGCAATTCGTATTCTTCGTCCGGCGGCGTGACTCCGTAAAGCAGCGCGGGGTTCAGCTCCAAAAGAATTTTTTCGTCAACGCGCATTTCGCCGGCCATGGCCCGCAATGAAAGGCCGCGCGGCGCGGGCATATAGTCAAAGTCGTCGTAGGGCGAATAAATTTCCGAGTCGCAAAAGGCGGCCGGAAGGTCCACGCCGTACCAAAAAGGGTTTTCGGCTATGTCGCTCACCGCAAGCAAGTTTGGCACGTAGGCTATCGCGTGGTCTGGAATGAGCTTGTTTTGGGCGAGCGACCAAAAAGTTTTTTCCGGCGCCTTTTTTAGCGCCCGCCTGACTGCGCCCGCGCCGCAATTGTAGGCCGCTATCGCTAAAAGCCAGTCGCCAAATTCCTTGTGGTTTGCGCGCAGCTTTTTTATCGCGGCGTCCGTCGCCTTCCACGGGTCGCGCCGCTCGTCAATCCATTTAGTTTTTCGCAGGTAGTTTTCTATGCTGTTTTCCATAAATTGCCAGAGGCCGATGGATTTTCCGCTGGCGGGGCTGGCCAAAGGCTTGTAGCTGGATTCTATTACAGGAATGTATTCGATGCAGGCGGGAAGGCCTTCTTCTTGCAAGCGCCGCTTTACGTAATGCCTGTAGCGCGCGCCGTTTTCCAAAATCGCGTTAAGCTCCGCGCGGCCCCTTGCGCTAAGCCAGCGGCGGCGGTACGGATGGACTTCCTCGCGCCAAGCGCCCGGCAAGTCCAGCTCTTTGTAAAAGCCAAAGCCGCCCCACGCGGAAACAAATTCTTCCGGCGCGTACTCTTGCGGCGCTGTGAACGCGGGCGCGGCTTTTTGGCCTTGCGAAAAATTTTCGGGAGTCGCGGACGCGGGCGCCGCCAAAAAAAGCGCGAGAACAAAAAGGCTCACATCATCTCGCCGATGTAAATTCCCGCCCATTCCCAATTTCCGTGAATATCCGGGTCCGCCGGAAAGTTTACTTTTCTAAAATAAAAGTACCAAGTCGGAACGGCCAGCGTCCAGCCCTTGGTCTTTAGGTACGCCTCGTTTATAGAAGGTCCTGGAATCAATTCTTCCGTCACGCTGATTCGGTTTCCGTGCATAAAATTGCGCATCGAAAAGTCCACCGAGCCGGTCGGTATGCTGTCGTCCTGCCGCCATGAAACCGCGAAGAAATTCACCTTGGAGCGGCATTCGTCCAACTTTCGCGGCTGGTAGCGGGCAATCGCGCCCTTTACCGAATCCGCCAGAGCGTCCAAGGACTTGAAGGTCCAGTTTTTCGGCGAGTTGTTGAAGTCAATCAAGTTGCGCGCGTAGTTGTAAATGTCGTGCATGTCGGTTATTTGAATGGAGCTTGCGTCGGGCTGCTCCAAGAACATTGTGTAAGTTTTCAGCGCCTTGACCCATTCGCCGATTTGCTCGTATTCGCGCGCAAGGCGAACGTACATTTCGGTTATGCTCACGTTTGAGGGAAAGCGGTTTATCAGCGTGTTGAAGTATTTTATGCGGTTTTCGTGGTTGGTCGAAATTTGAATCAAGCGCTCCAGGCAAATGAAGTGGATCGAGCGGTCCTTGACTTTTAGGTCGGGGTAGTCGCGCATGATTCTTTCAAAATAATATTCGGCCACCCGCTCTTCCCGCAGTTGAATGTATGTGTAGGCGGTCATCAAAAGCCAGTAGGCGTTGTACTTGTCGTCGGGATTTCGCTCAACGTAGTCGGCCAAATACAAAATCAAGTCGTCGTATTTTTGTTCCTTGAGCCACTTGCTCGTTATTTTGTTGATGATTGCGTAGCGGCTTTCGTTTGAAATGTCGGGCTGCCTTAAAAGCGCTTCCATCGCCCGCTCGTTTTCCCGCTCCGCCTTGGCTTTGGCGGAATTTTCGTTCTTGCAAGAAAAAAGCGCGCCGCAAAAAAGCGCCAGGCAAACAAGCGCCGCGATTTTTGGCCTAAATTGTCCTTTCATTATAAGGAAGAATTTAGCGCATTTTCCCGCTTTGCGCAACCATTGGGCCTGCGCTAGCGAATCAGCTTGTCCAGTTCGGAATTGAGCTTTAAGTAGCGCTGCTTGTTGGGATTAAGAGCGATGACTTGGCGCAAGTAATACTGCGCCTTGCGGTAGTCCTGCTTGGCAAAGTAGATTCCGTACATTCTGAACAAAGCGTCTGAATTGCGCGGGTTTGCGATTACCGCCGAGCGCAAGTCCGCAAGCTGGGCCGCCTCGCCCGAAGCCAAGAAGGAGCGCTGGTAATACAAAAAGCTTTTCATCGAAGACGAGGCGCCGTTTATCGACGTGTTGATGAACTTTGAGGCTTGCGAAACCCGGCCCGTCCGCACCATCGACTCGACGTAAATTTGAACGGCCTTTTCCTCGTTGGGAAGGCGGTTGTAAAGCGCGCTCGCCGCGTCCCAAGCCTCGTTGTTGTAGCCCAGCGAAAGGCAAACGCGGACGTGCGTCAAAATCGCGTCCAGGCCGGGGTTGGGAAGCGACATGACCTTTTTGCTGGCGGTGTAGCTTTCGGCCCACTTTTCTTCAGAAACAAGAGTTTGTATTAAAAAAGAAAGCGCTTGGGGATTTTCAGGCTCGACCGCCAAAACCATGTTGGCAAGCTGCGCCCCGTCCTTTCCGCCAATCAACGAGCCGCTCTCGCCGGCCAAAGCCGCCGCCGCCAAAATCACTTCCTTGTCGTCGGGATAAAGCGAAAGCGCTTTTTCTATCGTTGAAATGGCGAGCGGCGAATTTTTGTTCCATTCTTTTTGAACGCGCGAGCGCAAAAGCAAGTAGTCCTTTGCGGTGGAGTTTGTGCGCGAGTAAACGTCAAGCAAAGAAGTGGCCTTTAGGTATTCGCCGGTGGTGACGAAAATTTTCGCGCGGAACAAAAGCATTTCCAAGTCGGACGGATTTTGCTGCAAGACCAAAACGGCGTAGCGCTCGGCGGAAGCGTAGTCGGCGATGTCGTAGGAATTGCGCGCCAAAAGCTTGAGCAAGTCTATGCTTGAAGGATAAAGGACAATCAAGCTGTCGGTGACGCTCTTGGACTCGTCGTAGCGGCCAAGCGCGTTCAAGTTGTTGGCAAGGCAAAAAAGAATTTCAAAGGCCTTGCTTTCTTGCGCGGCGACTTTCAGCGAGTCAACGGCGGCGGCGACGCGGTCAGTCTTTGAATAAAGGAGCGCCAAAAGATAATTGGCCAGAACGCTTTTTGGCCGCATCGAAAGAGCCGCGCGCAGGCTGGCTTCCGCGTCCTCGTAGCAGCTGTCGTTTGAAATCGGGCTGCTCAAAACAAGCGCGGGAAGAAGCGTTCCCAAAAAATCCTTGTTGCCAGTGCTGGTATCAAAAATGCCGTTTTTGGCGGAATCTATCGCGCCCGTGTAAACGTTTCGCTGCGGAACCTCCGGCTCTTCAAGCGAAAGCCCTTGTATTTGGCTGGGCCAGACAATCTTTAAAATTTGGACTATTATGAAAACCAGAACGCGCTCGTTTTCGGCGTAGTCAACGCCGGCTTTCTTTAGGCCGTTGTAGGCTTGAATCAAGGATTCCGCCGAGCCGTTTTCGACAAGCTCCAAATAATGCTTTCCTATGCCCGAAAAATATCCCGCGCTTTCGCCTCGGTTTTTGTCAACGCTTATCGCGGTCACTTCGCCTTGTATTTCTTCTTCGGGCTGGGAATCATTTTTCTTGGACTTCTTTTTGGATTCTTTTTTAGCTTTTTTGGAAGAAGATTTTTCAGCCTTGGCCAAGAGGACGCCTTCTTGCAAAGAAGAATTCGTTTCCTGGCAAAAAGCGCCCGCGGCCAAAAAGAGAAGAATAGAAAAAAGGCAAAAGACCTTTTTCGCCATCTAGCAGTCGTCCTCCGAAAACAAAAGCGGCTCGTCGTTGTCGTCGCTGTCTTGAAGCACCGGGAATTTCACGTTGGCCTTGTTCTTGGCGTAGTACAGGGCTATCAAGGAAATTCCGCCCGCAATCAAAAAGAAAGGCATGAAGCGCGAAAAGAAAACCCGCATCGGCATTTTTATAATCTTGAAAGTGAACAGAAAAAAGAAAGCGCCAAGCGCCGTGAGCGCGGCGGACGGAACCACGTAAACGGTTCTAAAGCGCCTGTAGTGGAAGCGGCCGATCGGAAGAAGAGTCGCGCCAAAAATTATCACGACCACCGGCCAAAATTGCTTGAACTGGAACATCACGGAATTTGCGTTCAAGATGAGCGACAAAAAGGAAAGTATGCAAAAATTGGAAGAAATGTAAAAAAGCGCCGGCTTTTGAAGCAAGAGCGAAAAGTAAACGCAAGCCGCCGAAATCAGCGCGAGCGCGCAGTTCAATATAAAATGGTATGACGCGATTTGCCCGACAGGCGGCAAAAAGGCCCATGTTATTCCAACCAAAAAAAGCGCCAAGCCCAAGGCCAGCAAAATATTTTGGATTCTCTTGTTGTCTTTAGCCATAACTTTTAGTTTAACATAAAAGCGCCGCGCGTTTCAACTGCTTTTCGCGCAAGCCGGCGCGCCCTCGAACCTCAGCATGATTAAAAAAAACTGTTTCTTCCAGTTCAAAATTCAGTTGAAAAAATCCGCAAAGCGCGCTACAATTTTGTCCATAAATTTTCATATTTTTTAAGGAGAAATAATATGATTAAGACAGTCAAAGACGTTGACCTCAAAGGCAAGCGCGTTATCATGCGCGTTGATTTTAACGTTCCGATGAAGGACGGAGTCGTGCAGGACGACACCCGCATTATGGCCGCCCTTCCTACAATCAAATACATTCTTGAGCAAAGCCCCCGCTCGCTCGTTTTGATGAGCCACTTGGGCGACCCCAAAAAGGACGTCAAAAAGGCCCAGGAAAAGGCCGAAAAAGCCGGAAAGACTTGGACCGACGCCGACAAGGAAAAGTTCATCAACGGAAAGAACCGCATGAAGCCCGTCGTCGAGTACTTCGCCTCAAAGCTCGGAAAGCCCGTGACTTTCTTGCCCGACGCTTTGGGACAAAAGGCCGCCATCGACGCTTTGCCGCAGGGCGCCGTCGCCATGCTTGAGAACGTCCGCTTCCACCCGGAAGAGACCAGCAAGGTTGACGCCGAGCGCGAGACAATGGCCAAAGAGCTTTCAACATACGGCGACATTTTTGTCAACGACGCTTTTGGAACCGCCCACCGCGACCAGGCTTCAACAGCCACAATCGCCAAGTTCATGTCAGAAAAGCCGGTCGGAGGCTTCTTGATGGAAAAAGAAGTCGCCAACATCGAGCCTATGGTTACTAACCCGCCCAAGCCGCAGGTCGCCATCATCGGCGGCGCCAAGGTTTCTTCAAAGATCGCGGTTTTGGAATCATTGATGAAGAACGCCAGCGCCCTCGTCATCGGAGGCGGCATGGCTTACACATTCCTCAAGGCGCAGGGCCACAAGGTGGGAAAGTCTTTGGTTGAAGACGACTTCATCGACACAGCCAAAAAGCTTCTTTCTGACGCGGCCGCCAAAAACGTAAAGATCATCCTTCCCGTTGACCACGTTGGAGCGGAAGAGTTCTCACCCGACGCCAAGGCCGTCGCCGTTGACGGAACAGACATTCCCGAAAACTTGATGGCCATGGACGTTGGCCCCAAGACAGTAGAGGCTTACAAAGAAGTTCTTTCCACAGCCAAGTCTATCGTTTGGAACGGACCGGTCGGCGTATTCGAGTTTGACGCCTTCGCCAAGGGAACGGAGCAGGTTGCCCGCTTGGTTGCCGAAGCCACAGGCCGCGGAGCCATGACAGTAGTCGGAGGCGGAGACAGCGTTGCCGCCGTCAACAAGTTCAAGTTGGCCGACAAGATGACCCACGTCTCTACGGGCGGCGGCGCCAGCCTTGAGTTCCTTGAGGGCAAAACATTGCCCGGCATCGCTATTTTGGCCACAAAGTAAGGAGTATTTTATTATGGCAAGAACACATTATATCGCAGGAAACTGGAAGATGAACACGAGCAAGGCCGAGGCCGTTAAGTTGGCCCAGGACTTGGTCGCCGCCTTGAAGGGCAAGACCAACAAATTCATGGTCGGCGTTCCCTTCGTTTACCTTGACGCTGTAGGACAGGTCCTCAAAGGCTCGAACATCCTCTTGGGAGCCCAGGACGTGGCCGCGACGGCCAACGGCGCCCACACAGGCGAAGTTTCAACGGAAATGCTCAAGGACTTGGGCGTTCAGTCAGTAATCCTCGGCCACTCGGAGCGCCGCCACGAAATCGGCGAGTCGGACGAGCTTATCAACAAAAAGGTTCGCCGCGCGCTTAACGAAGGCTTGGAAGTCGTTCTTTGCATCGGCGAGTTGCTTTCTGACCGCGAGGCCGGAAACGCCGAGCAGGTTTGCGCCTTCCAGCTTAGCGCCGACTTGGCCGGAGTCACCGAAGAGCAGATGAAGAAAGTTACGATCGCCTACGAGCCTGTTTGGGCCATCGGAACCGGCAAAACAGCCACGCCGGAAGACGCGGAGGCCATCCACAAGTTCTGCCGCAATTACATCGCCAAGCTTTACAACCAGAAGGTCGCCGACGAGACTATCATCCAGTACGGCGGCTCTATGAAAGCCTCCAACGCCAAAGACTTGCTTGCCCAGCCCGACATCGACGGCGGCTTGATCGGCGGCGCCTCGCTCAAAGCCGACACCTTCGAGCCCATTTGCAACGAGTAAATTTTTGCCCCGAATGTTTATATAAAGAAACATTTAGGGGCTTGCAAGAAAAAAAACGCGCGAGGGAAAAAAGCCTTGCCGCTCGCTCTGAGGCTGCCAATTTCGCGAAGCGAAATTGAGTGTATGTGCATCTTACTTAGCAGCCTCAGTCGCGAGAAAGGCAAGACTTTTTGACCGGGAGCGTTTTTTTTTATTTAAAAATCCCTTGATATAATTCTTCCTTTTCATTATAATATACATTCACTATTGAAAACATTATTTTGGAGTAAATATGGGTGTTGTAAAAGCAATTTTGATGGTCGCGTTTGTGATTATCTGCGTTCTCTTGGTTCTTTTGGTTATGATTCAAAATGACGAGGGCGGCGGATTGGGCGGCCTTTTGAGCGGATCGGGCAGCGCGGCTTTTGGCTCGCATTCTGCCAGCGTAATCAGCAAAACCACTTTTGTCCTTGTTGTCCTCTTTATATTGGACGCGTTCTTCATCGCCCGCTTGAACAGAAAGCCTGCCGTAAAGCAGACGCTTTCGCCCGAAGTTCAAGAGGCCGTTGACACTACTACAGGCGAAGCCGCCGAAGACTTTGAATGGTGGAAGAGCCTTGACAACTCTTCAAACAAAGCTGCGGAGTAAAGCCGGGAGCTCAGGCTATGCTGGAGACTTTTTTTAGGCCGGAACTAATCAACGTCAACCTTGAAAGCTCCGACAAAGACGAATTGTTTGAGGAAATGGTCGAGCTTTTTTCGCGCGCCAATCTTGGAATTGACCGCAAGGAAGCTTTGGACGCGTTGATTGCCCGCGAGGAAAAAATGACCACGGGCATAATTCCGTCAGTGGCCATTCCGCACGCCTCTTGTCCGTCCGCCAAGAACGGATTTGGCGCCATCGGAATCAGCCGCGCGGGAATCGACTACGGTTCCTTGGACGAAAAGCCGGTTCACGTTGTCTTTATGCTTTTGTTCGGAAGCGACGGAACGGCCTTGCATTTAAAGGTGATGCAGCAGCTGGCCTTGATTCTTAAGGACCCCGCCGCGGCTTCAAAGTTGGCCGAAAAAAAGACCGCGCAGGAAGTTTACGAAACCCTTTGCGGACTTGAGGAGGCGTTGGCCTAATGCCTAGCGAAGAGCAGGACACAATCGCGCATCTCTTGAAAGTCGAGGAAGACGCGGCGGAAATTATAAGGCAGGCGCAAGAGCAGAGCGACAAAGAAGTCGCCGCCGCCCGCGCCAAGTCGGATTCCGAATACAGCCGCCAATACGAAGAAATGGCTTCCCAAATGGAAAAGGCCTACGAAGGGCGCGTCTCCCAAATTCAAAAAACGCGCGACAATCAAATCGAGGAATATAAATCGCAAATTCAGCAGACTCCAAAGGACGTTGACGCGTTCAACAAGCTTTTGGAAAAAATTCTGTAAGAGAGGCGGAGCATGGACGGGTCAAGCGCTTCTTCTTATGTCTACGCAAAAGCCAGCGGCTTGTTGGCCCGCTCATACACGGGAAGCCGCGCGGCGAAGCTTTTTTCCGTCCAAAAATTGTCCGAGCTTTGGCCCCTCGTTTTTACGGAAGAAGTTCCCGCCATTCCTGAAATTCTTTTGGCAAAGACAATCGAGCAAAAGGCTTCCGAAAAATTCATCCGCGAATACAAAAATCTTTTGCAAGCCTACGACGAGCCGGCGCAAATTTTGGTTGACTTGCTTCAATATTTTGACTACGAAAATTTAAAGTCCTTGGGCGCCGCCGCCGCGATGGGGCAAAAGAAAATGCCGGCCTTGCTGGACATTCGCCCTTACAACATTTTGAATTACGGGGCTTGGCCTTCAATCCAAAAAATGACGCAAGGAAGCGACTTGGCTTGGTACGACAAGGCGCCGGAAGTGGTCGAGCAGCAGCAGCTGGACAACGCGCTGGACTTGCAGTTCATCGAGCGCCTTTGGTCTTCCAGCTTGGAGCTCGGCGGCGAAGAGCGGGAGGCCGTGCAAAAACTTTTGGCCCAGCGCTATTCTATGAGGAACGTTGTTTGGGTTTTGCGCCTTAAGACATACTACAAAATGGACAAGAACCAAATCGTCCAGCGCCTTGCCTTTTTGAACCCGCAAAACGGAAGGTCCGACCCCTTGGGCGGCGCGGCGCTTGAAATCTTGGACAAAAGCGTTGACAATTGGGACGACTGGAAAAACTGGAAATACGCCAAATTCTTGAACCCGCGCGAAGAGGGCGCCTTGTGGAGCGTCGACCCGCGCTGGGTGGAGGAATCTTCCGACAAGGAATTTGTCAAGAGCGCCGCCCAAAAATTCCACGCGCTTACGTGCGAGCCGGCGGCCTTGTTTTGCTGGTTTTTCTTAAAGTCAAAGGAATTGGATTACATTCGCATGGCCACGGAAGCCTTGCGCCTAAACGTAAAGGTTAGGGAGATATAAGATGGCAAAGACAACCGAAATGCGCTTGGTTGAGCTTATGGTTCTCAAGCAGGACATAGACAGCGTTCTTTTGTATTTGGGGCGGAGCGAATGTTTCCAGTTCCAGTCGTCGTTGGGACAAGGCGGCGGCGAAAAGAACGACAGCCCGGAGGCGGATATCTACAAGCGCTTGGAGCAGGCGCGCTCTTTTTTGGGAATCGATGATTCGGGCGTTTCTTTTGACGACGTTAAAATTCCCGGCGATGAAGACGCCGCCGCCGCCGAAAATCTTTTGCAAAGCCTTGCCGACTTGACCAAGCGCGATTTTGACGCGCATGAAAATTTAAAGAAAGTCGAGGACGCTTACGCCGAGGCCTCTTCGTTCAGCAACTTAAAGCAGTCCTACAGCGAGTTGGAAAAGCTTTCGTTTTTGAATTTGCGCGTCGGAAAAATCAATCCCGACGTTTTGGATGAATTGAAGTTCGCCGTCGGAGCGCGCGCGATAATCGTTCCGCTTGGAGACGACAAGACAAAGATTTTGGCCGCCTCAAGCAAGAAGGGAAGGTTCGCGCTTGACACGGAATTGGGCCGCTACGGCTTTGTTCCGCTTGAAATTCCCAAAGACTTTAAGGGAATCCCCGACGACATTTTGGAAACGCTCAAGGCGCAAAAGGACGAGGCGCAAAAAGCGGTGGACGAGGTTTCGCGCGAAAGGGCCAACTGGACTGACGCGCACGCCGAAAAGCTGTTGAAGCTTTTGGCTTCGTTCGCGCTGGCCTCGCAGCTTAGGCAAACCGAAAGCCTTTTGGAATCGACGCAATTGGTTTACCGCTTGACCGGCTGGGTTCCCGCCGCCTCTTGCCTGGAAGTGATGAAGTCGCTGGACTCCCTTACGGAAGGAAGAATCAGCGCGCGCAAATACAAGCCGGAAGAAGTGCCGGGCGTTTTGGCCGGCCATGAAAAAGTTCCCGTGCGCCTTTCGCGCGGAAAGTTCGTCAGCGCCTTCCAGCGAATGATATTCAGTTACGGCTCGCCGCTTTACGGCACGATTGACCCCACGCCTTTTGTCGCGGTTTTCTTTACGCTTTTGTTCGGCATAATGTTCGGCGACGCGGGGCAGGGACTGGTGTTTTTCATCTTGGGCCTTTTGCTCGCCAAGAACGTCGTCAAGCTTGGCGGCTGGAACAAGTTCGCCCCGATTTTCATCGGCATCGGAACGGCCAGCATGATTATGGGCTTGCTTACCGGAGAATTTTTCGCCAACGAAAAGTTGTTGGAGCCATTCGAGCGCTTCGTTACCGGCTTGTTCGGCGAGCCGCGAAACCAGATCTTGCCGATGATGCCGCAGTCGAACCCTGAATCGATAAAGCGAATGTTCATGTTCTTCGGCTTTTCAATCGCGGTGGGCTTTGTGATAAATTCCACCGGCATCGTGATAAACATCGCCAACAACTTTTTGCGAAAAAGGCTCGGCAAGGCTTTGTTCGGAAAGAGCGGCTTGGCCGGAGCGGTTTTCTTTTGGTACGTCGTCGCGCTGGCCGTTCGCGTTGCCGCGCTTGGACACAAGCCGCAAATTTTTGATTGGGTTGTGATCGGCGCCTCGCTTTTCTTTTGCGCCTTTGGCGAGCCCTTTATCCGCCTTGCCGACGGCGAGCGGCCGGTAATCGAAAACGGCTTGTTCTCGCTTGTGATCGAGGCGATTGTTGAATTGCTTGAAACGGTCATAACTTATTTGTCCAACTCAATCAGCTTTTTGCGCGTCGGCGCCTTTGCCCTGGCGCACGCGGTTTTGGGCTTTATCATTCTTACGATGAGCGAGATGGTCGGCGGCGTTGGCGGAATCGCGGTGACGGTTTTGGGCAACGCGATTGTCGTCGTGTTGGAAGGAATGATTGTCGCGATTCAGGCGATAAGATTGCAGTACTACGAATTCTTCAGCAAGTTCTTTAACGAGACTGGCCGCGAATTCGAACCGTATAAATTGGAGTACAATAAATTAGGAGGTTCACTATGAACAAAAAAATCATCGCTTTGGCGGCTTTGCTTTTTTGCGCGATGGCCGCGGGAATTTTCGCCGAGGATTCTTCTTCCGCGAAAAATGAGGGACAGACAGTTGAGGCTAGCGCCGGCAACTCTCAGGCATTCAAGTACATTGCCGCTGGATTGGCTGTAGGACTTTCTTGCATTGCCGGCGGAATCGCCGTAGGCAAAATCGGAAGCGCGGCCATGGGCGCGATGAGCGAAAACGCCGAGCTTTCAGGAAAAGCCTTGCCCTTTGTCGGCTTGGCGGAAGGCATTTGTCTTTGGGGCTTCTTGGTCGCCCTTTTGATCATAATCCTGTAAGGAACTTGTGAAATACTTTGTGATAGGCGAGCGAGAAATCGTTCTTGCCTTTAGCTTGGTCGGAGTGCCGGGAGCGGTGGCCGTTAACCGCGCCGAAGCCTTGGACGCGTTCAACCGCGTGACGGGCAAGGGCGGAACGGCAAGCGCGCCCGTAGACCAAGAGCGCCCGAAAGTTTTGATACTCACGGAAGAAGTTTCCATGCTGCTGGAAAGCGAATTGCTTGACTGGCAAAAGGGCGCGCAGTATCCGCTGGTCGTTGAGATTCCCGGAATAAACGGGCATCTAAGCGGCCGCAAAACGCTTACGGATTCAATCCGCGAGGCGGTAGGCATTCAAGTGTAAAAACGCTAGGAAGTTTTTTATGGAAGAATTACGCTCAACCGACATTCTTGACAAGGAAATCCAAAACGACGCGCGCAAAAAGGCCGAGTCGATTTTGGAGCAGGGAAAGAAAAAAGCCCAGGAAATTTTGGCGCAAACGCAAGGCCGCCTTGACGCGGCCAAAGAGCAAAAGGAAAAATTCTACGCCGCCAAGGAAGAAAAAATTCAGCGCGATTCTGACGCTTCGCTTCCGCTTGAAAAGGGCCGCTTTTTGGTTTCCTTCATTGGCTCTTCCATCGACCAAGCGATTTCCGATTATTTGGGCGGCCTTTCCGCGTACAAGCGGCTTGCGCTTGTGTCGAAGATTTTGGACGGAAAGGATGAGCTTTTAAAGGGAAAGAAATTTTCCGCCAAGGTTTGCGGCTTTGAGCGTGACGAAGCGAAAAAAATCATTGAAAAAAAATTGGGAAGCGATTTGCTTTCTTGCGAGAAAATTCAAAACGAAAATTTGCCTGAAGGCGTTTTGCTTGAGTCGGAAGACAAGAGCGTCAAAATCAGGCTGACGATAGAAGAAATCATAAGCGAGGCCAAAGACAAGCATTACCAGGAAATGGCGGCCGCGCTTTTTGGCGGGAGGCTTTAGATGACGCATGGAAAAATAGAGCGCGTTTCCGGCCCGATTGTTTTTGCGCGCGGCCTTGAAGGAAGCGGCCTTTACGATGTGGTCAACGTCGGCGAAAAAAAATTGATGGGCGAAATCATCCGCCAAAAGCAGGGCTTGGCCACGATTCAAGTTTACGAAGACGTTACCGGCCTTAAGGTTGGCGAGGACGTTGAATGTTCAGGCCGCCCGCTTTCATTGCGGCTTGGCCCCGGCTTGGTCGGCGGCATTTACGACGGAATCCAGCGGCCGCTCAAAAAGATGTACGAAGATTCCGGCGCCTTTTTGCTGGCCGGGCAAATGGCCGACGCTTTGGACGCGCAAAAAAAATGGGACTTTAAGGCGGAGTTAAAAGAGGGCGACCCAATCGCGCCCGGCATGGCGCTGGGAACGGTTCAGGAAACGTCGTCGATTTTGCATACGATAATGGTTCCGCCTGCGACGCGCGGCCGCGTATTGAAAACATTTAAGGGAAGCGGCTCTTACACGATTGACGATGTTGTTGGCGTTACAGAGCTTGGCGAAGAATTAAAGCTTAGCCAATACTGGCCGGTTAGAAAGCCGCGCCCCTACGCCGAAAAGCTTGGCGTTACCGAGCCTTTGATTACAGGCTTGCGAGTCATCGACGTTTTCTTTCCGCTTTCAAAGGGCGGAACGGCGGCGATTCCAGGCGGCTTTGGAACGGGAAAGACGATGACCCAGCATTCCGTGGCCAAATGGTGCGACGCGGACCTTATCATTTACATCGGCTGCGGCGAGCGCGGAAACGAAATGACAGAAGTTCTAACCGAGTTCCCGGAAATCATCGACCCGCGCACGGGCCGCTCGCTTATGGAACGAACGATTCTTATCGCAAACACTTCCAACATGCCGGTAGCCGCGCGCGAGGTCAGCCTTTATTCAGGCATTACGCTCGCCGAATACTACCGCGACATGGGAATGGCCGTGGCGATTATGGCCGACTCGACAAGCCGCTGGGCGGAAGCCTTGCGCGAGCTTAGCGGCCGAATGGAAGAGATGCCGGCGGAAGAAGGCTTCCCGGCTTACTTGCCCACGCGCTTGGCGGAATTTTACGAACGCGCCGGCCGCGTCATTAGCTTGGACAAAAAGGAAGGAAGCGTAAGCGTCATCGGAGCGGTAAGCCCGCCCGGCGGCGATTTTTCGGAGCCGGTCACCCAACACACCAAGCGCTTTATCCGCTGCTTTTGGGCGCTCGACCGCGACTTGGCCAACGCGCGCCACTATCCTGCCATCGGCTGGATAGATTCCTACAGCGAATACGCGGAGGAAGTCAAGGATTGGTGGGAGCGGCAAAATCCCGAATGGCATGAAGTCCGCCAAAAGGCCTTGGAGCTTCTAAAGACCGAGCAGCGCCTTCAGCAGATTGTCCGCTTGATCGGCCCTGACGCGCTTCCCGACGCGGAGCGCCTTGTGCTGATTGTTTCCGAAATGATAAAGAACGGCTTTTTGCAGCAAAACTCTTACGACAAAATTGACTCTTATTGCGGGGCCGAAAAGCAAATAAAAATATTGTCTTTGATAATGCGCTTTTACGACAGGACTTTGGCTCTTGTCCAGTCCGGCGCTCCTTTGGGGCAAATCACCGCGCTCAAATGCCGCGAAGAAATTGTCCGCATAAAGAGCGACGTTGAGAACGACAAGCTTGAAAAAATCAAGGACATCGAAGGCCGCATGGAAGAAGACCTTGGCGACTTGGAGCGGACTTACCGCAAGGTGGAATTGTAATGAAAGGAATTGAATACAGAGGAATAAATTCTGTCGAAGGCCCGATTGTGGCCGTCCGCCGAAGCGAAGCCGTTTCTTACAACGAAGTGGTTTATGTCCGCGACAAGAACGGCGAAAAGAAAACCGGCCGCGTGATTGACTTGAACGAGGACGCTTGCGTAGTCCAAATTTTCGGAAGCACGACTGGCATTGACCTTAACGAATCGTCCGTTGAATTTTTGGGCGAGCCTTTGGAGCTTCGCGTCGGCGAGGGCTTGATGGGCCGCATCTTCAACGGACTTGGCGAGCCGATTGACGGCTACGGCCAAATCGTTTCTTCCGAAAAGCTGGACGTGAACGGAAGCCCGATAAATCCTTACGCTCGCGTTTACCCCCGCGACTTCATTCAGACTGGCATCTCAGCGATAGACGGCTTGAACACTTTGATTCGCGGCCAAAAGCTTCCGATTTTCAGCGGAAACGGACTTCCTCACAACCGTCTCGCCGCGCAAATCATTCGCCAAGCGAAGCTGAAAAATTCAGACGACCAATTCGTTATGGTCTTTGCGGGAATGGGAATCAAGTACGACGTCGCAAGGTTTTTCGTTAAGTCGTTCGAGGAAAGCGGCGTTCTTTCAAAAGTGGTTATGTTCCAGTCTTTGGCGGACGCTCCCAGCATCGAACGCATCATCACGCCGCGCTGCGCTTTGACCGCCGCGGAATACTTGGCCTACAAAAAGGGAATGCACGTTTTGGTCGTTATGACCGACATGACAAACTATTGCGAAGCCTTGCGCGAAATTTCCACTACGCGCGGCGAGGTTCCGGGCCGCAAAGGATACCCCGGCTACTTGTATTCCGACCTTGCCGAATTGTACGAGCGCGCCGGCCGCATTAAGGGAAGCGAAGGAAGCATAACGCAGATTCCGATTTTGACGATGCCCAACGACGACATTTCAAACCCGATTCCCGACTTGACCGGTTACATCACGGAAGGCCAAATAGTGCTTGACCGCGAGCTTTACCAAAAGGATATGTATCCGCCAGTCGCCGGCCTTCCCAGCCTTTCGCGCTTGATGAAGGACGGAATCGGAGTGGCCGCCGACGGAAAGGTTATGACGCGCGAAGACCACGCGGGCGTTTCAAGCCAGCTCTTCGCCTCTTATTCAAAAGTGAAGTCGATCAGAAACTTGGCCGCGATTATCGGCGAAGAGGAATTGGGCGAGCTTGACAAAATGTACTTGAACTTTGGAAACCATTTTGAGCGCGAATTCCTTTGCCAAGGCGAGCGCGAAGACCGTTCGATTGAAGAGACGCTGGACATCGGCTGGCGGACTTTGAAGTATCTTCCGCGCGAAGAGCTTTTGCGCGTCAAGAGCGAATTCATCGAAAAGTATCTTCCCAAGGACGAATAAAAAAGATGGCCAAGCTGAACATCGCGCCCACAAAGTCAAACCTTCTCGCAATGAAAGAGCAGCTGGCCTCCGCCGAAAACGGCTACGAGCTGCTTGAGCAAAAGCGCGAAATCTTGGTTATGGAGCTTATGCGGATGGTCGACAAGGTCAAGGCTTTGGAAAGCGACATCGACAAGCTGACCAGCCGCGCCTATCCCGCGCTAAAGCGAATGTTGATGAACGTCGGCGGAGACCGCGTTGAGCAAATGGCGCGCGCCGTTCGCTACGACTTTAAGATTAAGGAAAAGCCGGTCACAATCGGCGGAATGAATTTTTCTTCAATCGACGTGGAGCTTCCGGAGAGGCAATTGTTCTATTCTTTTTTGGGAACTTTTTCCAGCTCCGACGAAGTTATGGTTGACTTCTTCAACCTTTTGCGCCTGCTCACCGACATGGCCAGCATACGAACGATTGTCTGGCGCTTGGCGCAGGAAGTCAAGAAAACCCAGCGCCGCGTGAACGCGCTTGACAAGATGGTGATTCCGCAGGCCAGGGAAACAAAGAAATACATTGAAAGCCAGTTGGAAGAGCGCGAGCGCGACAACACGTTCGTGCTGAAAGCGCTCAAGAACAAAGTTCGGAATTAAGGAAGGACGAATGATAAAGCCGCTTGTAAAAAATATTTTGGTCGCGGTTGACGGCTCGCAGTCGTCGATTCACGCGGCGATGTACGGAATAATTTTTGCCAAGCAAAACCGCTGCGCCTTGAAGTTTGTCTACGTGGTCGACACGGCCACGCTAAAGCGCCTTACGATTGGAAAATTTTTGGCGCAGGACGAATCCCTTGACTTTGAGACGAACCTTCACGCCGACGGCGAAAAGTACTTGAACTACGTTATGGAATTGGCCAAGAAAAAGGGCCTTAAGGCTGAAAGCGAATTGCGCGAGGGAAGCGTTTGGGTCGAGGTATGCAAGTCCGCCGACGCTTTTGGCGCCAACCTTATTTTGCTGGGCGGCCATCCTTCGCGCTATTCGGTTACGGGAAAGGCCGGAAACGAATCGGCTCTTTTTTCAAGGACAAGCAAGGACATAATTTTGAACGCGCGTTGCTCAAGCCTTGTGGTTTACGAGCCAAAAATAGAAGAACTGTTCAAAATGCTGTAGGCGCGGGAATGGAAAACTGCTACCAGATTCTTGGCGTCCAGCCCGGCGCGACCCTTAGCGAAATACGCCGCGCTTACCGCGAGCAAGTAAAAAAATATCACCCTGACGTTTCGGGCGACCAAGCGACCGCCGAGCATTTTAAGAAAATCGTCCGCGCCTACGAAATCCTTACCGACCAAAAAGCGCGCGCGATTTTTGATTCTTCCTTTGCCGCGCATTTCAGGCGGCGCAAGGTCAAGTCTTGGGATTACCGCGAATGGCTTTTGGCGCGCGAGGACGACGAAAGCCGCGCAAAGCTTGTTTTCTTTGACCTTACGCACGGCCGCGAAGACGACGCGGTTGCGGAATACAAGCGCCTTATGACGGAGCGAAGCCGCTTTTCGCTAAAGCATTGGTTCACGCGCGAAAATTTTATGGACTACGGCTTTATCCTTAGCGAGGAGCTGCATTTGCGCGGCGAATGGTACGACGCTTTTGGCCTGCTTGAGCAAATCATTAAAATGGAATATTCTTACGATTACTTCCGCCTGTTTTTTCCGGAAGTGCTGGCCTTTGCCAAGGGCATTTTGCAAAACCATATCGAGGGCGTTATAAGCGACGAGCTTGCGCTGGACGTTTTTGAGCGCGCCTTGGAATTGGAATTGGGGAGCGCGGCGGACGCGTTCATCTTGCGCAAGATGGGAATAATTTACAAGCGCATCGGCGACGAAAAGACGGCGCGAATCTGCTTTGACGAAGCCGACAATATTGGGAGACATATATGATACGATTAAAGAACGAAAAGCAAATTGACGGAATCAGAAAGTCCTGCCACCTTTTGGCGGACATGTTCAAGGTTGTCCTGCCCAAAATCAAGGCGGGAATGTCGACAAAAGACGTTGACGATTTGTGCAAGCATTTTATAATAAGCCACGGCGGAAAGCCCGCTTGGTACCGCGAAAACTTTAACGGCGCGGCTTGCGTTTCGGTCAACGAAGAGGTCATTCACGGAATTCCTTCCAAAAAGAAAATCATTCACGACGGAGACTTGGTCAGCGTTGACGTTGGCATCGACCTTAACGGCTTCATAAGCGATTCAAGCCACACTGTTTTGGTTGGGAACGTAAAGCCGGAGCATAAAAGGTTGGACGACGTTACCTTGCAGTGCTTGCAGGCCGGAATCGCCGCTTGCAAGGCCGGGAACAGAATCGGCGACATCGCCCATGCCGTTCAAGAAGTCGCCGAGCGCGCCGGCTACGGAATCGTTTACGAGTATTGCGGCCACGGCGTTGGCCTTGACGTTCACGAAGACCCCAGCATTCCCAACACTTTGGACGCGCTGGATTCCAATCCCCGCATCCAGGCCGGAATGGTTTTGGCGATTGAGCCGATGATCAACCTTGGAACCGCCGACGTTAAGGTGCTCAAGGACGGCTGGACTGTCGTTACCGCCGACGGCCTTCCCAGCGCCCACGAGGAGCACACCGTGGCCGTTTTCCGCGACCACACGGAAATCTTGACGGCTCTCGACTACTAGTATAGAATGGAAGAATGAGCAATTATCTTTTTATCGCCTTGTGCGTAATCGTTTTTTTGTTGGTTGTCGCGAACATTCGGATTGTGCCGCAATCCCGCGCCTTTATCATCGAACGACTTGGAACCTACTGCGCCACTTGGCAGGCGGGCCTTCACGTTAAGATTCCCTTTATCGACAGAATCGCCAACACCGTGACGCTTAAAGAGCAAGTGCTGGACTTTCCGCCTCAGCCTGTAATCACAAAGGACAACGTCACGATGAAAATCGACAGCGTCGTCTACATGCAGATTACCGAACCCAAGCTTTACACTTACGGAGTCGAAGCCCCGATGATGGCTATAGAAAACCTCAGCGCGACGACGCTCCGCAACATCATCGGCGAGCTTGACTTGGACACCACGCTTACAAGCCGCGACATCATCAACACAAAAATGCGCGCGATCATCGACGAAGCCACCGACCCTTGGGGAATCAAGGTGAACCGCGTCGAAGTGAAGAACATTATGCCGCCCGAAGCGATTAGGGAAGCGATGGAAAAGCAAATGCGCGCCGAACGCGAGCGCCGCGAAAAAATTCTTATTGCCGAAGGACAAAAGCAAAGCGAGATTCTTGTGGCGGAAGGAAAAAAGCAGTCGATGATTTTGGAAGCCGAAGCCGAAAAAGAAGCAAAGATTAGAAAGGCCGAAGGCGAGGCCGCCGCGATTCGCGAAGTGCAGACCGCCACGGCCGACGGCTTGCGCGTAATCAAGGAAGCCAAAATCGACGAAGCCGTCATAAAGCTCCGCAGCCTTGAGGCGCTTGAAAAAGTCGCCGACGGCCAAGCCACAAAGCTAATCGTTCCAGCCGACATTCAGAACATGGCCGGCCTCGCCGCAAGCCTTAAAGAATTGGTTAAATAATTCGCTAGGCAGTTCTCGCGCGCATGGACGCGCGAACATACGCCGGATTCTGCCCTGTCATCGGGGCGGGTCCGGCGATTTTTTTTGTTTTTTCTGTTGACATTCTCTTGACATTCTGAATGAAAAAATATACACTTTTTTGCATAAATATTCATTCTTAAAAAGAGGGAAAATTATGGCAAAAGCGAAAGACAAAGTTGTTTTGGCTTATTCAGGCGGACTTGACACAACCGTCATCATTCCGTGGCTAAAGGAAAACTACGACTACGACGTAATCGCGGTTTGCATTGACTTGGGACAGGGCGACAATTGGAAGCAAATCAAGAACCGCGCCCTCAAGACCGGCGCATCGGCCTGCTACGTCGTCGACGCCCGCAAAGAATACATCGAAGAATACTGCTGGCCGGCCCTCAAGGCCAACGCCGTTTACGAAGACGAATACCTTTTGGGCACTTCAACGGCCCGCCCCCTTATCGGAAAAATCTTGGTTGAGTACGCCCGCCAGGAAAAGGCCGTCGCGATTTGCCACGGAGCCACAGGAAAGGGCAACGACCAAGTTCGCTTTGAGCTTGCAATCAAAGCTTTTGCCCCCGACCTTAAGGTTATCGCCGCTTGGCGCGACCCCAAATGGAACATGGACAGCCGCGAGGCCGAAATCAAATACCTTCAGGACAGAAAGCTTGAAGTGCCGATGAAGCATGACCAGTCTTACAGCCGCGACGAAAACATTTGGCACCTTAGCCACGAAGGCTTGGAGCTTGAGAAGACCGAGAACGCTCCCAACTATCCGCACATGCTCAAGAACACGACCGTTCCCGAAGAGGCTCCCGAAAAAGGCGAGTTCGTAAAGATCGACTTTGAAAAAGGAATCCCCGTCGCCTTGAACGGAAAGAAAATGGACGCGCTTTCTCTCTTGGAAAAACTCAACAAGATTGGCGGAAAGCACGGCGTGGGCTTGGTTGACATTTGCGAAAACCGCTGC
>CADCCO010000024.1 GCA_902799965.1 uncultured Spirochaetaceae bacterium
TTTTTAATCGTTATTGATGGAACACTAAAAAAAACAACGCGGCGTTGCCGCCGCGTTGTTGGACAAGAGCGCTAGTTTGCGTCCACAACAAGGCGGATGTTGTGGAACTCATACGAATCGCCCGTTTTGTAAGTTATCTCTGATTTGCTAAATTGCATGAAAGTGCCACTTCCAGTTAAATAACCGCCATATACACGCAATGTATTAGATGTTCTTATATAAGTACCTGAATTGTAAGTAGTGAGACCGCAAGCAGGAAGGAACACAGCGCCAGCTTTTTCCATTTTGTCCCACTGCATTGCAGTATATTGGTTTATATCCTTATATTCCTGACTGTCACTTGCAAAACCACTGGTAAAGGTCAATCCTGCTGGTAAAGTCCAATTGTCAGGAAGGATTACAAGGCCTTCAAGTCCTATAACTTGAGCGACACCAAACTTGCTTGCGGCTCCGCTTCTCGTTCCAAGCAAATATTGCCATTCATCGTCAGTTAGAACACGCCAATTTGTTAGATCGCTTTCAGCAATGCCGCTACTATTTGCAGAACTTACATTTGAATAGCTCATCAAATCGATGTGATATTTGTCTCCTCTTGTATTTCTACAGTAGAAAGACTGTCGTTGCGCAAAGTGATATACGGTAGAACCTGTTTTATTAGTCCATTCCAAGTTGCCCAAGCTAAACCGAACTTGTTTTCCAGATCCGACAGTAAAGGTGCCTGGCAAGGCATAGTGACTGTCAACATTGGAATTTGGAAGGCCAACATCGCCTATAGCCGCGCCGCCCAAGTCGCTTAAGTCAACGCAAATTGCGGGAACCATAGCGTTGTTGTAGTCGTTGTAAGCGGTTTCGCCGTTTCCTGCATAACCAATTCCGCTACAAGTCTGTTCGCTTCCGCTGCCGGAAGGAGTACGGAGATAACACCAACAGCCATAGTAAATGCCATCGCTAGCTGTCTCACGATATACTCCAGAAGCTATCGCCAAATCCGTCGGTACAAAACAACGAGTGCCGTATTGATCCGTTGCTTCATCAAAGCCCCAAAGCGGAGTTGTCACTTCCCTAATGCTAAGAAGGAAAATTTTGTCCGTTGTGTTTTCAGACAAGTAAGCGTTGTATGTAGTTCCTACAGTTTCATGTGGTTGGTAGCAACTCGCAGCACTATTGTCCACAACGACTTCTTTTATTTTCATTCGGGCAGCTTCGGTAAAGGCGCTATTGATAAAGCCTGCATCTGTCCAGTCCTGCATTCCATAGCTGCTTCCGTTCAAGCCGTTAAGCCAAGCTCGAGCGTTGGAATACTGGTAATTGCTGATTCCAATTGTCTTGCCACCTATAGTTCTATCATCTCTAACATGATTCGTATATGAGAAACGCTTGTGCTCTGATATATCCGCGTCGTAGTCAAAGTAACCGGGAATTGATTCGTCGGTTATCAAGAGAGCGTAGCCAGTATTATTGTAGTTTGTTGTAAGCACGCGCCATTTTATCGGTTCCAGCTTAAAGTAAGCCACGGTTCCAGCGTTATCAACAGCATTGCCTCGCGCGCCTGGAGTAGCGCTGGCATAGTAACCGCTGTTTCCTTTTACTTTATGCTTTGCATACCATTCGCCGTCGCTACCCTTGTAGTAAGTGTAGTTTCCAAAAGTATGTTTTTCGGCGGTATCCGAATCATCAACCGTAACGCCGCTTGCAATGCGCGACCTCGGGTAGTTTCCAAAATAAACATAGCGAGCCGCCGGATTGGCCTTAATGTGCGGAGACAACTTGTCGTTTTCGCCTACAGTTCCTTCCGGCAATACTTCCACTGTGCTTTGGAAGCTGAACCAATCCGGGTCCGGAGGATAATTCATGCCTCCCCCTCCGCCGCTTGGAGCGGTCGCGGTAACTTCAATCATTCCCGCGTCGACGGACTCAACGTAGACAAAGACTTTTTTGGGGTCGGCGCTTGTCCATGTGGCAAAGCTTTCGGCGTTGACGACGAGGCTTGTTCCGCTGACTGTGGGAACAAAGTCTTTGGGCGTGTTCATCTTAAGCGTGACGGTAGTGACGGACTTTGCGTCAGCCTCGGTCGCGTCGGCGCATGAAAGAGTAAGCGCAAAGGCCGCGCCTCGTTCCACGGTTACGGAAGCGGGCGTTATAGTCCATTCGCTTCCGCTCACATTGAAGGTTCCGTTGAATGTCTTTGAAGGCTGAGTTTCGTTGCCGTCAAAATAACTATATGCGCTGTTTGTGACTGTCACCTGCCATGTATACTCGTCGCTTCCGGAGCCTGTCGTCTTGACTTTGTCCGGCGCGGTGAATTCCGAGTTTGCCGGGCTTGCGGGAGCGACAAACGACGACGAGCTTACGGTCGAGCCGGTGTCCTTATCTTGGATTGAGTAAAGCTTGAATCCGTAAGCGTCAAAGTCTTGGGCCGCCTTTAACACGGAATATTCTTTTTGCTCGCTTGACGAGACCACGGCGCTCAAGGTTCTTGTGGCGCCAAGCGGAATTTTTTGTTCCGGCATGGTAACCGTAGGCTCGGCGTACTTATGCTTTGCGTCAAAAACTTCAGCCCACGCGGACGAGCCGCATTCCACGATTACAGGAATCTTTCCGCAAGCCTCGCTTGGCGCGGCGGAAAAAATCGTCAAATCAGAATAGCTTTTTGACTCACCGGCAGGCGCGCCGTAGGCCATTGTCTCAAAGGTATAGGCAAGCGGCGTTTCCAACTGCGCGGGCAAAGCCTCCTCCACTTTTAGGAAAGTCCTTGCAGGGCTTCCTTGATAGCCCTTGAGCGCGGTTTCCAAAAAGGCGAAGGCGCAGTCAAAAGTTCCGTCCTTCTTTACGGAGCCTTCAATCGAGCCGCCCCAGAGCGCGGTTCCGCCACGGTCAAAAAGAAAAACTTTGCCGGAGACAGCCGAGCCAGGCTCCAAGAACGCCGGAATCGGAACGGTAATTTTGTTCAAGTCATCGCCCTGCTTTGCGGAGCCGGCCGCGTTTGAAAAATCGTAATACGCAGAGCCGCTTTGTCCGCCCGAGCTGTAAGACAAGTAAACGCCCATGACGTTTTCGCGGCCTTGGCCTTGAAGCGACACGCCAGCGGGAGTTTCCGCCAAGGTTGCCACAAGCGGAGTCGAAGGATTCACTGGGTTTATCACGACGGACGCCGGAGTGCTGTTTCCAGCCACGACAAAAATGTTCGAAGTGTTTCCGTAGTATATGGTCTGCCCGCCCGAGTTGTTTCCAAAGACGGTCACATTCCAAAAGCCAGGCTCCAAGGGGAAGATTCTCACTATGGAACCAGGGCTAGTCGTTTGGACTGTTTCAAAGCCCGTAAGAGCGTTTTTAGCCTTAACCTTAAAAGACGCGACGGCCGAGTCGCCCAAAATGCCATACGATGTCACCGCGCCCGAAATCGCGCCGCCGCTTGCCGCGCTCATTTGCTCCGCGCTGGGCAGGCGCATGGTGATGGAGCCTATTTGGATTGGATTGTCGGCGTGGAAAATTTCGCACGAAGAAATGACCGCGCAGGCAGCGAGCGCCGCCGCAAAAGTCCGCGCAAATCCAAGCGCGGCCGATATTTTGTTTCTTGTATTTATGCTCATGACAAATCTCCTGTTTGCGGCGCTTATTGGCCGTTTCCTACTACAACCGAAAGCTCGATTCCGCTTTCGCCGGCGGCGGACACATTTGCCGAGCCTGCCGGAGCGTATTGCGGGCGGCCATTGTAGGGGTTTCCGCCCACGGCCTCGACGACGGCCATGTTGACAGAAAAGGCTCCCAAGTCAAGCGCCTTCTCAGAGGCGTATCCGTAAGGCTTTTTTTGCCCTTCAAATTTTCCTCCGCTTGTAGACTGGCCTTGGCTTAGCGAGCAGGCGGCGGGAGCGGCGCGTCCAGAGCTTATCGAGGCCGCGCTGTTGGAATTGTCGGAAAGTTCCGTCACGCTGCCCTCGCCTTTTTGCGTAAGCCAAACGGCGGTGACGCTTTCTATGGCCGTGACTGTGTCGATGTTGTAGCCGCACTCTTCCTTTACGATTGTTCCGCGAACAGAAGCGGTCACTGCCGGTCCTCTTATCGTAAAGCCGGCGCGGCGGTCTTCAAACTTTTTTACGTTTGAAACAACGCTTCCCAACTTCATAGAAACTACGGCGTTGTCCTTGCTTTCGCTTTCGGAAATCTCGTCAACCTTTATTCTTGTCATCGGGCCAAGGTCTACGACGGAGCCTTTGAATTTTAGCTTGAGAGCGCTTTTAAAAGCCGTCTGTATCGTGGCGCCCTGCTTGATTGTCGTTCCCTCAGAAACGGGGGTCCAACTTGTTCCATCCATGCTGAACTGAGCCTTTCCTTGAACAGACAAAACTTCCGCGTCGTAGGCAAAAAGCGCGGCTGCCGCAAAAGAAAAAAGCGCGGCCAATAAAATCTTTTTCATAACTTCTTCCTCCTGTCAGAATGTCAAAAAGGCGTTCAAAGAAATTTGAACCTTGCTGTTGCCGCTGTCGTCGCCGTCAATGTAATGATTGAAGCTGGCTCCGACAGCCGCGTCGCTCTTGATTTGCCAGTCGGCGCCAAAATTGTAGTCAAAGCCTTGGTAGCGGCCCCGCGCCGTGTTGAACAAGACGGCGGCCCCGGCCTTGGCAAGAACTTTCTTTATAGGCTTAACCGACGCGGCGGCGTAAATCTTTACAAGGCTTGTGTATTGCATCTCGTTCATCGAAAAGCAAGAATTGATTTTGGTGAAGCCCGTAAAGGCGTTGTCTCCGTCGCCGTTTCCTGACGCGTAAACCAATCCGCCCGCCACGGCCAAGTCCTTGAAAGGCGCGTAATACTTCACTTCCGCGCGAGACAAGTTGGTGACTTCCGTGGAGCCGCCGTCATAATTTTGCAGGCCAAGCGTGGTCGAGGCGCTGTAGTAAATTCTTCTGTAAATCGGGCCTGTCATGTCGAGCGTCGCGTAGATTCTGTTGAAGGACTTTCCCTCAAGCTTGAAAACCGCCAAAAACTGGCCGGAAAGGGTTTGCGTTGAAAAAAGGTTTGGAACGGAAATGCCCGCGGAGGCGACCAAATATTTTTGCGCCAATTGGTAAACCTTGTCGCCGTCGTATTCAAAGGGGTCTGAGCGATGGCTTTGCATTTTTACTGTGGCCGCGTTCAAAAGTCCCGTGTAGCCCGCGTATGCCGAAAGCGCCACGCGGTTCATTTGATACATGGCGTGGACGCCGTCGCAGTTTTGGCTCATTATCAAGCCCGTCAAGTCGCTAAAGATAAAGCGGCCCGCGCTTAGAACAAGCGGAGAGCCGACGACGTTGAAGTTTCCGACATACTTGGCCAAGTTTATGTCCAAGCGGTTGTAGGCTTTTTCGACCGACGCGTCGTACTCAAATTCGTAAAGCGCCTGCGCGGCAAAGTATGAAGAGCCGTCTCTGCTTAGAGGAACTCTAATCCAGCCGAGAACATCGTTGATTTGATTGAATTTTAGGTTTGAAAAGTCCTTGCCTTTTACGCGGCTAAAGTTTAAAAAGGAACCGCCAAAGTCCAATGAACTGGCGGCGCAAATGCGCAAGGCAAAAAGCGCGGCCGCCAAAAAAGTTTTCTTTGAAAGGAAGAAGTTTTTCATCGCTCGCCCTCCGCCGCCTGGACGCAGGCGTTAAAAAGGTTGAGCGCGTTTTGCCCGTCGATTTTCATCGCGGGGTCGGCGTATGGGTCAATGAGGCCAAGCGCCTTTAGTTCCCTAAAAGAATAGCGCGGGGAATTTTTTATAAGGCCGCACAAAACGCCGCCCTTGATTCCAACGGCGCTCAGATACAAGGCGCTAAGTTCGTCAAGCCTTATCGCGGCTTGGACAACAGCGCCGTTTTTTATCCATTTTCTTTGGAAGGCGGCTTCAAAGGCTTGCGCGTCGTCCGCGCTTTCGTCCATCGTTTCCGCGTCGGAATACGACAGCGCGATGTAAGCGGCCTGTCCGTAACTGAGCTCTGGGCTTTCAACTATTTGGCTGATTTTTTGAGCGCTTTGGGCGCTGACGGCCGCGGCCGCCATTAATAGCGCGAGCGCCGGAAAAAACTTTTTCATTGATTGTCCTCCCCCCAAGCGTGATGCAAATGTTTCCGATATTCTAGCGCATTACGGCTCTATTTTTCAAGGCGGCGCGGGATTTTTTCCGCTCTCATAACACATTTTTTATATTATGAATTCAAAGTGAATTTTTTTTTATTCGTCAAACTTTTATCATAACTGCATTTCATCAAAGCGCGCTAGAATGGACGCATGTATAAGACGCAATTGCAAGAGAACATGGCCGCGTTGACGGCCGCCCTTTTTGAATTGTACGGAAGCCGCTGGGACTTTTACCAAATCCTTGAGCGGCTTGAAAGCGTTTTGGCCGCGGCAAACAAGGCTCGCTCGCCTGAGCTAAAAAAGCTGGACGAGGACTTTGTAAAAGGCCAAAAAGGCGGCCGCGAAAGCTGGTTCCTTTCCAACAAAAGCCTGGGAACGATGCTTTACGTGGACTTGTTCGCCGACAACCTAAAGGGCCTTGCGTCAAAGATAAAATATTTCAAGGATATGGGAATAAACTACGTCCACCTCATGCCGCTTTTTAAAACGCTTAAAGGCGACAACGACGGCGGCTACGCGGTTTCCTCCTACCGCGAAGTCCAAAAAAAATTGGGCAGCGTGAACGACTTGCGAGCCCTCGCGTCCGCCTTCCGCAAAGAAGGCATTCACACCGTCATCGACTTTGTCTTTAACCACACAAGCAGCGAGCACGAATGGGCAAAAAAGGCTTGCAAGGGCGAGCAAAAATACCGCGACTTTTATTGGATTTACAAGAACAAGGCGGACGCCGACGAATGGAACAAAACGCTGCGCGAAATTTTCCCCAGCGTCAGGCGCGGAAGCTTTACCTACTTTAAGGAAGCCGGCGGCTGGGTATGGACGACGTTCAACTCTTTCCAATGGGACTTGAATTATTCCAACCCGGAAGTTTTTTTGGCGATGCTGGAAGAAATGCTTTTTTTGGCCAACGCCGGAATCGAAGTCTTGCGCCTGGACGCGCTTGCCTTTGTGTGGAAGGAAAAAGGAACTGCTTGCGAAAGCCTTCCAAAAGCCTACACGCTGATAAAGGCCTTTAGCTTGGCCGCGCGCATCGCCTGCCCCAGCCTTGTCTTTAAAAGCGAGGCGATTGTCCACCCCGACCAAGTTGTCCGCTACATCGGCCAGGACAAGTGCCGCCTTAGCTACAACCCCTTGCAAATGGCGCTCTTTTGGTCAAGCCTCGCAAGCCGCGACGCAAGGCTTTTGACGCTGAGCCTAAAAAAGCGCTGGGCCATTCCCGACGGCTGCGCCTGGGTCAACTACATCCGCTGCCACGACGACATCGGCTGGACCTTTAGCGACGAAGAGGCTTGGTCTTTGGGAATCAATCCCTACGAGCACAGAAAATTCTTGAACCGCTTTTACACAGGCCGCTTTGACGGAACTTTCGCGCGCGGCGAGGCCTTTCAGGAAAACCCCAGCACCGGCGACTGCCGCGTTTGCGGAACGATGGCAAGCCTTGCCGGTTTGGAAGACGCGCTTGCCGCAGACGACAAGGAATTAAAGCGCATGGCCGTCGCTCGAATCCGAATGATGTACGGCTTGCTCTTTGCCCTGCCAGGACTTCCGCTCTTGTACGCGGGCGACGAAGAGGCCATGCTCAACGATTACAGCTACCGAAAGCGGCCGGAGCTGGCCGGAGATTCGCGCTGGGTCCACCGAATAAAAAAGGATTGGAAAGCGCCGCTCTTGCCCGAACAAAAAGCCGTCCGCGACGAAATAAAGAAAATGGCCAAGGCCCGCGCCAAGGAAAAACTCTTTGCCGGAAGCGACATTTGGTTTTACGACCAAGAGCGGCCGGAGACCTTTGCCTTTTGCAGAAGCGGCGCCCTTCACGTCGTCGCCAACTTTAGCGAGAGGCGCGTCCCCTTTAAGCTATGGGGAAAAGGCGGCGCGACTATGACGGACATTCTTGGCGGGAAAAAATACGGCGCGCAAGACACAATCGAACTTGAGCCTTACGCGCTGTTGTGGCTAAAGGAAGAGTAAAAGCGTCACTGCTGTACAAACCACACGGTTTGTTCGACAGATTCTTGGTACTCGCCGGGATTAAAAACTAGTTTAATTGTAAAGGCTTGCGCTGCGCTTGTAACTTTTTCTTGCGGAGTGTCTCCTGTTCCCCATGAACTGATAGTAAGCTTGATGGCGTTGGATTCCGAAGAAACTGACAACAAATTTGTAGACAATTCCGAGCCATCGACAGTGACCTTGATTGCCGGATTTGATCCGAAAAGGCTTGGATTGGCAAGGTAATTGCTAATATTTGTCGCCGTTGTGCCGTAGGTCGACGTATCATAGCCGTCATGCTGCAAATAGAAGACGCAAGTTCCAGTGTTTTTTACCAATGGATACGCATTGGCCGCGTCCGCGCCGTAAGTGCAGCCGGCTATTGTGTTGTCAAAATGCCAGCCGCTGGATCCGCCGCCACCACCGCCAGAGCCGCCGCCATTAACAAACGACACGCTTACACTCTTGACTTGGTTGTCGTTGATGCGAACAGTCAACGTTGGACTGTCAGTGATTGTCCAACCGCTGTTCGCGACGCTTACAATAAGCGAGCCGTCCCTTACGCTTGTAGTCGCCGTTTGAAGAACGTTCGACTCATTGACAACTTCAAGCTCGTTCAAAAAGTCGGCTCCGGACGAAAGTCCTATCGAAGCCAAGTCGTCGCTTGTAGCGGCGGGGTTGGAAAGCGCTATTTCCACGGCGGCTCCGACGGCGACTTCCAAACTGTCCGGCGCCTGCCAATTTGAACGGTTTACAGTCACTGCATACGATTTGCTTTCGACGCCGGCAACTCCGTAGATGCCGGCATTGTTGACATACAAGTCAAAGGTTGCCGTGGAGCCGGCGGCAGGAATTGTATACGGATTCGTTCCGCCCACAGCGGCAGTCATCCACACGTCTTTGTCAACCTCGCCGTTCAAGCCGTAAATTCCAAAGCCGTATCCAAAGTCGTCAAACACGGGGCTTCTGTCCGCGCTCCAATGGCTAAAGACTTGCCACTCTTTTGGCGACGACGGATTAAAAGGCTCAAAGGCCGGGATTTTTCTTTTCAAGGCCGCGGGGACATTGAAGGAGTTTGTCGCAAGGACAGGGAATTCCTTTCTATGCATAACAAGCGGAACCGCCATCGCGGTTTTGTCGCCGTATGTGGCGATTACAGGAATTTCTCCGCAATAGTTTTTTGCAAGAGCCTTTACGCCCACCAAGTCCTTTGAAACGGCCTGTCCGTCAATTTCAAAAACACACTTTTGTTTTACCGTTTCCGCCAAGTCTTGGTCTGAATATATGTCCTCGTCTAAAGCCAGGGCCATGAACATGGGATGTTCGACTGCCGCCAAATTCAAGTCAATTAAATTCTCGTGGGACACTGCTTGCGAGGCGCTTCCCGTGTAAGTCTCTGTGTTCCTCTCAACTTCAAAGACCGAAACTTTATAGCTGTATCTTTGCCCCGGCTCGATAAAATCCAAAACCGGCGCGAACAAAATTTTGGGGTCCTCGTGATTTTGGTTTGGAGCGTATTCCGGGCTGTCGCAATTTGAAGCGTCATAAAGGTTAAAGCCGCTTTCGCCCGTAGTCTCGGACTTCCAAGACACAAGCACATGGCCCGCGCGGCTTTTTCCGTCCACGTCGGGAAAATTCAAGCGGACGACGGGATTTTGATAAAACCTCAGCGCGACGGAAGCCATGGCGGTTTGCCCCGCCGTTACGTATATGTCGTTGGCCGCGCCGTAAAACATGACGGCGTCTCCGCTAAATCCTTTTATCGCCACCGACCAATAGCCCGGCGACAAAGAATCGATTGTCACCGTGGAGCCTGGATCGGCCTTTGCGGTTATCCATTGGCTTTGCGGCAAGCTTGAATTTCTTACAATGATTTCAAAGCCCGAAACGTCACGAACCGGGGACTGGCCGCCCGTTGAGACGGAAGCCGACACATTGCTTTGCGACGCGGGCAAGGCGACCGCAATCGAGCCGCCCATTTTTGCCGCAAGAAAATCGGAAACAGAATCAGAGGCCTCGCCGCCCATTGAGCAGGAAGCCAGCGCCGTTAAAGCGCACGCCAATAAAGGCAACACTACTTTATGAATTTTCATAACCGCCCTCCGTAAAAACTATTCCGCGAAAGTAACGGAAACAGAAATTGTTCCGGTCGTCGCGGCGCTTGTAATGTCCGAGTTGGAGCCTCCTCTTGCGGCCGCGCCGCTGGCTCCGGGACCGTCCGACCCGCCTGCCGCTCCGGGCGCCACGGCTTCGGCCAACGCGCAAGTGGCGGGAGCGCCTCCCATTCCAAACGCGCTTTCGGCGGCGTTTCCGCGCGGAGAGCGCTCTCCGCCGGCGTTGTCAAACGACGACGCTTGGCCGGGAGCGATGGCTCTGGCGCCTTGAACCTGCTGGCCGCTTTCCGCGTCCGCGCCATCCGAGCTTTCTGTGTTTTTAGAAGAAGGCCAAACCATTGTTACGTTTTCACGGGCGGTTACGGTGTCTCGGTTATAGCCGCATTCTTCTGAAAGTATAGTTCCTCGAACAGACGCGGTCGCGGCCGGTCCCTTTACGGTAAAGCCGGCGCGGCGGTCTTCAAGTTTTTTTACGTTTGACGTCAAGCTTCCGATTTTCATGGAAACGACGGCGTTGTCAACGTTTCCCTTGTCGGAAAGCTGCTCAACTTTTATTCTGGTCATAGGGTCAAGAGTGATTTCTGAGCCCTTGAATTTTAGCTTTACCTGGCTGTTAAAGCCAGTTTGAATTGTCGCTCCCTGCGGAACAGCGCTTCCGACAGCCAAGGGCGACCATGTCGTTCCGTTGGAGGAAAACTGAGCCTTTCCCGTCAAGGAAATTACCTGCGCGTCAAGAGCGAAAAGCGCGGAGCAAGCGAAAAGCGCGGCCAAAACCAAAATAATTCTTTTCATAAAATTCCTCCTAGAATGTTATTGAAGCGTTCAAAGCGATTTGAACTTTGTCATAGTCGCTGTTGTCATTGTCAAAATACTGCAAGAAAGACGCGCCGGCCTTTAAGTCGCTAAAGATTTGCCAGTCCGCGCCAAGCCTGTACTGAAAGCCCTTGTAGCCAAGGCTTGATATTGAAGCGTCGATGAGCAAGTCGCAGCCGGCGTAAACCAAAAGGTTTTGCAGCGGCTTGATTGAGGCCGCGAACGAATTCTTTATCACGCCCGAATGCTGCGGCTCCGCCAAAGAGTTGGACACGTCGATTTTTGTAACTGCCCGGAAGGGGTCAAAGGGACCGTTGTTTCCTGAAGCGTAAAGGACTCCCAAGTCAAGGGTCGCGCTCTTAAAGGGCAAGAACCAAGTGACCTTGGCCGAAGACATGTTGGAAAAGTCCATGGAGCCGCCGTCGTAAGCGTGGAGCTCAAAGCTTGAGAAAGCCTTGTAATACAGGGTCTTGTAAATCGGGCCGTCAATGCTGGCCGTCAAGAACATTCGGTTGTAAGAATTTCCTTCGACCTTAAAGGCTCCAAAAAACTGGGCCGCAAGGTTGTGGCTTTTGGCCAAGCGCGGAAGGGCGAACGTTGCGGAAGTGACAATGTATTTTTGCGCCAAGTCGTAAACCAAGTCTCTGTCAAACGAAAAGGGGTCGTTGGGATGGTTCAGCATCTTGGCGAAATTCGCGTTCAAAAGGCCGGTGTAAGCCGCGTAAGCCGACACGCTGAACCTTGAAGCGTCAAAGCTGGCGTAGGCGCCGTCTCCGTTTTGGCTGAATATCAAGCCGGTCAAGTCCGAATAGATGAAGCGGCCCGCGCTGAAATTCAAATAGTTTTGTCCCAAGGAAATCGTTCCGGCAACTTTGAGCAAGTCCAAGTCCAAACGGTTGAAGGCTTTTTCAACGCTTCCGTCATACTCAAACTCGTAAAGGCCTTCGGCGACAAAATAAATTTTTCCGTCTTTTGTAATCGGAGTTTTGAACCAAAGGGCCAAGTCGTTGATTTGGTCAAACTTTAGGCTGGAGAATTTGTTCCCCTTAAAGCTGGTGGAATCGCTTACGGAGCCGCCAAAGTCAAATGAAAAGGCGGAGGCGCAAATTGTCATGGCGGCTAAAAGAGCGGCGGCGATTTTTACAAATCTTTTGCAATTCATTTTGAGCCTCCTGTCTTTTTTATGCAGGCGTTAAGAATCGCCACGGCGTTTTGTCCGTTAACGCGCATCGAAGGATCCGCCGCCGCGTCAAGAACGCCCATTGCCTTGATTTCCTTGTAGGCGTACCTGTTGGCTTTGGTGAGCCTGGAGAACAATCCGCCCTTTAATCCCGTGGCCTTTGCAAAGAGGCCGCAAATGTCTTTTAAGTCGATGGGATTTTGGGCGACGGCGCCGCTGGACACCCAGCCCTTTTCGACGGCGGCCGACATCGCTTGGCCGTAGTCCGCGTCGTCTTGAATCAACTGGGCGTAAGAGCAAGCGAGCCAAGCGCTTTGCTCGTAAGTGATTTCTCCGCTGTCAATGATTTGCGTGATTTTTTCAGCGCTCTGGGCGCTCGCCGCGGCCGCGGTCAAAGCGAACAGAAACAATGCTAAAAACTTTTTCAATTCCTCTCCCTCCAAAACTTTTTTTACTATGATGCAATAATTATTGAGGAATTTTAGCGCGCTTTTGCAAAAAAATCAAGGAAAACGCGCCGAAAAATCAAGCTCCGTCTCAAAGCGCTTGTTTTGTCCTTCAAGCGGAAGCGAAAGCCTAAAGGCGCAAAGGCAAAGGCGCTTTATTCCCAAAAGCTTTTTGGCGGCCTTGTTTTTCTTAAAGTCTCCGTACTTGTCGTCGCCGATTATCGGAAGGCCGCTTTGCGCCAAGTGTATTCTTATTTGATGGGTGCGGCCGGTGGCCAGAGTCAGGCGCAAAAGGCTTACCGGGAAAAGGCCCGCCGATTCGTCCGAACCGTCCGAAACGCCAAAGTCTTCCGACGAAAAAGTTTTTTCAAGCTCGTAAAAAGTAAGGGCGCTCTTGGGCTGGCCTTTTTCATTTATGGGAAGCGTTATTTTTCCGCTCTTGTTTTGGGGAACGCCAAAGCACAGCGCCTTGTATTCTTTTGTGACGGATTTTTCGCCGATAAGGCGCGACCATTTGTTGGCGGCGGCGGGGCTTTTTGCGCAAAGCAAGAGGCCGGACGTTTCTTTGTCAAGGCGGTGGCACAAGTAAATTTTTTGTCCGATTTGCGCGGCCAGGTCCGAGTCAACGCTGCGGCCAACTCCCGCGCCGCCTTGGCTTGCCAGCCCCGCCCTTTTGTGAATGAGAATTATTTCCGAGTCCTGCCAAATTATTGGTATCGCGAGCGCGCTTTTTTCGCTTTTCATTTTGCCGAAAATGATATATAATTAGAGAATATTTTTCAAGGACGGTCTATGCGCTTTTATAAGATTTTTTCAATGGCCCTGCTTTTGCTTTTGGCGCCGCTTTCTCTCTTTGCGGAATTTTATTCATCCTCATACTACGGCTGGAATTTGGACTTGCCCGAAGGCTTTGTCTTAAAGGACTCTTCCAAGGACGGCCTTTCGTTTTACCTTGAGCACGAATTTATGAAAGTCCGCTGCGCGATAAAAATGTATCCTGTCCAAAGCTACGAGCGAAGCGATTTGGCGATGGAAGAAGTTTTGAACAAGCTGAACGCGGACGGAGAGATTGACGGCTTTGACTGGAACGGACGGATGGCCTCGATAGCCCAATACGAATTCAAGCTGCCCGGAAACCAAACGCCGCAAGCCGGCTGGGGGCTTTCGGCAACCACGCAGGCGACGCCGGCCCACTTGGTCGTCCTTTGCTACGCCGACAAGGACGTCTTTAACGACTGCCAGCAGTTTGTCCTTAGCGCGGTGGATTCGCTTTGCGTCGGAAAGGAAGACTTTAGAAAGCCAGGACCTGTCACAAGCTACGCCTTTAATTCCGGCGAAACAAAAAACGCGAAAATCAAAATCGGAAAAAAGGAAGTCTACGCGCTTGTTCCCGCGCAAGCCAAGGAGTCGGGCCGTTTTGTGATTGACCGCGAATTCAGCGTGTTGACTTTGTACGCCAAGCAAAAGCAATGGAAGGAAGCCTGGCAGCGCTACTACCGCGCGATTTTTAGGGAAGCCTACTCCCGCTTGGACGGCGCGGCCCAAGCGATCCATTCCGCGCTAAAGGCGGAGGCGCTGGCCAACAATCCGCAAAACCCAAACATTGAGATTTGCAGAAAGCTTTTGGCTTGGACGCAAGACTTTGACTACCAGCGCCGGCAGGACACGAGCGACTTTAACGACCTGGCGAGCGTTTTGCAAAACCAAGGCTCGGACTGCGACAGCCGCGCGCTTTTGCTTTGCGTTTTGATGGAACACTACGGCGTAAAGACGGAGCTTTTCATTTCCGGGATTTATTCGCACGCGCTTTTTGGAGCGGACTTGCCTGGACCCGGCGCGCGGATTACTGTGGACGGAACCGACTATCTTTTGTGCGAGACCACCGCGCCGGTCGACATGGGCTTAGTGGCAAAAGAGCACTCCGAAACCGCCAACTGGATTCCTGTAGACCTGCCGTGAGCGGTCTACGAAATCAACAACTTATAGGCGGCGTCGGGGCTGGCGGCGGACAAGAGGCCGTCGCGAAGTGACGCGTCCTTTAGCTTGGCGCTTACGCGCGAAAGCGTTTGCAAGTAATAGGCGTGCTGGTTGTAGGCCGCGGCGATCATAATCAAAAGGCGGACGGGCTGGTCGTCAAGCGTTTGAAAGTCCGCTATGGGCTTTTGGCAAACGCCCACCGCCATCACCAAGTCTGTCACGCTGGACAAGCGCGCGTGCGGAATCGCTATGCCGCGGCCGATTGCGGTTGACATAAGCTCTTCGCGCTTTAGAATTTCTTCTTCAAGCTCCTTGGAGTTTTTGACTTGAGGCGCCTTGCTTAGAACCGCCGCCAATTCAACCAACGCGTCCCGCTTGGACGACTGGTTTATGAAAACGATTCTGTCAGCTGAAAGAATGTTCTTTATTTGGATTTCTTTATTTATTGAGGAAAGTCGTTCGTTTGAAGAAAGGCGCTCGTTGACCCAGCGCTCGATTTGGCTTTTTTTAAAGCGCCAGACGGTTCCGATTTTGCCGGAAGGAATTTCGCCCTTTTGCGCCCAATCGTAAACGGTGCGCTCTGAAACGCGCAAGTATTTGGCCACTTCTTCTATTGTGAGTATTTCTTCTTCCATTTTGAAAATCCTTGAATATTTTGCAATTTTATGAAGAATATACAGTATTTCGCGCCGACTTGTCAAGCGTTGGGGCAAACGGAATTGAATAAGCTAAAAAACGCGCGAAGGAGACGAGCAGTCGACGAAAACACTCATTTTGCCCCTGCCGCGATAGCGGCAGACGTAAATAGTTTCAAGGGGCAAATTGTGTGTAGCGACGATATCGAGCGGTTTCGCCGGCTGCACGGCGACTGGGAGCGTTTTTTGTTGTTCTTGCTTTTTTTGTTTGCTCTATGCGCGGCTATTGACAAAAATGTTCAATTTCAATATAATTGTTAAACTTAAATTTGCAAATTATTTTGGAGGAATAGAATGGCCGGAGCAAGTAAAAACTCTCGTACAACCGTCGCCACGCAAAAATTCATGTGCCCCGATTGCGGCGGAGAAATCATCATGAAGACGATTTTGCAGAACGGAAGGCTTAAGAACCAAGCCGAATGCTCAAAGTGCAAGCGCGTTGAAAGACGTCCCAAAGACTTCAAATAATATCGCGCCGCAATAGTCTTTTCTTAAAAAAAGGCCGCCTCTTTTGGCGGCTTTTTTTTATGCGACGGAACGCGGCAACGGCAAAAATTACGCTTCGGCCCCGCTCCGCCACTTGTCAAGCTGCTCTTGCATAAGGGCGCGGGCTTCTTCCAAAATGGCGACTTGCTCGTCCTTTGACTGCGCGGGCGGATATATTTTTAAAAGCTTGGCGCGGTAGTTTATGTTCCGCATGTTTTCCATGACATGAAAAATGTCGTTTATCTTCCAGCCGTCGTCCACAACGCAAACAACGATCGGCAGCTTTGACGAGTCCGCGATTCTTCTAAAGCCCGCGCTGTAGAATTTCCCCAATGAGCCGTCCTTGCTTCTTGTTCCCTCCGGAAAAATGACGGGGTTCCAATTGTTGTCAAGGCAGCGCTTGGAAAAGGAATCGATTCTTTGCATTACGATTGACGAGCCGCCCTTTCTTGGAATAAAGCAGTGGCCGTGGCTTTTTAGCATGGGGCCCACAAGCGGAATCCAGCTTTTGCCCAAAGCGTCCTTGGCCACAAAGCGAACGTCGCGGCCTCGGAAAAAATTCATGAAAATCGGAATGTCCAAAAGGCTTTGGTGGTTTGACAAAACGATGAACTGCTTTGGAAGCGCGTCAAGGTTTTCTTGGCTGAACGAAAGACGGAAATTTTTGTAAACGCGCATAATCGTAAAAAGACGGCGCGAGCAAACGTTCACTATGTAGTCCGATATTTTGTAGCAAAGGCCGGGAAAGAACGGATAAAAAATCACAAGGGCCAGCGAAGCCGGCGTCAGCATTCCGACCAAGGTTAAAAGAATCAAAAAATTTCCAAGCGCTTTGAACATGCCATAATTCTACAATATTTTTTTTGTTTTTGCAACAATATTGAAAAACAAAGGCGTTTTCTTTATATTATTATAGAAAGTGAATTTTAAAAAACACGCGTTTTCAAAAAAAATTTTTCTTCTCGCATCGCTTTTGGCCGCAGGCTTTTTGCTTTGCCCGGAGCGAATTGCCGCCCAAGATTTTTCGGGCTTGCGCTTGTCCGACGCTTTGTCGGAGCGCGTAAAAAAAATGGGCTTTTCGCCGGAAAAAAAGCCGCTTTCTCCCGCCCTCTTTGCCGAGTTCCCGTACAACATTGAAACGTCGTTCCGCGCCCGCGAAGAAAACGACTGGACTTTCGTTTTGTCGATGGCGCAAGAAGACGCGTGGGAAAACGAAAAATTCACGCGCGAGCTTTTTGACTATTTAAGGCAAGCATACCTTCCCTGCGACGTGAAGGTTCTTTTTACCGCTTGCGACAGGCCGCGAATTTCCGGCAACGAAAACATGTCCGGCTCCGAAATTTATTGCAAGGGCGTGGAAGGCGCGCAGAACATAGCGGCGCTTGTCGTAAACTTTGGCGCCAAGAAAAATTTTGTCACGCCCGGAAGCGGAAAGAACATTTCGCCGTATTATTTGACGCGGCATTTGTGTGATTCGCTTGACAAGAATTCTTGCTCCTACCAAATTTCGGGCGGAACTTTTTTGGCGCTCTACCGCCTTGGCGCCTTGAAAAATTCGGCGCGGCTTTCAGCCTTTTTGTCGCGGAACATTCCGGCGGTGGCGCTGACTCTTGTTTCCGGCGGCGGGCAAGACGACCAGGCGGAGGCCGGCGCGAACGCGATTAAGGATTTTATCAGCGGAATCGAGCCTGAAAAATGCGCCGAATGGAGCCGCCACTACATACCGCTGAAATTCCTTTCAAGGCGGCATTGGCTTACTGAAAGCGGAATTTTGTTTTGCGTTTTTGTCTTTACGACAATCGCGCTTTTTGTTTTGGCCGACTTTGCCTTTTTGTTCAGAAAAAGAAGCCGCCGCCTTGCAAAGATTAAGACCAGGGCGCTTGTCTCAAACTACCTGATATTCGTGACGGCGGCGCTTTTGACGGCATCCTTCTTTTTGGGTGAATACGCGGCGCTGGGCTTTGAGAATTTGGGCGTCCGAAATTTAATGGTTTTGTTTGTCATAAAGCTCTACCCGGCCTTTTTTGTCGTGTCGCTCATTTATCCGCTTGAGCTTTTCCGGCACAAGACTATTTCAACTTATCTTTACGAATACATAATTTCAACAAGCTCCATTCTGAACATTTTCATTTGGACTTCCATCGACGTATCTTTCTTTTTCCTTTTCGCGCTTGAATACTTGGTTCTGACAATCTCGCGCGTCTTTAAAAAGAGCGCCTTTTTGTTCGGTTTTATGGCGCTTTTCATTTTGCCCTTCCTTCCCCTGCTCTACGCGATTTTGGTTTACTCAAGCAGGCAAAACGCTCACGACCTTGTTTTTTGCGGCTTGAGCGGAAACGTTCTTTTGGCTTTTCTTTTGGTCCCGTTCAACTTGCTTTGGCTGCGCGTCTTGGCGCGAATGAACATCAAGGCTTCCACAAAACGAAATTTGATTGTCCGATACGCCGCCGCCGGTTTTTGCGCCATCGCCTTTTTGACCGCAGCTTCCGCGATTACGATTCATATTATGGGCCGCATTTTCTTTAAAAATGTCGTCTTGGAAAGGCGCATGGCGCGAGTCGAAGACGCTGCCGAAAACGTCATGTCGACGGTCTCGGTTTATGACTCGGAATACTACGGCGGAATCATCCGGCGGGTTGAGATAAATTGCTCTTCGGAGCCGGAGCGGACAGAAGTTTACGTGAACGGAAGCGCCGCCAACCCCGTTTATTTTTCGGCGTACGAAACGGAAAGCATCGGGCGCATTTCAAAATTCCTTTTGCCGGACAAGCCGCCAAAAAAAATCAGCTTGCAGTACACGCCGGACTCGTCAGACTCCGAGATTGTCGTGATGAATTATTTTCTCCAAGATTCAGGCGACCGATGCCGAAGGGAAAGCTATTCGTTTGAGGCTGCCGGCGGAAAAATCAGCGAACGGCGGAAGATAAAATGACTTTCGCCGGCTCCAAATGTTTTTTTCACGTTGACCTTGACGCTTTCTTCGCTTCGGTGGAACAATTGGTTCACCCCGAATGGAAGGGAAAGCCAGTGATTGTAGGCGGCCTTCCCGGCGACAGGCGCTCGGTGGTGTCAACGGCAAGCTACGAGGCCAGAAAATACGGCGTTCATTCCGCAATGCCGATCGCGCGCGCGGCGGAGCTTTGCCCGCAAGGAATTTTCACGCGCGGAAACCACAAGCTTTACCAAGAATACTCCGAGCGCGTGATGGAAATATTTTCGCGCTACTCGCCCGACGTAAGGCAGATTTCAATTGACGAAGCCTTTTTGGACATGACGGGAACGGACAAACTTTTTGGCCCCGCCGTTGACTGCGCGCAAAAGCTAAAGGCGGACGTTCTTAACGAAACCGGCCTGACTGTTTCGGTCGGAATCGCGCCGACAAATTACATCGCTAAAATTTCAAGCGGCTTGAAAAAGCCTGACGGCCTTTACGCGGTTTTTCCCGGCCAGGAAGAGGAATTCATGCTGGCCCTGCCGCTTGAAAAGGTTTGGGGCGTCGGCGCGAAAAGCCTTGAGCGCCTGCGCGCGGCGGGCTTTAGCGCGACAAAAGACATTAGAAGCCATTCTCTTGAGCTTTTAAAAAGCGTTTTTGGAAACGCGCAGGCGGCGTTTTTATACAACGTCGTCCGAGGCCTTGAGCCGCCGGGATTTTTGGAGGAAGCCAAAAGCCGCTCGTCGGGAATCGAAACGACTTACGAATACGATTTGCTTGAATGGGACGCGATAGAGGCCGCGCTCTTGGAGTTGTCGGAGCGCCTTATGTTCCGCCTTTTGCGCGAAGAAGTTACGGGCAAAACCGTTTGCGTAAAGATTCGATACGACGACTTTACGACAGTGTCGGCGCAAAGTTCCGGAGCGCAAAACGTCACCAGCGTGGAAGACTTGTTTTCGCGGGCGCTGAAGATTTTCCGGCAAAAATACCAGGCGGGCCGCGCTATAAGGCTTTTGGGCGTAACGATAAGCAACACAAGCGCCGCGGGCGAAGAAAAGCAAAACGAGCTTTTTGACTTTGGCGAAAGCAAGCGCAAGGCTATGGAAAAGGCCATATTGAAAATCGAGCGTAAAAATCCCGAAGTGAAAATTCACAAGGCGCGCCTTTTAAAGGGAAAGACGCTCGTCCTGGCCGCGGCTTTTATTTGCGCGGCGCTTTTTCCGCAAAAGATTTTCGCCGACGACACAAAGACGATTGACGCGTCAGGCTCCGGCTCAATGGTTGTCGGAAAAGACTTGCCGCCAGAAACGGCTTCCAAAGGAACGAAAATTCTTGACAGAAAGTTTAAGGACAAGAGCGTCGAGTTCATAGCCCAGGGCTACTGGGACGCAAAGCTAAAAGAAACGATAACGGCCACATTTGGCTTTGGAAAGCCGTTTTCCATCACTGCCGGAACGCCTGTTCTTTCGCAGCAAGTGGACATGACCGTCACCTTTATGCTGGACAAGCATTGGTATTTGCAAGCCGCCTTTGCCGACGAATTCAACAAGAACACTTTTACCGCCGGATACACAAACGGACAAGGCTATTTAAAGGACTTTAAAATATCGAACAGAAAAATCGTCTTTCCGTCTACATACTCCGTTGACGACGTTGGCCGAGGAATCGGCGGCGGCGAAAACCAGGCGCCCGGCCTTTCCGCCGCGCTTGCCGACCCGGACGGAAAATGGACTTTTGACGCGGCATTTAGATACGACATGCTTGCCTCGCGCGAAAAAACTTATTACGGAAAAAATTCAGTCAACGACACAAACCGCGCCAAAAACTCTTACGTCACGGGAAGAATGTACGTCTTGCCCTCTTTTGACTCGGCGGCGGCGGTGCAAAACGTTTACGTTGAGTCTTACAACGGCTCTTTTGTTGACGGAGCCGGCCGACGCTACAAAAAGCTTTCGAGCGCCGACTATCTTGTGGTTCCTTCAAGGAAAATGGTCGTTCTTTCGCAAAGGGCCGGAGCGGCCAAGACAGGAAGCGCCGCGCCGGCGGTGGCCTTTTCCTTTTCGTCGGAAGCGGATGCGCAAAAATGCTTTATGGAATTGGGCGCCTTTGGCCAAAATCTTTTGACGCAAAAAGGAAGCGGCTTTTTGGGCGACGCGCAGGCGGCCTTTGGCTACAAAGACGATTTGGACAACGACAACAGGGACTTGGCGCCAAACCTCGCTTCCTTTTCATACAGCGGAAAGTCCGGCCAAATACCCGTTCCGGACTCAAGCGGAAGAGCGGCCGCATCCACAGCCTCCTGCGGATTTTTTGGAAGCCTTGACGGAAGGACGGTTTTGTACGTCCAGCACCCGGCGGGCTTTTCGCCTTTTACAGTTTGCTTTAGGTACGACTTGGGAATCGCGCAAACCGACGAGGTCCAGCCCGTGCATTCACAAAGCGGAAAAAGCGCGAAAAACTACGCGGCCTATGTGTCGGACGACGACTTGTCTTTTTCGGAGGAAAACTATTTTGGCGAAAAGCGCTTTTACGCCGACGTTTACAATACCCGCGCCGTTTCAAACGACTACGCGAGCGCCTTGATTCGATTTCCTTTTTGCGCGTCGTCGCCGGGAACTTACTTGGGCTACCCGGACTCAAACGACATAGTCTTGCGCTCGCGAAATTATTCGCCGGTAAACCGCTTTGACATCGGCACGGACGCGATAAGCGGAACCGTAATTGTTTACAAAAACGGCGCGATTGACTCCGGCGCAAAGTACAATCCCGAAACCGGCGAAGTGACGCTTTCCACTTCCGTTGGAGCGAGCGACAAAATCTACATCGTTTGGTACGAAGACTCCAAGTCCTTTGAGTCCGGCTCGATTGCGGGCGCGGCGGGATTTAAGTACAATTGGACGGAAAAACTTTCAGGCGACGTTTCGGCGGCGGGCCGTTGGACGCTTCCCCTTGAGAAAAAATACGCGGAAGCCTCCAAGACTTATTTTGGCTACGGAACGCTCGCAAGCAAAATAAGCTGGCAAGACGAAAATTGGAACGCGGCCAACGCTGTTTCGGGCACGGTGGAAAACAAAAACACAAGCGGCTTTTACAAGCTTTTGGGCTTTGACGATTCCGCCGCCGCCACAGGATACAATCCAAAAAACGCCGCCAAGAATTTGCCGGCCGGATTCGCGCCAAGATTGAATCCGCGCCCGTCAGACGTTAGCGGCCAAGCGCGCGAGCTGGACAACGCCTTTAATTGCAGCGTGGCGGCGCAAAGCGGCTTTGAAGACCGGGGCATTACGGGCTGCCAAATTCCGGTTCAATGGATTTTTGCCGAAAATCCGCAAGACTGGGCGGCGACCACGATTTCGATAGCGGGCTTGACGCTTCCTTCCGCGTCGACTTTTTCCGCCGCGCTAAAGCTTCCCGCCGCCTTTTCGGGCGAAATTTACTTGCAGCTTGGCGTAAATGACGACGAAAAATTCACCGCGGAAGCGAAAGGCTCGATTCCGACTTGGAAGATTTCCGACTCGTCCGCGCCGGACGTTTTGCAGTCCGTGGACACAAAGGCGGCGGGCTCCTGGCAAATAGTCAAAGTCGCGCTCGCGGATTCCGACAGGGCCGCTTGCGTTCAATACAAGAACGCGCGCATAGTAGTCGTGAACTCCGCGCTTGAAAGCGGCGCCGGAGCGATTTACTTTGGCCCATATGAAGTCGCCGCGCAGGGAATTTTCACAATTCACAGCCAGGACATCAGCGTGGCTTCGGCGCAAATACGAACGCTCAACCCGGGAGCCGCGCGCTTCAACGCTTCGGCAAACTACGCGCAGGAAGTTTCGTGGTCGTCCGTTTGCGAAGGTCCGCCCGAAAATTCCATGATAACGCTTTACAAGTATTTCCAAGAGGCTGACACGGCGGACTACGGCGAAATAAACGTTTGGTTCAAGCATTCTTTTGACGGAAAAAAGAAGGCCGCCGCGACAGACAGCGATTACGGAATGACCCTTTTGCTGGACACGGACTCCGAAAAATCGGGCGGCTTTGGAAAAGCCGCGCTTTGGGCGGCGCTTTCAAAAAAGGCGATCGAGCTTTTTTCCCAAAACGCCTGGCACTTGCTTACAATCGACAAAATTGAAAAGTCGGTAAAAATCGACGGCTTTCCATTGTCGCGGCAAGACTTCCAAATGATTGTAAACGATTCGGTGATTCCAAGCCGCGTCAAAATTGAATTCAACACGAGCGGCCAACAATGGTGGAACGAGCGCGGCACAATAAGCCTAGACGAAATTTATTTTTCCAACACGTCGCCGCGCCTTGTCGTTCAAGACAAAAACCACGTCGAATGGAAAAAAACGGGAACGCTTGTGGAAAGCAAAAACGGCTATCCGATTTTGAGCGACGTCCGGGCGCGGCTTTCAAGCACGGAAACAGCGACCTTTTACGCCCAAAAAAACCGCGACGCAAAAGCCGACATAAGCGCCGACGCTTCGCTCGCTTGGACGCTGGGAAAAATATCGTTTGACGCGAGCGCCGCGCGGGCCGCCGGAAGCGCCAGAGCGATAACCAACGCCGCCCATTCAATAAAAAGCGCCTCGCCGCTTTTCAAGGCCGTTTCCTTTTCAGAAGCCTTTAACTTTGACAGCGAGTCAAAGAGCGCCGCAAAAGAAAATTCCGCGCGGCTGGACTTCCGCGCGGCGGGCCTTCCGCTTAGCCTTTACGGAGAGGCCAAGTCCGACTCAAACGAATGGTCGCTTAACTCTTCCGCAAAAGAAGGCGCGGAATTAAAATTGGGAAGCGAAAAAGGCGGCTGGCTTCTCCGTCTTTCAACAGAACGAAAGCAAAAGGAGCTGAAATCCGCGGGCGCGGAAATGATTTCAACAGAAAACTATTTTTACTCTTGGCTGAAGGCAAGCGAAAAAGAATTTTCGCCCGGCTCGTCCTTTGCCGCAAAAAGAAGGGTCGCCGGAAAAATCGAAAACACCTTTTACCTGCCTTGGCTTGACCTTGCGCCTCGCGCGGATTTTTCCAGCGAAGAAAACTATTCGGCCTCAAAGAATTTTTACCGGACGGACAAGAGCGCCTTTGTATTTGCGATTCCGTTCAAAGTCAAAAAGAACGCGTTCGAATTTTCTTGGAAAAAATCTTCAGGCGCGACCTTGAACGCAGAACAAGGCGGAGACTACGGAGACGACTTTTGGGCGCTCTTTTCGTCATACGGAGACAGAAAGCATTTTTTCGCCGCGCCGCCGATATACGACTTGATTAGCTCCGACCTTTCAAAAAACGTCCACTCAAAGACAAAGAACATTGTCGAAGGCGCGGCGGAAGAGTCGGAATACTACAGCGGCGAATACTCATTTTCGTTCAAGCGCCCCCTTTACGCGGACAAGCGGGACTTTTTCATTCCGTCGTCGTCTAGTCTTTCTTTTTCCCGCGACATACGCGCGGCCAAAAGCTTGAGCGACGCCTACCAGGCCAAGGCAAAGCTTTCTTGGACGGCCTTCAATGTTTTTGGAAAAAACGGCTCGCTTCCCATCGCGCGCTGGTTTGAGCAAGACGAGTACTTGTCTTCGTTTTCGGCCGCTCTCAAATTTGCCCGCGACAATCCAAGCGAAATAACGCAAACTTACGACTCTTATTTCCAAGCAAACTTCTACATCACAAAGGACAACGTTCTAAAGGCCGGCGCGGAATTTCAATTGCAAGACATGAACAATTACGCGGTCAAGACGACGCTTTCATGGAAGCGGCCGGGCAAGGCAAGCCCCATAACGGCGCTTTCGCGCTTTGCGATAAAAAAATTGCGGGGAAAAGACATTCCAATCACAAGAAGCGACAGCATAAACTGCTCGTGGAAAAAAAGCTCGTCGTCTTCGTCAAGCGCCAAAAAAGAGACCCGCTCCTACGAATACATTCACTCGGCGGCCTTCCAATTCTTGAGCTTTTTCGCGCTTACGACAGAATTGAACCTTGGCCTTCTTTGCGACGTTGGCGAGCTTTACACTTTGACGGCAACGCTAAGCCTTGGCGGAAAATTGACTTTCTAACTACTGCAAGGGCGCGAAGTAGCCGGTTTCGTCGCGGCCGCTTCGGTTCATGATATAAGTTTCAACTTCAAGCGGCAAATAGGCGCGGCCCATGTCCGTGGACAAAACCGACTCAAAGCTGAACTGGTACAAGCCGTTGGGAACGTCAAGCAAGTCGCGGACAATCGAAGACAAGCCTTCGGGTCTGTAGACATACCAGCATTTTCCGTAGGAACTCTTGTAAATGTAGTCCAATTCTTCCGCCAAAGCGCCCTGCTTAAGGGCAATGACGCTGAACGAAACGCTGTTGTTGTCCATGTAGGCCGTCAAGTCGGTCAAGCCGTATCGGTCAAAGGAATTTTGCGGCATCGAGCCGTCGGTTATGTAAATGACGGCTCGCTTTGGCTCGGCGTTAATCAAGCCGTTCACCGCCATTCTAAGCGCAAGGTCAAAAGAGCAGGACGCGCTGCGCTTGGCCTTTAGCGCGGACACAGAAAATTTCAAAAGGCCTTTTGGGTCGCCAGTGTATTCAGTAACCGGAATGGCGCCGCTTGAAATCAGCGTTACGCTTCCCACGCCTTGCATTGAGGCCGCTATGTCGCGAACGGCCTGGTCGAGCGCCGAGTCATATTCGCTTCCGGCGCTTCTGTCAATCACAATCGCGACGTCCATGTTTTTGTTGGTCGAAGCGGCGCCGTCAAAGCGCAATTTTGAAACCGCGCGCTTGCCTTCGCTTATGTAAAAGTTTTCCGCGCCAAGGCCAACGACCGGCTGCCGCCTTCTGTTTTGGACGCGGACGTTCATCGTGACCTTTGGAAATTTTTCAGCGTCGACCCGCTCAATTTCAACAAAGAGGCCGCCGAGCAATTCCGTCATGTTTGAAAGAATGTAGACTTCGTTGTTCCTAAAGTCCGCCGCCAAAATGTTTCCGTTTTGGTCGGGAACGGCGGCGGTTATGCGGGCCGGCGCGTTGCCCATAAAGGCGTTTTCAAAAACGGCGCCGGTTCCCAAGTCAATCGTGTAGACATGGTTTCTGTCGCTTACGATAAGCGAATCTTTTGCCGCCGAAAATTTGAGCGCTTCGGGAAATTTAAATGTTCCTTCCTGGACAAGAACGCCAACGTAGTTTCCGCTCAAGTCAAATTCGTAGACCGCGCCCAAAACGCCGTCGGCTACGTAAACGCTTTGCCCTTGAACGGCGATTCCCGTAGGCCCCTTCAAGCCGGAAAAGCCGTAGCCTTTTTTTCCAAAAGAAAAAAGCCCGTTTCCGTCCTTGTCAAAAACTGAAACGCGGGCGTTTCCAAAGTCGGTCGCGTAGATGTTTCCCAAATAGTCCTGGGCCAAGTATTGCGGGCCCACCAGCTCGCCAACGCCCCTGCCCTTTTTGCCGATGTATTTTTCAAAAAGGCCAAAATCGTTCAAGACGCTGATTCTGTCGCCCGCGCTTTCGCTGACCAAAATTTTTCCGTCTTGCGCGCGGATCACGTCAACGGGCCGGTCAAAGCCGTTCAAGGGGCCGGTCACGCGGCGGACAACGTTTCCGTTAATGTCCAGCAGCACCAACTCGTTGGAACCATAGGCGCAAACCCAAATCGTTCCGTCGGCGTTGGCCAAGACAGAAATCGGCTGGCTGAAAATTTGAAAGCGGCCGCCTTCGATTGCGTTCTCGCCGTTAAAGGCGCCGGTCTCGGTATAGCGGAAATTCGTTTCCACGGAAGCGTTCACGCGCCGCTCGCGGACAACCTCAATTTTGTTCTCAAGCAAAATTCCGCCGTAGCCTGAATCGCTCGCGAACTGCCACTGCTCCAAGGCCGTTCCTTCCATGCCCGCGCGGTAGTAAGCCTTTCCAAGCCAATCCAAAATCAAGTTCTCGTCCGGCAAATACGAAAGAGCCTTTTCAAACTGGATTATCGCGTCGTTGAAAAAGCCCCTGTAGTAAGACTGGACGCCCCGCCGGAATTCCTCTTCGGCAAAGCCCGCTTGGGCGCTTCTGTTCAAAAAGGAATCGTTCGCCGAATCCGAAAAAAGGTGCTCGGCCAGCGTCTGTCCAAAAAGCGCGGAAGAAAAAATCAACATCGCCGCTAAAGGCGCCAAAATATTTTTCGCCAATTTTTTCAATGCTTTGTCCTAGCCTTTTCCAAAGAGTCTATGTGCTTTTGAATCTCAAGATTTTCGGGAAGCTTTTCTTCCGCGCGCCGCAAGTATTTTCCCGCCTCTTCCAAAAGCCCCAGCTTGTAGTAAACCCAGCCGAGCGAATCCAGGCAGGCCGCGTTTTGCGGCGAGTTGTCCAAGGCCTTTTTGCAATAGCCCAAGGCGCGGGTAAGGTCGCGGCCTTCCTCAGCCAAAACGTAGCCGATGCCGTTCAAGGCCGTCACGTTTTCGGAGTCCTTTTCCAAAGACCTTTCGTAGTATTCAAGGCATTTGTCGATGTCGCGGTTTTCCCAGCAGATAAAGGCGAGCGACGCCAAAACGTCGGCGGTTTTCCAGCCGGTTTCCAAAAGCTTGTTAAGCTCAAAGTCGGCAAGGCGCTTGCGGCCGCTCTTTACGTAAATAATCGCCAAAAGGTAGCGGCACTGCAAAACGCGCTGGTAGTCTTTTCCGCCGGTAACGACTTGCTCGATGTACATAAGCGCGTCGTCATAGTTTCCCATGCGGGCGTAGCAAAGGCCGATGTAATAGGCAAGGTCAAAATTGTCGGCTCCCGAATCGTCAGGAAGCGACAAAAAGAAGGCAAGCGCGTCCTCGTATTTTTTTTGCGCGTACAAACTGATTCCGTTTGAAAGAACTGAATTCTCCACCCTATTTCCCCCGCAAGTTAAGTTTACACCTTAAACTCAATTCCGTCTAGTGTAGGAGCGGCCGACGGCTCGGCGTAAAGGCGCGTGACCGCCGCGTAGCCTTCCACGCAAGCCTCGTAGTCGGAATATGACCGCGCCGCGCTGTTAACCCTTCCGCCGGTAAAAGACCTTTCATACTGGCCGCCGCCCAAATTTTTCAGGACGACCTTGTCGCCCAAGTATTCCCTAAAAGACACTCCGGCAAATTTGGCGCCCTTGTAAGGCTTGCTTTGCGCCATGCCGTTGACGTTTGGAAAGACGCACTTTTCCTTTGGCATAAGGCCGCCGCGCGCCACTTGCGCAAGGGCCGCCAAGGCCTTTAAATTTTTGGCGGCAAAGTCGGCCATCGCGTAGTAGTCGCCTTCGTCCTCGCTTCCGACGATTTCGTCGCCGGGCCACATGACGCTTAAGGCCGCGCTGGGAATGCCCATCAACACAGCTTGCCGCGCCGCTCCGCAAGTTCCGGAATACAAAATGTCAAGGCCAAGGTTGGGGCCGCGGTTTATGCCGGAAAGCAAAATGTCGGGCCGCTCAAAAACCTTGCCGTGAATCGCGGTCATGACGCAGTCGGCCGGAGAGCCGGCGCAACAGTAAAAATTTTCGTCGATTTCGCGGACTTTCATTCCGCCGCCCATATGGATGCTTTGGCTGGTTCCGCTTTGGTTTGTCGCCGGCGCCATTACGAAAACCGTATGGTTGTCGTACAAAAGGCGCTCGCGCAAAACGTTTATTCCCAAAGCGTCGTAGCCGTCGTCGTTGGTCAAAAGTATTTTCACTAGAGCCTTACCTGATGGGCGCCCTTTGAGGGCTTGACTTCAAACGTCTCGGCCTCAAAACCGAATATGC
>CADCCO010000025.1 GCA_902799965.1 uncultured Spirochaetaceae bacterium
CGCCCGCGAAAATTCCGCCCTTTGTTCCGCGCTTAAAGGCGGCGCGGCTTTTACGGATTTTTCAATCGTGGCCGCCCTTGTAAGCAAAAAACAAGCGAAACTTGCCGCCAAAAAAAGCGGCAAGAAGGCTGCGGAGGTGGAAAGCGGGCGGCGCGTTTTTTTAGACAAGACCTGCGCCCCTTAGTCGGGCCTACGCCTGGTTCTGACAGGAAGAGGATAGAATAGTATGTCGTGGTCAAGAGGCTTAAAGTTCTTGAAAACTTTTTTGATTTTAAAGAACTTCAAGTCAGCCTCAAAGTAGGGCGAGAACCAAACGCTTATAAAGACGCCCGCTTCCACCATTTTTATAGGCGGAACCGACATCACGGTGTGAAGGCCAAATTTTGTCGGAACGGAGCCTCGCACGCTTATGGCGCTAGTTCCAAGTCCAAACGAAGGCGTAAGACAGAACCAAGGCTCAAAGGTAATTTTTGTGTTGGACGCGCCTTTGTCTCCCAATCCTATGTAAAAGTCCGTGTTGTTAATTCCCTTTGCGTCAGCGTATGGACGGAAATATGGCTTTGCGAACCATTCGACTCCGTAGCTGGCTCCAAGTTTAAGCTCTCCTCCATACATTCCCGAAAAACAAATGCGTGGATCAAAGGCGCCTTCAAGCTTAAAGTTTATGCCGGTTTTGGCCGAAACGCCAAAGACCAAGGGCACTCCACCCACGTTTATGTTGACGTCGTTCAGCTTGACTTCGATTCTTCTTACGTCCTTGTTTTGGAAGACTGCCATAAGCTTTTCGGCAAGGCTTATGTTGGGTCCTTCCATTTTTTGCGCGAGGGCCGGATTTAGCGTGTAGTCAAGGATTACGTTAAGCGTCTGCATGTTCAAGTCCAAGTCCAGCCAAAAGGCCATCGCAACTTCAAAATCCGCGCGGCCCTTGGTAACGGAGGCGGAAGCCCTCAAGCCCGCGCCAAGGTAAACGCCGGCTGATTGCGGATTGAATTTTTTTGTCTTGCTTTTGTCGTATGGATACAAAACAACTTGGCTTATGTCGATGGAAAAAAATCTCTTCCATTCTTTCGCAAGCTCGTCATGCCTTTTCTTGTAGTCGCTGTATTTTGAGTGAATGGTTTTCGCCGCGCTGCTGGCGATGTCGTCGACATACAAATTGTTTTGAGGCGAATACATGAAGGAAGCCAAATCGTCGGGGCTTCCAAGGTTAAAGACCATGTCGGGATAAACCCTGGTCAAATCGGGGCCTTCAATAAGCGCGTCCGGCGAAGACGGATAAAGCTCGTCAACCAAGAGACGGCATAATCTTGTTTTTTCATCTGCAGAGCCGGCCGCGGCGTAAGAGTTTTGGGCCTCCAACTTTTTTGTGGCGTCGGACACTTTCGCGTCCAAAACTTTGTTAAAAAAATCTTCTTCCTGAAGCAGATCGTTCAACTTAGTGATTATATTTGTGGCGCTCGAAGAATCGGGAAGGTTTATCAAGCTTTTTAGGGCGTCGGAGGAGGCGTTCAAGTCGACAAGCAAGTCGCGCGGGCCGTTCTCTTCGTCAGGAAAATGCCAGAGTTGGTATGAGTATTCAATGCTGTAGCTTTCAAACTGATCTTTGTCTTTGAGCTCCACCGAGCTGGAAGATCCGTTTGTGACGATGTAGGTTTTTCCGCCAAAGTTCATCGTCGTGGCCGAAGTGCTCATGGCAGCTACGTTGTCATAGAACTCGTTTGTATTTGTCGTGGACTCGTCGTCGTCACCGGGGTTGTCGTATTCGTTTCCCCATTCAATGTTGTTCTCATTAACGCCGACTGTTGACGGCAGGCACAAGATGTAGTCGCCATAGGCCATTGACTTGTCTGTTTCGTAATTGTCGTAATAGACATACACAAAGTCGCCGTTGGAATTGACCGCGTACAAGCCCTTGTCCACGCTGGCCGAAACGTTTTCGGCCGACCGGTATCCGGCGCTGGCTTCGCTGTCGCTGAATTTGCAGAACATGTTTGAAGTCAGCGTATTTTCATCATTCAGGAACGTGAGCCATCGCGCCTTTTCTCCGTAGCCGGTTCGCTTTAGCGAGGGCGCGTCGTATTTTAAGTTGTTGATTCCGCTTCCGTCTATGTCACAGGATTCGCCTTTTTTCAGCTTGAACGATTTTGCGGACGTGGCGCCGTTCGGGCTTACAGTGGTGAACGTAAATGAAATTGAATCTACGCTTGCGCTTGTCACCGAAATGTAGCCGTAAACGGCCCTTTCTGGAATGTCTTCATATACGGTCGTTGTTGTTGTAGTTCCGCTCAAATTTGTGGTCACGCTGACTTTAGATGTCGGGTCGTCGGGCGCGCCGCTGACAGTGACAGTGTCCTCGCTTGCCGAACTTTCCACGGTCGTTCCTGAAGCGTAGCTATTCACAGTCTCCGAAGTTTTTTTCAACTTTCCAAGACGCACGCCAAATTTGGCTCCCGCCGAAATTTGCGTCAAGGCGTCCGGCGAGTCGGGGTCGTAAATAAGCGAGCCGCCGATGAAATTTCTGTTTTCGCTGATGAATTCGTAGCTAAAAGGCTGCGACTGCTGCTGCTGCGCGGCGTACAAAAGCGGAAGGTAAGAAGAAGAGCTGCTGTTGCTGCAGGCGCCCGTCTAAACGCTCTCATAACTCCTCCTGAGAATAAATAAAAAAAAACAACTTCTAATTATAACACGGCGTTGTTTTTTTCGTCAAGAAAAAAAAGGCGGGCGGGGCGGGCGCGCTATTTAGTTCCGCCCACTAGCAAAAGCGCGCGAAATGCGCTACACTAGGAAAAATCTATCAAAAGGAGTAACTATGGCAGAAAACGCTTCTACAGTCCTTATGCCGGGCGACAAGCCGCCGCTGGCAAAATGGATTCCGCTAAGCTTCCAGCACGTGTTCGCGATGTTTGGAGCTACAATTTTGGTGCCGATTCTAACGGGATTGAGCACATCTACGGCATTGTTCACAGCCGGAACCGGAACGCTTTTGTATATTTTGATTACAGGCGCCAAGGTTCCGGCTTTTTTAGGCTCTTCGTTCGCCTTTATTCCGGCCCTTATCGGCATCGGAAAGGAATACGGCGTTCCCTACGCGATGGGCGGAGCGATTTTCGCGGGAATTTTCTACGCGATTGTCGCGCTTATAATCCGCTTTGCCGGAAAAAAATGGATTGACGCGGCGCTTCCTCCGGTCGTCATCGGCTCGGTAATCATCGTAATCGGAATGTCGCTCGCGCCCACGGCTGTAAACGAGGCCTTTTACCTGAACAACGAGTATTCGCTCGTCGCGCTCAGCATCGCCGCCGTGACTCTTGCCATAGCGGTCTTCGCCACGATTTTCCTAAAGGGCTTTTTCAACACCCTTTCAATCTTGATTGGCCTTATCGGCGGCTACTTGTTCACCCTGATTATGGGCGCCTTTGTTCCCGCCTACCGCTTGATTGACTTTACCGCCGTCCAGAACGCCAAGTGGTTCGCGCTTCCGTTCTTGCAAAGCGACGCGGCCGGCCACGCATTTTGGCAGGCTCCCAAGTTCAACCTTGTGGCGATTTTGACCTTTGTAATCGTTTCTATTTCAACAATCTGCGAGCACATGGGCGACACGCTGACCACCAGCAAGGTCGTTGGCCGCGACTTTTACAAGGATCCGGGACTTCACCGCACCTTGCTCGGAGACGGCGTCGCCACCGCTTGGGCGGCCGTTTGGGGAGGCCCGCCGAACACGACTTACGGCGAAAACATCGGCGTTATGGCGATCACTAAAGTTTATTCGGTTTGGGTAATCGGTGGAGCCGCCGTAATCGCGATTTTGCTTTCGTTCTGCCAGAAATTCGGCGCGATCATCCAAACGATTCCGACGCCGGTTTTGGGCGGAATCTGCACGCTGCTTTACGGCCTTATCGCTTCAAGCGGACTTAGAACTTTGGTCGACGCGGGCGTTGACTATCAGGAAAAGCGCAACCTTACGATTTCTTCGGTGATTATGGTCATCGGAATCGGCGGCGGCGTCTTGCAGTTTATGGTCGGAACTTTCAAGTTCGCTCTTGGCGGAGTCGCTTTGGCGACGCTCGTTGGCATTGTCTTGAACTTGATAATCCCCAAGAACAAGTCCGGAGAGCTTTAAACGCTAAACTGTTGGAACTGTAATTCCCGCGCTTGACGCGGGAATCCTTTTTTCTTCGCGCGGCTTTTTTCTTCACCATTAAAGTTTCCGGGAAGAAAAGCAGCGAGGCGGCGAGGGAGCCTAGCGTTCCAAAAAAAGTGAAAAACGCCAGGTCTTTTGCAAAGCCTTGCGCCGCGAAAAACAAAAGCGGAAGAGAACCCGCCATCGTCGTGGCCGACGACGACAAAACGCTTTTTGAAACCGCCCTTGCCGCGGCGAAAGCGTCTTTCCTTCCTTTCAAATTGAATTCGTTCATAATGTAAATCGCGTTGTTGACGCAAAAGCCCGAAACAAAAGTCATGCCCGCCGCGTCGCCCAAAGTCAAGGGGCAAAGCGTCGCCGCCCTGATTGCAAGCGGCAAAAAAAGCGAAAGGGGGACGGTCAATGCCGCCTTGAGCGCGTCCAAGGGGCGCTCGCACTGGGCGGCGGTCAAAACGTAAATCGCGGCCATGGCAAGCAAAAAGGCCGCCGCGGCTAAAGCGTAGTTTTTTTTCAAGTCTTCGTATTCGCGCGGAAAATCCAGCCAATAGCCTTGCGGAAGACGAACGTCTTTTAAGGCCGCCTTTATTTGCTTGAAGGCTTTGTCGGACTTGTTTGACTCCAGTTCAATCGTAAAGTAGGCGGCCCGTTTTCCGTTTTGCCTAAAAATCTTGGGCGGCGCGGCCGCGCTTTCTATTGAGCAAAGCGCCGCAAGCGAAAGGCCCTTTGTTTTTACGGCAGAAAATTCCTCCAAAGTCGGCGGCTTTCCAAACGCGAAATTTCTTTCGCCTACGCGAATGTCCTTTGCGCCGCCGTCATAACGCGCCTTTTTCGCCACCGCCCCAAACAAGGCCCAGCGAAGGCTTTGCGCGGCGCTTTGTACCGAAACGCCCGCCCGGTCCAAGAGCGCCCGATTTGGCCGCGCCAAATAGATTCTTTCGCTGTCCTTAAAATTAAGGACGGCTTGAGCCTTGCCCTTGGCCGCGAAGTCTTTTTGCATAAGCGCGGCCGCCGCCTTTTTGCATTCTTCTTGGCATACAGCGCTTTGGTCGCCAATGACTCCGACGCGGACGCTTTGGACGATTTTTCTTTTGGGCGGCGAAAGGGGAACGTACAAGTTTCCGCTTAAATGGCTTGAAAGCGCCAAAAGCTCTTTGGCGGCCTTGTCCTTTTTGCCCGCGCTCTTTAAGACAAGTTGAATTTCCGCCGAGCCGCGACGCGCCTCGCTTTGAACAAATTCCACGCCATTGATTTTTTTTGCCTTTTCCAAAAAGTCTTCAAGGTCTTTGTCAATCGCGTACGCGCTGCGTTCGGCACGATATTCAACTTGGGCGTAGATTCTTCTTGTTGCGTCCGGCTGGCAAAGGTTTTTTGGCGAAAAAGCAAAGATTATCGGCGCCAAAATGTATAAAAATATAGACAACTTGAGAATGTTTCTAGGTTTGATGTATGAAAATGTAGACAAGTTCAGAAACTTTCTAGCTTTTTGCCTTGCGTTCGCTTCCTTCTTAAAAAAGAGCGGAAGAAAAAGCGGCGCCATAAGCGAAGAAATTCCCACGGCCAAAACGCATGAAAGGCTTGCGGCCTTAATTCCGGGCGCGAGCGGGTTCAAGGCGCAAAGGGGAAGCAGGGCGCAGATTGTCGTAAGGCTTGCCGCCGCCATTGCGGAAAAGGAGCTTTGGCAGTCGTCGGCCATGTAGAGCGCCGCGTCGCACAAAAGGCCAAGCGAAATTGTGACTCCGCTTATGGCGGCGCTGTCCAAGGGAATTTTCAGCGCGCCCATAGCCGCGGCCGCGAACAAAAGCGCGAGCGAAGTCCAAAGCAAGACCATTAGCGCTTTTTTGGCCGACTTGTAAAAAAAGAAGGCGCAGGCGGCCAAGGCGGCAAGGCTTTGAAAAAAAGCCAAAAAAACGTCCCCCAGCATTTTTTCCTGTTCGCGCCCGTTGTCCAAAATTATTTGAAAGTCGCCTTTTTGCGGGAATTCCCTTTTTAGGATTTTCCGCGCCTCTTTGCAAATCCATATGTTTTGGCTTTCGGAAGCGCTTTGGACCCCCGCCAAAAGGCATTCGGCGCCGTTCACGCGGACTATCGAATTTTTTCTCTGAAAGCCGTCGCGGGCGCTTGCCGCGCTAGACAAGCCCTGGATTGCGTTCAGCTCTTTGGCGCTTTGAGCGTCTTGGCAAAAGGCAAAGCCGTTTCCAAAAATAGCCGAGCCTTTTTGCGAGCGCGCGATTTCAGCCAAATTCCAGGGGGCGGCCTTTCTATGGTCAAGCAGGGAGCCGTTGTAGGCCAGCTGTATTTCTTCCGTTTGGCCGCCGGAAAAGACCGCGCGGCTGGCTCCCCGGACGCTTTGCAGGGGCGCTTTTAGCTTTTTTTCGAGCTCCTCAAGCGAATGTTTTTTTGCGTCAAAGGCGGCGCAAAAAATCCATTTTGAAGCGGCCGCCCCCGCGTAGACCCTTGGCTTTTGGGCTTCGGACGGAAGGCTTTGGCTTAATTCGTTGGCTGCTGCGGAAAGGGCGAAAAACGAGCCGCGGCCGCTTTTTTCAAAAACCGCGCTCGCGGAGCATTTTGACCATTCGCAAACGGTTGAAAGCGAGACAAGCTTTTCCAAGCCGCCGATTTTTTCTTCAAGCGGAAGGGCCACAAGGCGCTCGATTTTTTCCGCGTCCATTCCAAACCATTCAAATTCCACCGTGTAGAATTCCTTTTCAGACGGCGGAACGCAAGTGATTGAAAGCCCCTTTGCCAAATAAAGGCTTGCCGCGACTAGCGCCAAAAGGACAAAAAGCGCCTGCCGCCCGCTTTTAAACGCTTTCATTTTTTCTCTCCATGACGTTTGGAATCAAGACAAGCGAGGCCGCGGTCGAAAAGGCCAGTCCGCCAGCCAGCGCGAGCGCCAGGGAGCTTTGCGGATTCAAGCCTAACGGATCAAAGGCAAAGGGCAAAAGCGACGCGATGGAAGTGGCGCTTGTTATCAAGACCGCCGAAAGCTTTTTTGTTCCTCCTTCGCGCAAGATTATCGCGCTGTTCACCGACGAGCCAAAAAGCGCGGCAAAGGCCATGATGGAATTTATGTTGAGCGACGAGCCGAAGAGCGCAAGGAAAAGGGCTGCGCCAAAAAAGGCCGGCGGAACGGCAAGCAAGTATTCAAGCGGCTTTGAAAAAGATTCCGTCTGGGCGCCAAGAACGCAATACAAAAAGACAAGCGCAAGGCAAAGCAAAAGCGCGCCGTTTTCCAAAAGCTCGCTCATGTTTTGCTTTTTTAGCGAAAGGAATTCAGCCGCGCCTTTCGCGCCGCCAAAAACGATTTTTGCGTCCTTTCCGTTCCGCCTGTAAAAGACGCATTCGCTTGTCTCTTCTTCCCAGCGGCCCAGGGCGGAAAGGCTTTGCATCCCTTTTTGGCTTGGAATTTTCAGAGCGGCCAATTTTGCCTTTGACGAAAATTCATTTTCTTCATACTGAACCCGCGCGGCTATTTCCTTTCCGTTCTCATAATATGGAAAGGCTTCCCGGCCGTCAAACGAAGACTTGAGCGCGACCGAAAGCGAAAGGGGAGTCACGCCCGCGTTTTCCAACGCGCCCTTGCCGGCCTTAAAAACTTTCACGCTCTTTGTCTGGCGTGGAAAGAAGTTTTTTCCAAAGCGCTTTTTGCATTCCGCCAAAAGAAGTTCGGGGCTTTCGCCAAAAAAGATTTTCCAGTCCTTTATCGAAAGGCGTTCTGAAATCACGCCGCCCCTTTCTTCAAAGGCGTAGTCCAACTTTAAGTCTTTGAAAATCCGCTCGCAGGCGGCCTTGGATTTCTTTGCGTCAGAAGAAAGAACGCTCACTAGAAGGCGCTCGCGAAAGGCGTTGGGGTCGGCCAAACGCTCAAAAGCGCTTTCTTCAAGGCCGCCGCTTAACAAAACTCGTTCTACGCAAGCGGCGTTGGAAAGGCTTTGGCCCAAGGCCTTGGCCCGCTTTTCGATAGTCTCCGCGCTTGTTCCCGGCTCAAAGGCTATCGAAGCCGTCCAAGCGTTTTGGCGGCCTTTGGGCTCAAGCTCTTTTTTTATCGGAAGCAGCAGCAGCGCGGCTAGAACGATTGACGCGAGCGAAGCGGCGGGGCAAAGAAATTTTATTTTGTTCGTTTTTTTTAAAAGCGCTTCGTATTTATTTTGCGCGGCGGACAAGTCAAAAATTCGCGCCGCCTTGACTTCGCTCTTAAAAAAAAGCGCGCAGGATGCGGGAATGACAGTGAAAGAAAAAAGCAAAGAGAAAGCCATGCCGGCAAAAACAGTTATTCCCAAGTCGCAAAAAAGCTCGCCGATGATTCCGCCTATAAAAAAGACCGGCGCGAATACAATTATAGTTGTGACGGTTGACGCGGAGTTTTCCAAGGCGATTTTTTTGACGGACTTTTCCAGAGCGGGCAAAAAGCTTTCCCTTTGCTTTGCGCCTTCAATGACGCTTTGCATGGCCACAATGCTGTTGTCCACGATCATTCCCAGGCTTAGCGTCATTCCCGCTATGGAAATTATGTTGGCGCTCTTCCCAAAGGCCAAAAGCGCGAGCGTTGAAAACAAGACGCTAAGCGGAATCACCGACGCAATCAGCGATGCGATTTTGAGCGAGCCAAAGAAAAGGCCTGTCAGCGCGAAAACCGCCGCTATTCCTGCCAAAGAAGCGAGCGAAAGGCTTTTTAGCGAAGCCGCGATTTCGTCAGCGCTGTCGCTTGCGGCGAAGAGCAAGAAATTTTCCTGGCCGCCGTTGATTTCTTTTAAGAGGCCTTTCACTTTTTTTCCAAATTTAAGCGGGTTGCGGTTTTTCTTGCATTGGGCTAAAATTTCCACGCAGCGCTCGGAACCGCAAAAGTTAAAGGCGGAGGATTTTTTCAGCGACTTTTCAACGCGGGCTATGTCTCCAATCTTAAGGCGGCCTTGGCTTGATTTTATTGTAGTGTCAAGAATTTCCGAAAAGCTCTTGAAGTTTCCGTCGGTCTTTAAAAGAATTTCGTCGTCGCCTTCGCGGACTGTTCCTGCGGGGTAGTCAAAGTTTGAAAGGTTCGCGCGCTCGGCGATGTCCTCAAGCGAAAGGCCGTAAAAAGCCGCCTTTTTTGAGTCCACTATGATTTTTATTTCCAAGTCTTGCGCGCCCAAAATTTCTACGGACGCGGCCTCTTCAAGCCCCAAAATTTTTGACTTCAGCTCATGGCGAGCAAAGTCCGAGGCCGCCGCCAGACTTGCGTTTTTTGGAACGACGCAAATACTGACTTGGCCGGACGAAGCCGAAATCTTTTTTGCCTGCGGCCTCGAACAGCAGTCTGGAAGCGTTTCCATCGCCGCGTCCAAAATCGCGTTGGCCTCAAGCAAGGCGGCGTCTGCGTCGGCCGACCAATTAAGCTCAATCTTAATCGCGCAAACGCCGTCGCGGCTTACCGATTCCAAGTTTTTTACGTTTTTCATGCCCGAAAGGCTTTCTTCAAGGGGCAGGGCGACCAATTTGCGGACGTCGCCCGCGCGCTCGCCTTCGCATTTTGCGACGACTAAAATCCATCGGTCTTTTGTTTGCGGCAAAAGGCTTGCGTTCAAGAAAAACGCGCCCGCCGCGCCTAATATTACAAGCAAGGAAAAAAGCATCAAGACCGAAACGGGATGCCGCGCGGAAAATTCTATCGCTTTGTTCATCAGTTTTTGTTGCAGCTAAAAAGCGCGCTTTCCTCCATAAAGTTTTTTTTGTCGTCGCAAATTTTTTGGCTCGCCGTAAATTCAATCAGTCCGTGGGCGGGCTTTCCGTTCCTTAGGCAGTTCCTAAAGTCCGCGCGGCATGCTACGAGCGAAAGTTTTTTTCCTTGCGCCTTTAGCGCGGCGATTGTTTTTGAAGCCTCTTCTTCTTGCGAAAAATCCGCCAGCGCCAAAAGCTCTTCTTCGCAAAGCGCTTGCATTGTCTTTAGCGTTATTGCCGCGCACGAGTTTGCCTGAACGCTTGTCGCTTCCATAGCCGAAAGCCTGTCTATCCGCCCGGCCGCCCGGCTTATCGAATACAAAAAGTAAAGCGAAATCTCTTTTTCTTCGTAGTCCGGGTAGTCGGTCGTTGGAAAGCTTATGTTTGAAAAGCTGTTTTCTTTGTCCAAGGCCAAAAAGCCGCCGTTGTTTTTTACCGCGACGCATTCCAAGACGGGCGGCCTAAAATCTTCCGCGTTGTTTTTTAGCGCCGTTCTTTTTTCCTTAATTTTTGCGCCGCTTTTGTCCGCGATTTTATCGCCAACGATAAAAAGAACTTCTTGGCCCCACTTTGGCTTTTCAGAAAATTTCACCAAGGCGCTTTTGCAGAATTTTCCGTCCTCGTCCAGCTGGGGAAAAATCTCAAAGGCTAGGGGAGGCTCAACCGACACGGCGGTCCAAAGGCTTTCCGAGTCAATTTCCTTGCTGAACGAAAGCTCAAGGCCTTTGTCAAAGTCCGCGCCTTCCAAAACGCCGTCAAGCGCCTTGCTCTGGCTTTCTCCGGCTTTAAAGCCCCAAACAATGCATTCCGGCGCCTTTGCGTCCGGGTTCTTTGTCCACGACCAATAAAAGTCGCTTCCCGTCTTGTTCCCCCAAAGGTCTTCAAGGCCGCTTTCTATTTTAACGGAATACAGAATGCTTTCCGCCAAGGTGCTTTTAAAGGCCAGGCGGACTTTTTTTGAGCCCTCGCTCCAGAGCGCGAAGAATTCTTTTTCGGGCTTAATGGAAAATTTTTCCAAGAAAGACTTTTCGCTTACATCCTTGCTGAATTGAATTTCAACAGCGTCGCCGTATTCTTTTATAAAAAGAATTTTTGGCGCTTCGCAATCGCCGCGCGCGTTTATCGTGTTGCAATAATCGAATTGCAGCGTGTTTCCGTTTTGGTCGCGGGCGCCTGAAAAAACTTGAATCTTGTAGCGGTGGCCTTCCGTTATTTTTTCGTTGGGAAAAAAGAGCAGCGCGTTTCCGCTTAAAAATATTTCTCCGTCAACTTGAACGTCGTCGCGCGCGAACAAAAAGTCTTTCTTTGCGCTCGCGGCCTCTATCGGCGCCGAAAAAACGACAGCCGCCTTTCCGTCCGCCAAAAAGGAATTTTCAACCGTAAACTCCGGAAACGCGTTGTCCGCGCAAGAGCAAAGGGCCAAACAAAAAGCGACGCTTGCCGCGCGAGTTGCGTTCACAAAGATTTTTTTACCGCGATGTAAAAACATTCGTCCTCCTTTAAATATTCCCCCAAAGCGTCGTAGACAAAGCCCGCGCCGCCGCTAACTTGCATCTTGTAGACGGCCGGCTGGTCTTCTTGCGAAAAATCAAAGCCGCCAAACTCCAGCCTGATTTCCGAGCAAGAAAGGCAATCCGCTCCCGTAATAAGCGTTTCCAAATAGGGCGCGGCGGCGCTCTGCGGAAAGACTGGCGAAAGGCTCGCGGCTTTTTTTATGCCCAAGACGGAATCGTTAGCCAAAACGCGCGAAAAGCTCAAGTCAACTACAAGGGGGCTTCCTTCGCCGCATTCAAGCCAGTTTAGGCCGTCTTTTTCCAAGACCTTTCCGCCGCAAGAGGCGCTAAGCTCAATAAAGCGAGCCTGCGTCTTAAAGCGAAAATTCTTGCTTTCCGCCATTTTCAAGCCCGCTTCGTCTTCAACCGCGTCGCTTACTAAAAGCGCGTATTCTTTTTCAAGCGCGTAGTTTTGGTAAGGCTCAAATACAAAGCGCCTCGCGTCGATTTTTGTCCAGCGGCCTTCGACAAAGGGCGAAAAGTTTGTTCCGCTTTTTACGCTTTCAAAGTCCATGTCGCTGTCAAAAACAAAGCCGACCGCCTGCCTTTCCCACAGGGAATTCAAGTCCATATTCTCAAAAAAGACTTCGTCCAAAACCGGGCAAACGCAAATGAGGCTTGGCGGGGAATTTTTTTCCAACGCCATAAAGGAGCCGGAACAGGGAGCCTTTATCATTACGCCGTCCGCGCTCAAAAGCTTTTCCAAGCGCCAATCGTAAAAGACGTTTGCCTTCCATTTTTTTGCGGGAAGAATTTCCACCCGCCTTTTGTCGTCCGAATATTTTTTGACCAGCTCCGCTCCGGGACTTATGTTGAATGTCCTTTCAAAAGCGGCCGGGTCGACGGGCTTGTTAAAGCAAAGGACAAGCGAATTTTTTTCGGGATTGTTTTTTTCCGGCTCCTCGATTTTTTCAACAAAAAAGTCTTGGCCAGCGCTTCCGTAAATAAATTCGCGGTAAAGGCCAACGCTGTAAGTCCTTCCGTCTTGCGTCAAAATAGAGCCGCTAAACGAAAGCGCGTACTTCAATCCTTTTTTCCAGCCGCCCGCGGGCTGAACCAAGCAGCATCTTGGAAGCCACAAAGCGTTCGCTTCGGCCGCCATGCCGCCTTCCCTCAACGAAAGAAGGTTTTGCGCGGACAAGGGGTCAACCTCTGTCGAAAAGCAAATCGAGACCCATTCTTCGCCGTAATAGCTTTGAGCTTCCCCAATTAAAACGTCCGCCGCAAAATCTTCAAGCGAAAGCGCGTTGCACGAAAACGCCGCGGGCAAAAAGAGCGCCAAAAAAGCGGCGCTAAATGACTTTGACACGTTCGCCTTCCTTTAGCCCGCCGGACGGATTTTCGACAATTTTTTCTCCGTCCTCCAAGCCGCTTGAAATGAAAATTTTTCCGTCCCGCTCCATTTCCACCGGACATTCTTTTTTTAGGACATAGCCGTTTTGAACGCAAAAAAAGACCGCGTTGTTTCCGTTCATAAAAAGAACCGCGCTTTTTGGCAGCGCGAAAAAAAATCCCGAAAGGCTTGTCTCTATCGAACACTGCGCGAACATTCCAAGCCTGATTTTTTTTCCGACGTTTTGAAGCGGAATCTTGACCGAGAAATTTCCTGTCTCCAAGTCCGCCATCGGGCTTATGAATGAAACTTGGCCTTTTTGCTTTTCGCCCAAGGACTCTATTTCCACAAGGGCGGGCGAGCCGACTTGAATTTTTTGCGCGTCCTTTTCTTGCGCGTAAACCAGAGCGTACGGCTCTTCCATGTCTATGACTGTAAGGATTTTTTCGTTTTGGGCAACGCGCTCGCCGCATTCAAAATTAAGGACTCCCACAAGGCCTTTGGCGGGCGAGCGGACCGTTAGGTTTTCTATAATTGAGTTTATCGAATTAAGGCTTTGCTCCGCGTTTTGAAGGGCGGCCTCGGCCAGCTCGATTTCGATTTTTGCGGTCTGAAGGTTCAAGTCGGCCAACTGCTTTTTGCGCTCTTCCAAGTCTTCGCTTGGCTCGATTCCCGCCAAAAACAAGTCTTCGCTTCTAAAGCCCAGCTCCGAGGCCGCCGCTTCTTTTTCCAAGATGCCGATTTCGGTTTCAAGCGCCTGCGCTTCCAGGGTCATTTTTTCAAAGGCGCTTGAAGAAATTCCGCCCGCCTCAAGCAAGGCCCGGTTCTTTTCCAGATTTTTTTTGGCGAGCGCGAATTCCACCTTTTTTTGGGCAAGGCTCGCCCGCGAGTTTTCAAGGCTTGCCATGCGGCCCTGGACCTGTCTTTCTTGCTCGGTCAAATTGTTCTTGGCGGCGCGAAGCTTTGCCCGCGCGGAATTGAGCTGGTTCAAGCATTCCGTCTTTTGAATTTCATGCTGAATGTTTTTCATTCTAAGAAGAATGTCGCCTTCGTTCACTTCGCTTCCTTCCTGGACGTTAAGCTCGTAAATCGTTCCGTCCACAAGCGCCGTAACGTCGTTTTTCTTTTTGTAGGTCACGGAGCCGTACGCGTCCAGCCGAACGCTCCGCTCGGTTTTTTTTGCGCTTATCGTCTTGACTTCGACAAGGCCGTCGTCTTGTTTTTTTGGGGAACAAGCCGAAAGGGCCAAAAGGGCGGCTATGGCCGCAAGCGCAAAGGCGAGGCCGTCCGTGTTTTTGTTTTTCATTTTTTCCTCCGTCACAATTTGAGAGCGCACAAGTCCTCAAGGGATTTCGCAAGCTCTTCGGCTTGAATTTTCGCCTCAAGCCAATTGATTTTTTCTTTCGCGCATTCGGCCAATTCTTCAAGCCAGTCAGTCATTTTTATTTCGCCTTGCTCAAGCTGAATTTTATAAAGCTCAAGATACTTTTCCTTTAGCCTTGAAGTTTCAAATTTTAGGCGCGCGTTTTCTTCCGCCGCCAAAAGGCTTTGAACCAGGCCAAAGACTTGGCTTTCGATCTCCCTTTGCGTTTTTTCAGCGTCCAAAAGAGCCTTCTCAACGCCGAGCGAGCTAAGCTTGAACTGGCTTGGCCAGGCAAGGTCTATCACGCCCTTTCCGTTAATCGCGTCCGACATCGAAGCGAGCGAGCCTTTTTCAAGGCCGGCGCTTTTTGAAAGGCTCATCGGAAGCCAAGGATTGTTGTCAAAGCCAAGAATAACCTTGAAGGAGTAGGCCGGCTCGGAAAGCGGCCAATTCCTTCCGTTTAGCGAAACGCCCGCCCGCAAGGAGACGCTCGGCAAAAAAGCGCGGAGCATCAGCGACTTTCTTTTCTTTGACCAAGAGGCTTCGGCGCGGGCTTTCTTCAGCGCCACGCTGTTTTCCAAGGCCGCCTGGGTAAGCTCCGTAAGCCGCTCGTTCAAGTTTCGGGCGCGGCTTTTAAATTCCTGTCCGCTTTCCATTCCTTCCTCAAAGAAAATCTTTTCCCGCGAGTCCAAGCCCATAAGGTCTGACAAGGCGCGGCTTGAATCCAAAAAGGCGCTTTGGGCCGCGTTAGCGTCCGCCTGCATTTTCATGAATTGAACCTGGCTCTTTAGAAATTGCGCGCTTGAAATCATTCCTTGCTCGGCTTCCAAGCAGGCGGCCTCAAAGACTGTCGCCGCGTTTTGGGCCGCGTCCTTTAGCGCGTCGCCGCGCAGCTTTAGGAGCAGGGCGCGATGGTAGGCGGCCGTAACTTGCTTTTGCCTTTCTTTTTGCGCGCTCTCGTTTTCCAAACAGTCGTAAAGGCTTTTTTCAATTTGCATTTTGTATTCCAAAAGGCTTTTTCCGCCGTTGAAAATTTTTTGCGTCACGCCCGCTTCAATCGCCTTGCTTTTGTAGTCGCCTTTTTCTTTTTGAACGGTCGCCGAATCCGAAACCGCAAAGTCGAATTGCGGCAAAAAGCCCGTAATCGATCTCTTTGCAAGCTTTGCCTCCGTCTCGACCAGTTTTTTCATAAGCCGGCCCTCGCGGTCGTTGGCAGCCGCGATTCTTGCCGCGTCGTCGGCGGATGTCAAAATTACGGCACAAAAATGTGACGATATTCGCTTTTTATCGATGTCGCCGGCAGCCTCTTCCGCAGTTTGAACCGCGGTTTTTTCCATGCAGGTTTGAGCGAAATTCGGCAAATTCGCGCAATACAGCATAGTTAGGGCAAGCGCCGCTCTAAAAATAGAGCGGATTGTTTCACGCTTTGTTTCACGAAATTTTATGATAAAATTCACATTGCTTCCTTAATGGTTTTTTCGCCGCTAAAATAGTTCTTCCAAATCCTTGTCCAAGGCAAGCGCCTTTTCCTTGAACTCTTGCGCCTTTGAGGCCGCGCCAAGGGCGTCCCACACAAGCGCAAGGTCAAAGTAAACAAGCGCCGAGCCTTTCAAGGATTCCAGCGCGGAGTTCAGCGCCCTTAGCCGCCGCTCCGTGTCCTGTTCTTTTGCCGCGACAAGAGCGTCCAGCTGCCAAAGCCGCCAGTCGCCCCTGTCGTTTTTTAGCGCGGCCTCGATTTGTTCCCGCGCTTGGTCGTAGTCCTCTAAAAGAATCAGGCTTCGTATCAGGTAGCGTTCAATGTCTTTGTTGTCGTTATTGGATTTTTTTAGGTCTAAAAGAATTTCCTTGGCCTTGTCGTAGCGGCCTTGGAAAAAGTTGATTTTGGCGTTTAAGAATTTTGCCCGTTCGTTTTTTTTGTCAATCTTCAAGCTTTGGTTGATAAAGGCGCTTGAAGCCTTAAAGTCTTTTTGTTCGTACCGCTCAAGCGCCTTTATGTACAGCGTTTCGGCCGCCTTCTTGTCCGCGCAGCCGGCAAAAAGCGCGCAGGGCAGGAAGAGGGCGGCGACCCATATTTTTTTTCCGGGCCGCATTGTTTGTTTTTGCTAACCTCCTAGCGTTTTAGTTTGGTCTTGCGGTTGTTGACCGTCTCAATCAACTCAATCTTTGCCAGCATGTCGGCGGCCGCCTTTTTGTCGCCGGCCTTCACGGCCTTGTCGTAAAGGCGCAGCGCGAAGTTTCCTAACGTAATGCCGCAGAAGGGGTCGAATTCTTTTTTGAGTTCTTCGATGTCGCTTGAGTTCTTCATCTTGAACATATAGCGGATCGGGAAAAAGTCGCGGACATTTTCAGGAAGCGAAGCCACGTCAGCCTGCGTCAAGACAGCCTTGTCGTCATAAAACTTTTTAATGAAGGCTATGCAGGGCGCGGCTTTTTTGTCCTTGCCAAAATGCTTTTGCAATATTTGGAGAAGAGCGTCGGCGCCTGTGTCGCTGTAAGCCAGCGCGTATTCAACGTCCAGCATCGAAACCAAGACGGCCTTGGCGTTTTGCTTGGCCTTTTCGTAGGCGGACATGGCAAAGGCGCCAAAGTCGCGCCAATATATTGAGCCTTCCATTTTCTTGTCGCAGTAGGCCGCAAGAACGTCGAATTTTTTTGCCGCGGCGCAAGCCTCTGCAAGCGCTTTTTCAGCGTTAATGCTGCTGAACGCGGAAAGATTCGGGTCCAGCTCAAAGCTCTTTTGAAAATACGACAAGGCTTTTGCGTAATCCTTCTTTCCCATATAGAACGTGGCGAAGTCGTAAAGGGCTTTTCCCGCAAGTTTTGGATTTGCCTTTGCGCAAAGCTCGGCTTCCCTTTGAGCCTTGGCTTCGTCTCCAAAAAGCAAAAACTGGATTCTTGCGGAAGCGTCGTAATAGTCCGCCTTTGAAAGATTTCCTTCTTTTGTGTCGGGAACGAATTTTAGAGCGCCGGTCGCCGCGCCGTAGGCTTCTTTTGCCATGCGCTTGGCTTCGGGCTGGGCCGCCATCAAAAGGCCTTTGATGTAGTCGGCGTAGGCCGAGACGCACAAGGGATGTTGCAGGCTGAACTCGTAAAGGGAATCCAAGTAGCGGCCGAAATTCTGCGGCATGTATTTTTTTTCGGTTTCCTTGAAATAGTCCTTGTATTCCAGCGCGATTTTGTCATAGTTGTCCAATTCCTTTTGCAAGTCCTCTTCTGTCCGTGGGCGCGCTTTTGCCGGGGAGCCGGGCATTGGGGCCAAGCCTCCAAGTTCCGCCCAAACGCTTGCCGCCGCAAAAAGCAGCGCCGCGAGCGTTGCGATCTTTTTGATTGACTTCATTTTTTTCCTCTCTTGATGAATGAATTTTTCGCAAGGCGTTCAGCCTTTTTGCATATATATCATATAAAAGTTTTTGAAAAAATTCGCATAAATTCTCGCGAAGCCTAAAAAAAATTTGTTTTTTTTTGCTGAACCGCTATACAAGAGCGCGGATTTTGTGTATATTGGCGTTATGAGCGAAGAAAAGTACGTCCGCCCCACCTGGGACGAATATTTTATGGAAGTGGCCAGAACGATAGCCAAGCGCGCAACCTGCGACCGCGGAAGAAGCGGCTGCGTCATCGCGCGCGACAACCAAATTCTTGTGACCGGCTATGTGGGAAGCCCGGCGGGCCTTCCTCACTGTGACGACGTGGGCCACCTTTTTAGAAAGAGCATCCATGAAGATGGCTCGATTACAAACCACTGCGTGCGCACGGTTCACGCCGAACAAAACGCGATTTGCCAGGCGGCCAAGCGCGGCATATCAATCGACGGCGGAACTGTTTACTGCAAGATGACGCCCTGCCGCACTTGCGCGATGCTAATCATCAACTGCGGAATAAAGCGGGTTGTTTGCGAAAAGCATTACCACGACGAGGAAGATTCGATGCGCATGTTCAAGGAAGCCGGCGTCAAAATCGAGCACTTGGAAGATTCTGTTCAAACATATAAAGACATGTGAATTATTGCGGCGCGACAATTTTGTTCGCGCCGCAAAAGGAACGAGTCAAGGCCTTGAGCGTAGCGCGCCTTGACCGTTCCTAGAGGTTGGCGACAAGCCAAGCCTTGAACTTGTTGTAGTCGTTTTCCATCGGAATCGCGCGGTCGGGCAGGGCCATGACCTTTTGCAGGCGCTCCGGAATCGGAGGCTCCGCGCCGGTCGCGTCCTTGACGATGGCGCTGAATTTGGCCGGGTCGGCGGTTTCCAAAACGATTCCGACCGCGCCCTTTGCCTTGTCCGCCCAGTCGGGCTTGTTGGGAGTGATTCCGGGCTTTGTTATGTCTATTCCTTGCAAGTTGTCCAAAGCGCCGCCCTTTATGTCCTTCCAAGCCTTGTAGGCCACCGCTCCGTGCGGGTCAATCGTGTAGCCCGTGGAGTCCTTGCAATCCTTTATAGACTTTATGATTCCGTCGTTGTCCAGCCAGTAGGCGGCGAAGAGCTTGCGCACTTCTTCCAGCGAATACATATAGGCGATTCGCTCGTAGTTGGAAGGCGCGCCCACGTCCATCGCGTTGGCGTATGTTTCCACGCTGGGACGGGCCTTGTATTCGCTTGTGGCGATCCAGTCGGGAATGGTGCGGTTGGAATTTGTCGCCGCCACAAAGCCTGTTATCGGCGCGCCCATTTCGCGCGCGATTAAGCCGCTGGTAAGGTTTCCAAAGTTTCCGCTGGGAACGGTGACGACGATTTCCTTTCCGGGATTTTCGGCCTGCGCGGCGAGCGCAGCGAACATATAGTAAAAGCCTTGCGGAAGCAGGCGGGAAATGTTGATTGAGTTTGCGCTCGACAAGCGGAACTTGGCGCGCAAGTCTTCGTCGGTGAAGGCGGTCTTGACCAATTTTTGGCAGTCGTCAAAGGTTCCCTTTACCTTGAGCGCGCGGACGTTTCCGGTGAATGTCGAAAGCTGCTTTTCCTGAAGCGGGCTGATTTTTCCTTCCGGGTACAAAATCGTCACGTCCAAGCCGGGAACGTTGTGGAAGGCGCTTCCGACCGCGCTTCCGGTGTCGCCCGACGTGGCTACCAAAATGTGCAGGTTTGTGTCTTGTTCCTTGTTGAAAAAGGACATCGCGCGGGCCATAAAGCGCGCTCCAAAGTCCTTGAAGGCGCAAGTTGGGCCGTGGGAAAGCTCCAAGACGTAAGTTCCGTCCTCAATCTTGACAAGCTTGGGCTCAAAGGGGTAAGCGTCCTTGACCAAGGCTTCCAAGTCCGCGTCGGGGATTTCGCCTTCGACATAGGGCTTGGCCATTTCCAAGGCGCACTTTATGAAGTCGGGCTTGCCGCCAGTCGTGACTTTTGAAAGGTCGATTTTGGGGAATTCAAGGGGAACGTAAAGGCCGCCGGTCTTGGCGCTCATGCCGCTCATAACGGCTGTCTTAAAGTCAACTTTGGCGCTAGAGTCGCGCGTGTCCGTGTATTGCATTTTTTATTCCTCCATAATTTTGGCGGTTATTGGTAAAGCGAGTAGAGCAGCTCTTCGCAAAAAAGCTTGGCCATTTCCTGCTGCGCGTTTGAAAGGACTTTCCATTCGGACTTGTCCTTTGCCGTTACGGTCTTTGACGTTTTGAGCAAGACTTCGCCGGTCGCGATGTTAAGGGCGCCCAAGTCTCCGCTGAACGTCGCCGTGTAGAAGCCGTCGTCGTCCTTTGTGATTTCGCTCGCGTACTTGACGCGGCCGTAGACGACAAACTTAAAGAGAGAATTTCCGTTCAGCTGCTTGAGCGCGTCGCTTCGGATTCTGGCTGGGTCGTCTGCGTCTATCGAATTGTGGAAGTCCGCGTTTTGCGCTCCCATCAAGCCGGCTTTCCAAAGGCTTCCGGTAAGGGCTTGCGCCGACGGCTGAGAGCCGTTTCCGATGTTGATTGTTCCGTTCTGCCTGTAGTCGACGATTGAAACAAGAATTCCTGTGTGGTTGCCAAGATTCGTTCTTGCGCGCCAAGGGGCTTCCGCCGCGGCGGCCGAGGCCATGCGAACGAGTTCCGGAGCGCTTGACGGCGGTTCGGGATAAAACAAGACGTTCGACTTTGCCGCGAAAGCCGGAAGGGGCGCGGAGAATTCCGCGAAGCCGTTTTGGTCTGTGACAAGGCTGGCATTTTCAAAGGCGACGCTTTCGCCTTTTTTGGACGCGGGATATTCGGCTATGATTTTTATGGCGGCGCAGGGCTGGCCGTCGGCGGTCACGGCTTGGATTTTATAGGGGGAAGAGAAGGGCTTTCCTGCGACCGTGTCCTTTGGCGAGGAAACGACTGAAATTTTCATTTCCTGCAAAACCTTTTTGAACTGGTTCTTTGAAGATGAGGCGGCGCTTGAAGCGCTTTCTTTTTTTCGTTCGGTTGAAGCGCGGACGACTTCGGCCTGTTCTTCAGCCTCAGGCGCTTGCTGTTTTGTCGATTCGCAAGAAACGCAAAGGAATAAGCTTGCGGCGAACAAAATTGCAAAAACTTTTTTCATTTTTTTCCACCCTAAAACTATTATAATTATTGGAAAGTATAGCGTTTTTTGGCAAAAAGTTCAAGCGGAAATCGTTTGCAAGACCATAATGCGGCCGCGCTTATCATTGTTGCAAAAAATTCCGAAAATGAATATTATGAGCGGAATGAGATTGACGTTTGCTGAAATTTACATAAAGAACTTTGAGGACAATGTTCGGGCTATAAAAAAATTCGTCCGGCCCGGAGTGAAGATTTGCTGCTCGGTAAAGGCCGACGCTTACGGGCACGGAGCGGTTCCATGCGCCAAGGCCGCCGTCCGATGCGGCGCGGACTTTTTGGCCGTCGCAACCGTGGGCGAAGGAATCGAATTGCGCGAGGCCAAAATCAAGGCCCCGATTTTGCTTTTGAGCTACTGCTCTCCGTCAGAGATGGCGGACTTGGTCAAGTTCAACATAACGCCCTTTGTCGGCGACGAAGAATACATTGAGTTGGTTGAGGCGGCCGCAAAGAAAGCGGCGAAGGCGTCGCAAGCCAAAAAAGCGCCCGTCAAAAAGTTTGCCGTCCACCTTGCCGTTGACAGCGGAATGGGGCGGGTAGGCTGCCTGCCATGCGACGCGGCGGCCTTGGCAAAAAAAATCGCCGGCTCAAAATATTTGTCCTTGGGCGGAATGTGCACCCACTTTGCAAGCGCCGACGGAACTACCGCGCGCGACCGCTCCTACGCCAAAAAACAGCGCGACGCCTTTGTGGCCGCCGTAGAGTCGGTCAAGGCCACGGGAATCAATCCTGGAATCGTCCACGCTTCCGCGAGCGCCGCGCTTATGGACAAAGCCGAATGGCAGTTTGACATGGTCAGGCCCGGAATCATTTTGTACGGCTACTATCCCGACAAAATCACGGCGAAATATTTGCGCGCAAAGAAAACGCCGCTTGAGCTAAAGCCCGTTATGGCGCTTGTGACTGGAATCAGCGCGCTGCGGCCGTTCAAAAAAGGCATGAGCGTCTCTTACGGCTCCACGTGGACGGCGGCCAAAAACACTACAATCGGCGTATTGCCCATCGGCTACGCGGACGGCCTTTTGCGCCGCCAAGCCGGAACGCTAAAGGTAAGCGTAAACAAAAAGCTTTATCCGGTTCGCGGCCGCATTTGCATGGACCAGTGTATGGTTGACCTGGGAAGCGCTAAAGGAATCAAGCGCTTTGACCGTGCCGTGATTTTTGGCCCAAAAGAAAGCGGCGCGCTTTTGACCGCCGACGACTTGGCAAACGACGCGGGAACGATTTCGTATGAGATTTTAACCTGCGTCGGAAAGCGCGTGGAACGGGTGTATGTAAAGTAAGGGAGAGATTGCTCGACAGCGTCGCGCTGGGGGTCGGCCGCCGGGCGCGTTTTTGAAATGTTCCGCAGCTACTTTAAAAAGTACGTGTTCATCAAGCCTTTTCCTTTAACTTCAATGCCAACCGCGTCTGTAAAGGAAAACTTGTCTTTTGCCTGAATATAAACGCTTTCGCTTACATGTATTCTCATCGGCTCGCCGGTGCTTTCCATTCGGCTTGCGACATTGACGGTGTCGCCCCAGATGTCGTAAATGAATTTGGATTTTCCAATAACGCCCGCGACAAGATTTCCTGTGTTGATTCCAAGCCTTATTTGAATTTTAATTTGAGAGTTTTTGTTGAAGTCTTCAATGTCTTTCAACAAGCCTTGCGCGAAAGAAATCATTTTTACGACCCCGTCATTTTCATTGTCCTTTACAAGGCCTGTCGCCGCCATATAAGCGTCGCCAATAGTCTTTATCTTTTCCACGCCCTCAAGTTTTGCCCTTTCGTCAAAAAGCGAAACCATTTTGTTGAGCATGTGGACAACGTCATCCGCTTTCATGGTTCCGCTCATCTTTGTGAATCCTACGATGTCAGTAAAGAGGACTGTCGCGTTGGGGAAGTCTTGCGCTATGGTTCGTTCCGGATGATCCGTAAGCTCTTTGGCGACTTCTTTGGGCAGAATGTTTAGAAGGAGGTTTTCTGATTTTTCTTTTTCCAGTTTCAATTCACTCGTTCTTTCTTCAACTTTCATTTCAAGTTCAGTATTGTATTTTTGCATGATTTGAATGCGCTCTTCCTGCATTTTGTTTATGTCAATATAATTCTGAACTGTAGTTTCCGTCATGTTTGTGAAAGAGATGTAAAGGTTTTCAACTTCGTCATGTGTGTGAACATTTAGCTTCTTTATTTTTGAAATGCAGTTTGTCATTCCGTCAATGTTTGTTTTATGGCTGACAAATTCCAAAGCGCAGTCAGTCATTCCCTTTAGCGGGTTTACGAGCGTTTTTGTGGTGAGCATGACTGTTGAAAGGAACATTATAAGGATTGCAATAAGAGACAAGATGTTTGTTCTTAAAAGAAACTGCAATTTATAGCTTCTCAACAATTCCATTGAAATGTCGACGCCAACATAGCATTGGCATTTTCCGTTTGAGTCAAAAACCGGTTGATAATAGGTCAATAGCCAGCCGTATTGATCGTTGGATTCAAGCGGCTTGATTTCTTTTCCTTGCAGCAAATCCGGCACCAAATGCAAAAATGAAGGGTCAAATTCTACAAGCTGGTCAACTTTATAGTCCGCGTTTTCTTCGTCAGTGTCAAAAATGATATGGCAGCCGTCTTCTCTAATTTGATAGACATAAAGATATTTGATGTCGGGAATGCTTTTTTGAAGGATTGAAAGGCGATTAAAAGTTTCTTCATAACCATTTGCGCTTCTTCCCTCTGTTTTGTAATTTTCTACAGAATCTGCGTCAATCGACTTTGATGCGATTAACGCGACGCCTTTGGCGGTATTTAAATGCGATTCTCTTGTGTGCTGCGTGAAAATGCTTAGCGCTATCAAGGAAATCAAAATAGGAAGCAATACAGTCGCCAATATTATTGTTAATGAAGTTCTGACTCGAATGGAATTTAAGCCGGTTGTTTTAATATAATCTCGCATAAAATATTTTTGCGCAAAAAGCCGCGCTTTGTCAAGTTGGAATCTTTACAACTCCCTTATTATATCACAACTTCCGCTTTTTGCATAGGAAATTAAACGGTTTCCTCAAACCTTTTCCCCCGCCAAAATTTCCGCCGCCAAGTAAAAGCTTCCTGTGGCAAGCAGTATCGCGCCGTCCTTTTTCGCGGCCTCGACTGTATCCTTTATCGCCGTCAAATAGTCTTCCTGCAATTGGTAATTCAAGCCTGCTTCCTTAAAGGCGGCGGCGGCTTTTTGCGGATCGCTTTGCTTTGCGGAATTAAGTTTTGTGATGACAATTTTTTCAAAGACAGGGGAGCCGTCCGCCTTTTTAAAAAGGGGAGCGATGTGGCCAACGTCTTTGTCGGCGGCGCAGGCGAACAAGAGGCGCTTGGGCCGCGCGTCGTTTGCGAAAAGCGCGTTGAATGTTTCCATCGTTCCTGCGATTGAGTGGACTGTGTGCGCGCCGTCAAGAACAAGAATCGCGGAATTGCTAAGTTTTATTGTTTCAAATCGAGCTGGAAGATAAGCGTTTTTCAAGCCCAATTCTATTTTATCCTCAGAAATCTCTGGGAAAGAAAGTTTTATCGCCGCCGCCGCTAAAAAGGCGTTGTGAGCCTGAACCTTTCCTAACAAATGAATTCTTGTTTTTAATGGACGGTTAAAGAGTTTTGACGACATTTTAAGGTTCATAAAATACTTGTCATCTTCTTTCTCGTAGGAAAATTCCAGCCCGTCCAAAAGCTCGTCGGCAAAATAAAGGGGCGCGTTTTTTTTCGCCGCGGCTTCTTCAAAGACCGCGCGAACGCCCGCGCTTGTAGGCTCGGCGCAAAGAACGGGAACTCCTTCTTTAATGATTCCGGCTTTTTCGCCCGCGATTTTTTCCAGCGTATCGCCCAAAAATTCCGTGTGCTCCAATTCAATCGTGTTGATGACGGCGATTTTTGGCTGGACGATGTTGGTCGCGTCAAGGCGGCCTCCCAAGCCCACTTCAAAAACGTTCGCGTCGGTCTTTGACGCGCGGAAGCACAAAAAGGCGTAAAGCGTGACAAGCTCAAACCAAGTTATTTGCCGGTTGGAAGGAAGCGCGCCGTTTTTGAGAGCGTCGATTTTTTCTTGCATTTCGCGCGCGGCGGCCTGGTAGAGTTCCGCCTCAAAAAGAGAGCCGTTCAAAGAAACGCGCTCGTAAAAGTCCTTGATGTGCGGGGAAGTATAGAGGCCGCATTTTTTTCCGCTCTCGGTCAAGATTGAAGAAACCATTCTTGACACGGAGCCTTTTCCCTTGCTTCCGGCAACGTGGACGCAGGGAGCGGATTTTTGCGGGTCGCCGAATTGCGCGCAAAGCCATTCTATCGTGTCCAGCCAAAATATGTTTTTGGTCGGAAGGCGCTCAAAGTTCAAAAAAGAATCGAGCCAGTTTTTAAATTCGTCGTTCATAATTAGCGCTTTCTAGCGTATCACTTATGGCGCTAAAATGCAAGCGACGCGCGTTTTGCGGCGGCTCTCACAGCGCTCTGTTTTTCTACTCGCCAGTCGGAATGTCGGCGTTCAGGCTTTTGTTGCGGTAGTTAAGGTTTGTTCGGAGCGAATAGCCTTGCCGCTCCCAAAAAGCGTTGGCCGGGTCGTTGTCCTTAAAAACAAGGCAAAATATTTTTTGTATGCCCTCCGCTTTAAGGGCGGCTTCGGCAAGCGACACAAGGCGGGCGGCGATTCCCATGCGGCGAAAGTCGGGGTGAACGCACATGTGGTGGATTATCGCGCACCGTCCGTCGTGGCCTGTAAGAATAACGCCGACGATTTTTTCGCCTGCGCCGTCGTTGGCCACCGCCGCGAAGCAAGTGTTGGGGTTGTGCTTTAAGTAGCGTTCGATTCCCTCGCGGCTGTCGTCAACCGGATTAAGGGCGCGGCGGCTTTGCTCGGTAGAGTTCCACAAGGCAAATATTTTGTCGTAGTCCGCGACCGTTACAAGTCGGGTAGTGTAGTCCATTTTATTTAATTCCCTTAAATAAGCTTACATGGTTTTCCAAATTCGCAAAGCCGTTCTTTGTGTAAAAGCGGAACGAAGGTTTGTCGATGTCGGTTTGAAGAAAGATGCCCGCGACGCCGCGTTCCTTAATGTCCGCCTCTATCATCGCCATAAACTTGGAGCCAATGCCCCGGCCGCGCAAATCTTTTGACACGCAATATTCTTCGATGTTGTAATTGGCTCCCTGCCACCAATGGCGGATTTGGCCCAAAGAAATCGCGACCAACTTTCCGTCAATCAAAAGGCCGTAGTTGAGCGCGTTGTAGTGGCCCGAAACTTCCTTGATGTATTCGGTCAGGATTTTTTGGTCGCTCCAGTCGTCGTTCCAAGGCTCGCCTGCAAAGGCTTCCTTGTACAACTGCGCGGCCTCCGCAAGATATGATTCGTCAAGCTGAATGAATTGTTCCATTGTATTTCTCCAATATTTCTTCCGGGTAGTAGGAAAGCTTTGCCTTGCGAAGGCCTTCTATTCCCAAGTCCTCTTCCCGGTTTATGAATTCTGTTTTGACGCTTTTGGAAAACTCGTTGTTGATGACAGCGTAGCCGCCGTCGCGGGCAAATTCAAAAAGGCATTTTTCAAAGTGAACGTCTGTGACAGCCGCGCTCAAAAGGCTTGCCACGCAAAAGGCGGCGGGCTTGTCGTCAACGTAAAGAAGGCCGCCTGTCATTCCGCAATCTTTTTCAAAGCAATCGAAATTTTCCAGCGCGGAAAAAATTATTTCCTTTTCTATTTGAAGGTCGGCGCGAACAGCGGCGGACGGTTGGTCGCCCCCGGCATTGTCCGCGTCAAACGCCAAAACTTCTTCAAGCCATTTTTCTTCTATCTCGCGCGCGTCTTGCAAGTTGCCGCTTGTCAAAGGCTCAAAGCGCCAGCCGGGCCTCTTTGCCTTAAACTGCTTTATATGGTTCCGCTTTTTGCCGTATTTTTTTCCGGAAAGGGCGGCCAAATCTTCCGTCCGATAAATGTAGTCGCCGTACTCGCGCGCGCCGGCGAATTGGGCGCCAGGAAAAACGCGCGCGGCGATTTCCTTTTCGGCGGCGGTGATGTTTTTTAAGACAAAAGCGCCGTCTGCTTCGCGCGCCAAAAGTTTTAGCGCTTCTTCCGCGCCTTCAAGGCCGCCGTCAATTTTATGCGGAAAGAAAAAGCGCGGCTTTTGGTCTTCGTACAGGCGCAAAAAAAGCCAGCCGCCTTCCAGCGCGATTTGCGCTCCAAACTTTTTTGCGTAAAGGACGCAATTGGCCGCGCCGTAAACGTTGGCAAAAAAGTCGTTAGTCGCGGCGCATTTTTGAAGGGTCTCCAAATCTGTCAGGGTCGGCGTTTTCCAATCCATCATGCCATTTTGATTGAATCAAAGATTTTTGTAAAGGGGGCGGCAAGATTGTCGCGCTTTCATTCCCCAGTCGGAACGTCCGTGTCCAAACTTTTGTTGCGGTAATTAAGATTGGTTCTGAGCGAATAGCCCATCTTTTCCCAGAATGAATTTGCCTTGTCGTTGTCCTTGAACACAAGTCCGAATATTTTTGTGATTCCTTCTTTTTTGAGGGCTTCCTCGGCTTTGGCGACAAGAGTACGGGCGATTCCCATGCGCTGGAAATCAGGGTGGACGCAAAGATGATGAATAATTGCCCTTCTTCCGTCGTGGCCTGTGAGGATCGCGCCAACGATTTTTCCGCCGCTTGTCGCCGCAAAGCATGTCGTAGGGTTGCGCTTCATGTAGCGTGTGATACCTTCGCCGTATTTTTCGTAAAGGCCTTTTTCGTCTGATGAAGCTTCTGGTGAAAAGAGCCTTCTTTTAAAAGTGAAAGCAAAAAGGGAATCGCGCCCCATTCTTTTGAATGAGCCTGCATCTGAGCCAGAATGCTTTCTTTGTCTTCATAAGAAAAATAGTCATTTAAAATCAGTTTGTCTTTCAATTCTGTCTCCTTTTGCTAATTTGTTCTGTCCAGTTTTTTAGGATTTTGTACAGTTCGTCAAAAGAGTTTGCACAATAATTGATGTCATATTGTGTCATTTCATTTTCTATGCTTGAATTGCATCCAGCTTGAGGCATAAACCAGACTGAATCAATGGAGGCATTCTTTGCTCCTGCCATGTCGGATATGAGAGAGTCTCCTATGACAATGCATTCCTCTTTTTTTGCTCCGATTGAACTTAATACTCGGTCAAAAAATTCTTTTGCCGGTTTTGCAATTCCCATCTCTTCGCTTACAAAAATTCCGTCAAGAAATGCATTGAGGCCTGTGGAATTTATTCTGCCTTTTGCATTGACGGTTGCCCCATTTGATATGATGTAGATTCTGCAGCCTGAAATTGTACTTTTGAGTTTGCTGACGAATTCCAATGCGCCATCCATCAGGACTCCGTTTTCTGCCATTGTCGCGATGAATTCTTTGTTTATTGCAAGCGGATCAAGTCCCAAGGACTCACCTTTGCACTGCGCAATAAAATCAGTAAACCTGAGCCTGAACAAATCTATTCGCGATATGATTCCTTTTTCCAGTTCCAGCCAAAGGGACTTGTTGTAATCTTTGAAATGCCTGTAAGTGTCTTTGGAGTAGGCAAGTCCGTATTTTTTTGAGATTATTTCCAATGCCTTTTCTTCCGATGCGTGGAAGTTCAGCAAGGTCTGGTCAAGGTCAAATAAAAAAATAGGGTTCATCAGGGCTCCTTTTAAAGTATTAGATTCATACCTTCGCCGTTGTCGTTGAAGCCCAAGCTCTTGTAAAGCGGATGGCCCATCTGTGTCGCGTCAAGGCTGATTTCAGTAACGCCGCGGGATTTTGCTTCTTCAATCAAAAATTCAACCATCATTTTTCCAACTCCACGCCTGCGGAATTGAGCCCTTGTGTAGACGTTCATAAGATGGGCGCGCTTTCCTGTGGGATGGTCAAAGGTCGGCATGATATTGATGTAGCTGAGCGTCGCGCATCCAGCAATCTGGTCTCCGTCCATCGCAAAGACAGTCGTCTGGTCTCCGTTCAAAAAATATTCGCGGCTGCATTCAAGCAACTCGTCGCTAAAGCTTTCGCCGTCGTTTAGCTTGTTCACGACACGCAGCATTTCAAGGCGGATTTGCATCAGCGTTTCAATGTCGTTCGCGCCTGTCTTTTTGATTGTCATTTTTTTTCCTTCTGTATTTAATTTTGAACTCTAATTTGCAATATACCAGTCAATCAAATCAAAAATCCATTCGCGCAAATCAGAAAAGTGAAAGCCAATTTTGCGCGCTTTGTCTGTATTTACAGAGAAGGAAGCTTCTCCATTATATGGCGCGGGGTCTCCGTCTTTTTTTATAATTGCTTTTTTGCCGGATTTCTTTTCGATATACTCAATGATTTCTCTCAGCCTTATTGTTCCAGACGAAGCTCCGTTTACTGCGCCGCAAAAATCTTTGTCCGCCAAAAATGCCATAAAGGCGCCTGCTTCCTCTGAGCAAATAAAAGTCATTTGGGCGTCCAGATTGTCAATGTTCATTGGAAGCTCTTTCATCACATGCTGAATGTAAAATTCAAGCCGTTTGGTGTAATCATCTTTTCCAAGAACAACAGGGTATCTTACCGCAATAAATTTTCTGTCAGAATACTTTTGCCACAATGCGATTTCAGCCTGCCGCTTTACTTCATCATAAGGAAAATTTTTTCTGTCGCACCAGACAAGCTTCTTCGTCAGCGGATTAAAATCAGATTCGGTCATATTCAAGCGTTTTGACTCATATATTGCGGTCGTGGACATATAAATGTATTTTCCGCAGTCGATTATATCCAGAAGTTTTTTAATATCATTGGAAGAGTAGGCAATTTTATCAATTACAAGGTCGAAAAATTTCCCGCCAAGCACCTGGCGAATACTGGCTTCATCATATCTGTCAAAGGCAAGCCTCTTTATTTTGTCTCCAAAATTGTCGCCTGTTCGCCCTCTTGTCGCAATTGTAAGGTCATGCCCGTCACGCAAAAGCTGATTCACAGTATGAATTCCAAAAAATCTTGTTCCGCCAATAACCAGAATTTTCATAATTTTTCCTCATACTCCGCTTTCAATATAGAGAAAACCATTCTTCCTTCATAGTGGTCCATGCGCCAAAAAAAATCGCGGAAAGTTCCTTCATAAGTCAGGCCACATTTTTCGATGACTTTTCGCGACGCTTCGTTTTCCGTACGACAATCGATTTCAATTCTGTGCAGGTTGATTTTTTCAAAGCCAAAGGCGATGACCGCTTTTGTCATCTCGGTGGCGTATCCTTTTCCCTGGAAGGCAGGGCCGACGACATACTCAATCTCGCCATGCTGGTTCTTTGTGTCCATCGTAAAATAAGCGATTTGCCCGATGCATTCGCCCGAGTCTTTTTCTATGACCGCCCACCGGTAATAATCATCCTTTGAGTACGAAACGATATACTTCGTGTCAAATAAATTCCGCACCGCCTCTGGGGTTGGGTAGAAGGGCTCTCCGTAATCATATTGCGTCTTTTCATCGGAAATCCAATTCCTGAGCATTGAATCAATGTCCGAATATTCAAAGCGGCGGAGAATCAATCGCTCTGTCTCAATTGTTTGCGTTCCAAGATGTGTAAGCATAGAATTCTCCTATTCTTTATACTCTTTTTGTATGTGAAAGACATCTTCTTTGCAAAGGAATTTTTTTCCGTCAAATTCCATCTTTAGAATCCAGGGCATAAAGTCTATGATTTTCATAAAGCTTTCGCCGTTAAAGCTTTTGTCGTAGTAATTTATTATGGAAGAAAGCGCCGTTCCGTGAGTTCCGATGACGATGTTCTTGCCGTCATATTTCTCAAGTATTTCATTGAGCACCTCGATGTTTCTTTTCTGAACGGCTCCAATGGATTCACCGTCTTCTTCGGCATAGGCAAAATCAGCCCAACGCTTTTTGAACATTTCATGATTGTTGCCATTTTCTCCAGCCTTGCGCTCACGAAGGCGTTCGTCGGTCTGGATTGTCATGCTCGTCGGTCTGGATTGTCATGCCGTATGAGTCGGCGGCTTTTTTTATTGAATCATGGCTTCTCTTGTAGGGGCTTGAAATGAAGACGTCAATCTTCTTGTCCTTGAGAATTTCCGCCACCTTGATTGAATCTTCAAGGCCTTCTTCTGTCAACGGACGGTTTCTGTCATCCTTGATTTTTCCGTCGGGCTTGCAATGTCTTACAAAATAAATTGTTGTCATAAATTTATTTTACCGTCTTTCCTGTGCAATAACAAGTTTGCTAAGTCTCCAATGGTCTGAATTACCCCATCCGGTGCCTTTGCTTTACCAAATCCATAAGCTGCCCAGACAAATGGGATGCCCGCATATCTTGCCGCGCTCTCATCCCCGGCAGTGTCGCCTACATAAACAGCATTGTCAATACCGTTCCGCTTCATTAGCAGTTTTATATTACTGCCTTTGTCCATACCTGTCCTGCCAGACATTTCTATGTCTTTAAAATGATGCCCCATCTTATGCGCATGCAAAAAGGCGGGAACGTATCCATCCTGACAATTGCTTACAATGTATAAATTATAGTCCTTTTCAAGTGCCGAAAGAGTCTCCTCAACGCCATCGAAAACATTCGCTCCATGTTCTGACAGATATTTAACTTCTTCGTCTCCAAAATCATTGACTATGCTCATACGCTCTTCTTCCGTCATGTTCGGGAACAAGGCCGCGCCAATCTCCGGCATGGTTTTTCCCATAAGACTGGAAGAAATTTCCTGTGTCATTCGCATACTCGTTTTTTTATGCTTGTCAAAAACGCGGTTCCAAATATCCACGGAACATCCTGTTGCATCCCAAAGAGTCCCGTCAAGGTCAAATATAATGGCTTTTTTCATGTTGATTCCTAAAACTTCAACCGCATGTCGCGGTAGCGGTTTTCCTTTTCTTTAAAGCCTATTTTTTCGTAAATGCCATAGCCTGCGTCGGTCGCGCTAAGGTCAATTCGGCTAAGGCCTTTTTCTTTGGCAAACGCGATTAAATTTTTCATCAAGGTTGAAGCCAAGCCTTTGCCCC
>CADCCO010000026.1 GCA_902799965.1 uncultured Spirochaetaceae bacterium
AAAAAGAATGCCCCGCCGTCCACATCGTGACGCAATTGATTTTGGGCTTGCCCGGCGAAAGCGACGACGACATGATGGAATCAGTCCGCCGCGTCGTGGCCGCAGGCTCGGACGGAATAAAATTTACGGTCTTGTATGTTTTGGCCGGAACCGATTTGGAAAAGGAATGGCGGGCGGGCAAAATCGAATGTCTTAGTAAAGAAAAATATTTTGACTTGCTAAAAAAAATCGCGCCGCTTTTGCCGCCGCAAATGGTAGTCCACCGCTTAACTGGCGACGGGCCAAAAAAGATTTTGCTCGCGCCCGAATGGACAAAAAACAAGCGGCAAATTCTAAATGAACTCGCCGCCTTGCGCTTGATGTGACGCCCGCGCGTCTTGGTCTTACAACCGTTCCGCGTTACAATTCCTCTTTATCCTTATTGTCTTTTTCGCGAATTTCCACGCGGCGGATCTTTCCGCTGATCGTTTTTGGAAGCTCTTCGACAAACTCGATGATGCGCGGATACTTGTAGCTGGCCGTCTGGCTCTTGACAAATTCCTGCAACTCAATTTCCAACTGCTTGGTCGGCTCAAAGCCCTTGTTCAAAACAATCGTCGCTTTGACCAACTGGCCGCGCTTGGGGTCAAGAACGCCGGTGACGGCGCATTCCAAAACGGCGGCGTGCTGCTGCAAAACGCTTTCGACCTCAAAGGGACTGATGCGGTAGCCGGAACTTTTAATGATGTCGTCCGCGCGGCCCACGAACCAAATGTAGCCGTCCTCGTCCATATAAGCGGTGTCGCCGGTGTGGTAAAGGCCGTTGTCAAAAGCTTCCGCCGTAAGAACGACATCCTTGTAGTAGCCGGAGAACAAGCCGAGCGGATGCGAGTCTTCCACGTTGATTACAATCTGGCCTGTTTCGTTCACGCCGCAAGTGTCGCCGTTGGGCTTTGCAATGCGAACGTCGTAGCCGGGCGCGGGCTTTCCCATCGAGCCGGGCTTTGGCTCCATTCCCGGAAAGTTTCCGACAATGACCGTAGACTCCGTCTGGCCGTAAGCCTCGAACATTTTGATTCCTGTCTGCTCGTAAAAGCGGTTGTAAACTTCCGCGTTCAAAGCCTCGCCGGCGGTGACGCAATATTTGAGCGAAGACAAATCGTACTTTGAAAGGTTTTGGCGAATCAAATAGCGGTAGACCGTAGGCGGCGCGCAGAATGTCGTGATTTTGTAATGCGAAATTTTTTGCAGCGTCAAGTCCGGCTTAAAGGAATCCATGTCGTAGACAAAGACCGCGCTTCCGGCAATCCACTGGCCGTAAAGCTTTCCCCAAACCGCCTTGCCCCAGCCTGTTTCGGCAATGCTCAAATGCAAGCCGTCCTCCACAACATTCTGCCAAAATTTCGCCGTGACGATGTGGCCCAGCGGATAAAGGAAATTGTGTCCCACCATTTTTGGGTAGCCCGACGTTCCGCTCGTAAAATACAAGAGCATAACGTCGTCGTTGTTCGTTCCTTCGGCGCCGCTTATGCGCTCAAAAATCGGAAGGCAAAATTCATACTCGCGGTGAAAGTTGACCCAACCCGGACGGTCGCCGCCGACTGTGACCAAATTTTTAACGGTCGGAGACTTGGGCATGGCGGCTTCGATTTCCTTCATCAACTTGTCGTCGTCAACGGAAACAATCATCTTTATCGAAGCGGCGCTGTTGCGGTATTCCAAGTCTTTTTTAAGAAGCATTACGGTGGCGGGAACGGCAATCGCGCCGATTCTGTGCAAGGCCAGCATAAAGAGCCAGAACTCGTAGCGGCGGCGCAAAATCAGCATGACCGCGTCGCCCTTGCGGATTCCGTGGGCGGTCAAAAAGTTTGCGGTCTTTTTTGACATTTCGGACATTTCTTTGAAAGAGAAGATTTTCTCTTCCCCGCGGTCGTCGCACCAAACCAAGGCTCGTTTGCTAGGCTCGTCATTTGCATAGCGGTCTACAATGTCGTAGGCAAAGTTGAAATTTGAAGGAATCTTGATTTTGAAATGTTCCTTTAAATCCTCATATCCGTTGAATTCGCGCGGCTCTTCCAAAAACTCTTTATACAATGATGACATCTCTATCCTCTAGAATCTTCTATAAAATTAGACAAATAAAATTGATTTTAGTTGCATTTTATTTTATACTATATTTAGAATGAAGACAACACCTGACTACATAAAAATTTTCGAGGACTCTAGCCTCGTTGTGTTGAACAAAAGGAGCGGCCTTTGCGTGGCCGCCGACCGCTACGACGAGGACGCGCCCCGCTTGGACTTAATCGCGCAAGAAGAATTTGGAAAGCTCTTTGCCGTCCACAGAATCGACAAGGACACAAGCGGAATCGTCGTCTACGCTCGGAACGAAGCCGCGCACAAAAATCTTTGCGACCAGTTTGCCGGAAGAAAAGTCCACAAAATCTATCATTGCCTTGTCCGCGGGCGGCCGCTTTGGACCGACCTAAAAGTGACGCTTCCGTTAATGCCCGACGGCGACGCGCGCCATAGAACTGTTGTCAACAAAACGCACGGAAAGGAATCCGTCACTGACTTTAAGTTTGTCGGCGCTTGCGGACCTTTTTCTTGGATTGAAGCGCGGCCGCTTACTGGCCGCACCCACCAAATCCGAGCGCACTTAAGCGCCAACAATTTGTCGATTGTGGGCGACCCCCTTTACAGCGGAAACCAGCGCGGCGTTTATCTTTCGGAACTAAAAAAGCGCTGGAACGGCGACCCTGAAAGCGAGCGGCCTTTGATTGACCGCCTTGCCTTGCACGCCTATAAAATAACGTTCGCGCATCCAGAAAGCGGCGCGCAAGTTGAATTCACGGCGCCCTACCCCAGAGACTTGGAAGCGGCGCGCAAGCAGCTGGCCAAAATTTTCGGCGTAAACCCGCTTTGCGGTGTTAATCCGTTGGCGGACTCCAACGCGGCCGGGAGCGATTCTTGAAAGCGCGACTTTGTCTTTTAGCAATTTTATTTCTCGCAAGCGTTTTTTGCGCGCCGCTTTTGGCGCAAGAAAATTCTTCCGCGCAAGAAAATTCTTCTCCAGCAAAAAAGCGCGACTGGTCTTTTTCCGCCCAAGGAAAATTTGGAACGCGCCTTGCCGCTTACAAAGAAATCGTTTGGGCCAAAAGAAAATTTGACGACGAGCGCTACAAACTTAGCGAGCTCATTTACGAAGTCATGCCGGCCTTTTACACAGGCTTGGATTTGTCCGTATCGTACAAACGCTTCAGCCTTTCTTTCCTAAACAAACTTTTCTTTTCCGGAAAAACTGGAACGCTAAAGGATTCCGATTGGCGCAACGACGACTTTTGCTCAAATGGCGACACATTCACAAAAACCGACTACTCGGAGCACTCGCTTTATTTGTCGGACAAATACGCCGTCCTTGCCGGATACGACTTGGAACTGCAGGCCGACTTTAAATTTCATCCGACGCGCTTTTTGACCCTGGCGCCGCTTATTTCGGTGAACGCCCAATGGATGACTTTTTCGGCGCAAGACGGAACAGGCTGGTACGGAAACTATGACAAAAACGCGCGCAGGATAATGCCCAGCTCCAATGTCTTTTCCAGAATTGTATATTCATTCGACGGGCAAAAAGTTCTTGACTATGACGTGTACAACTTTTTTCTTTGGACGGGAATCCGCGCGGATTTTTCAATCCGGTCATGGCTGAACATAAGCCTCTCGACCGAAATTTCGCCCGTCTCATTCTTTATGGACTTTGACAAGCACTTGACCAACGAGCGCGACTTTAAAGAGAACGCGCTTTCGCTCTGTTACGCATTCCGCCAAACAGTCAAGGCCGAATTCAAAATAAAAGAAAATTTTTCAATTTGCCAGACTTGCGTTTTTGTCATGAGCGGAGAAAGCGAAGGCGCGATGTATTACAAAAAATCAACCGAAGAGGATTACACGCGGCTTCTCAACAACACGGGCGGCGGGCAAATCATTTATTTGGACCTTGAGCTTTCCGCAAAATTTTCGTGGTAATACAAGCGCAACGCTTCGCTTGCGGAAAGATAATAAGCGCGCTACAATAAAAGCGCATAAAAACCTTAGGAGACTGCAATGAAAAAGATAATAACGATAAGCCGCGAATACGGAAGCGGCGGAAGCGCGATTGGAAAGCTTGTCGCCGAGCAATTGGGCTGGAAATATTACGACAAGCAGTTGATTGACCTTGCCGCCGACGAAAGCGGACTGTCGCCCAAGTTCATCGAAAAGAGCGAGCAAAGCCTTTCAAGCGGCTGGCTCTACAATATGATGCTTGGCTCAAACTATTCTTCAAACTACGCCACGGCGGCAACTCCAAACACGCTGCCGCTGGTCGACCAAATTTACAACGCGCAAAGAACGATAATTCTAAAAGTGGCGAAGGAATCGCCCTGCGTTATCGTTGGCCGCTGCGCCGACTACATTCTCAAGACCAGCGAAGAATTCAACAACAGCGAAATACTGAACATTTTTGTCTACGCAAATCCCGAAAACAGAATCAAGCGCGCGATTGAAGCTTACAAGATTCCCGAAAAAGACGCGAAGAAGACAATCACGCAAGTGAACAAGCGCCGCGCCAACCACTACAACACGTTCACAGAATGGACTTGGGGCGCCTACGAGCACTACGACATTTTGCTGAACAGCTCCTACGCCGGAATCGAAGGCACTGCAAAATTAATTGTAGAAGCCGCCAAGGCATAGCGACGCCGTCACCCTGAACTGGTTTGCGTTCCGCTTTGCTAGTTGAACTTTATTCAACTGCGCTCTAGCGAGCGCTGGCAATCAGGGTCTCGCGCTAAAGCTTAATCCTAACCGCTTTTATCCTTCGCTGGGATTGGTCTTCGACCACAAAAAGGGCGCGTCCAACTCGGACCGCCTCGCCCGACGAAGGAAGCGCGTCAAACTTTTCCATTAAGAAGCCTGCCAGCGTGTCGTAATCTTCGCTGGCTAAATTCAAATTCAAAATCGCGTTCAAGTCATTCAAGCGCATGTCGCCGGGAACCAAAAACTCGCGCGAAGAAACAATCTTGATTCTTTCTTCCGCCGGAACTTCCTGGTGCTTGTTGCCCGCGTCGCTCATTCTTCCGAACAAGCCGCGCATCACGTCGTCAAGGGTTACGATTCCAGCCGTGCAGCCCTGCTCGTCAAGCGCGACGGCAAACGAACGGTTCTCCCGTATCATAGTTTGAATCAACTCAATCACCGAAAAAGTTTCGGGCACATAAAGCGGCGCGCTCATATAGTCAACGATAAAGAAGGCGCCCGGCAAAGCGCGCTCAAACAAAACGTCCTTGTAATACAAAACACCGGTCACGTTTTCTTTGCTGTCCTTGTAAACAGGCAAATGAGAATAGCCGGAATTTTTAAAAGCCTCAATGACGCGCGCCTTGGTGTCGCTTTCCTTTATGTAAGTGACCAACGAGCGGTGCTTCATTATGTTGTGAACAGTCAAGTCCGAAATTTCCAAAATTTTGTTCAGCATGTTCTTTTCGGATTTTTCCAAAGCGCCGTCGTCCGCGCCCGCCTGTATCAAAGTCTTAAGCTCGCCTTCTTGAATAATCGCGTCGTTCCGCTTCCAAAGCGCGTCCACGACAAAGGCCGTTCCTTTTGACACTTGCGCGAAAATCCAAACCACCGGCCAAAAGGCGCCCTTCAATACCGCAAGCGGAATCGCGGCGCGCGCGGCCACCCTTTCCGCGTTGTCGTCAAGGCCGGCGACAGTCTTTGGAACAATCTCGCCAAAAACGGTGACAAAAAAAGTTATCGCCGCCGTTGCCATAGCGACGCCCTTGTTGCCGGCCAGCTCGATTGCAAGCGCGGTGGCGATTGACGAAGCAAGCGTGTTGATGAAATTTATTCCGATTAGAATTATCGTCAAAAGGCTGTCAATGTCGGAACGCAAAGCCGCCACCCGCTTGGCGCCGGGCTTTCGCGCGCGGAGCATTTTGCGGACGCGGATGTTCGTCATCGAAAGGTAGGCCGTTTCGCTTCCGGCAAAGAAGGCGATTATCCAAACCAAAAAAATCAAGAGGCCGCTTGTCCAAAGAATTTTCGTCCAATTCATTCTTCGTCCTCCGGCCTAAAAAGCGCGGCCAATTTTTGCGTTGTTGAAAACTGCGCGGCCAACGACGAAAGCGGCGGCTCTTCGCTTTCGCCTTTTTTTTCTCGAACGACGCGAACGCTTTGTATCCGCAAGCCGTCCATGCTTTGAACGATGAAATTCCAGCCGTCAAAATTTACAGCGTCGCCAGTTTCGGAAATCCGGCCAAGCCGTTCCATAATCCAGCCGCCGACGCTTTCGTTTATCTTTGACTCAAGGCCAATATGAAGCGATTCGTTTATGTCAGAAATGCGCGTCGTTCCTTCAATTTCAAATTCATCCTTGTCAACCGGAATCGATGTCGAAACATTCGCGGACTTGGAAAACTCGGAAATCTCCGCGCCAAACATTTCGGCGGCGATGTCTTCCTTTGTCAAAATTCCTTCAGTGCCGGAATATTCGTCAACGACAATTGCCATCGCCTGCCTGTTTTCGCGCAAGATTTGCTGGACCGACGACATGTTTTTTGTGGCAAGAATAAAAAGCGGCGGCCTCATCACCGCGCGCAAAGAAAAAGAGCTTTTGTCGCCTGAATAAAAAAGCAAGTCCTTTATGTAAACGGTTCCAACGATGTCGTCTATGTCGCGGCGGTAAACGGGAAAGCGCGAAAACAGCGTTCGCCTGCTCAATTCCAAAACCTTGTCGTAGCTGTCGTCAATGTGAACGAATTTTATTTGCTTTCGCGGAATCATTATGTCCTGCGCCTCAAGGTCGGTAAACTTAAAGACACGGTTCATCAAATTTTTTTCGTCCTGAACTATTATTCCGCTTTCGGCTCCCACGTCCAAAAATGTTTTTATGTCTTCAACAGTAAAGGCTTCCGCTTGGTTCTTGACTTTTATTCCGCGCAAAAAAAGAATCGCGCGCGAAACCGCCGTAAAAACCAAAACGACAGGACGCATGACAAAGACCACAAATTGAACAAAACCGCTCAAACCGTAAGCGATTGGATCAGGGTGGCGGGCGCAAACAGCCTTTGGAGTTATCTCTCCAAAAACCAAAAGCAAAAGAGTCGCGGCAAAAGTCGCCACGGCAACCGACGCGCTGCCAAAAGCCTTTAAGGCAAAGGCGGTCAGCGTCGCGCTAAGCGTAACGTTCACCAAGTCGTTGGAAACAAGAAGTGTGTTTATGACCCGCTCTTTGTTTTTCAACAAGCGAGCGACGCGCAGCGCCCGCCTGTTTCCGGCGCGGCACTTTACCCGCAAGCGCAATTTGTTCACCGACAAAAAAGCGCTTTCGCTTATCGAAAAAAGCATTGACAGCGTGACAAGAAGCGCCGACGTGATGACGAGCGCTGGAATCGATATGCCGTAAACGGACGGTGGTTCACTCATTATTCCGCGCCGTTCTCCGCGGCGGCCTCAGATTCTTCGGCGGCTTTTTTGGCGGCGGTTTCCTCTTGGCCGGCCAAAATGCGCTCTTGCCGCTCAAGCAAAAACTTGCAGCGCTCGGCCAGCGGCGAGTCAGGATTCAAGTCGCGCGCCTGGGTCAAGTAGCCGATAATTTTTTTTGAATTTTCAACGCTGGGAGAATTGTTTCCTGTAATGTAGGCTGCGGCAAAATAGCTGCGCTGCTTTTCTTCAACGCTAAGGAACTTTGACTTTAGCGGCTCCAAATAAGCTTCGACAGCCTTTTCAGGCTCCCGGCGCAAATACGCGTCCATCGCTTTTGTGGAGGCGCGCGCCAACAAGTATTTTCCGACCAAGCCGCTTTTGTTTTTTTTGTCCAGCTTAATCACTTGCTCGCTAAGACCGCGCAACTGGTAGCGGTAGTTGGTCGCGGTCTTTTCGTACAACTCGTCGATTTTAGCCACGCGGTCAAGTCCGCGCGCCTTTTCGATTTCCGACAAAAGACTTTCAAGCGCCGCGATGTTTTCGCGGTCAACTTCGATTATCTCCAAAAATTCCTTTGGACTTTTTGCGGGAATGTAAGTTATGTTTGAAATTACATAGCCTTCTTTTGTCAACAGCAAAACCGACGGCGGATTTTCCGCGCCGTAAATCACGGCGGTTTTCATGTCGCGGTCGTTTTGCGCTTCGTTGAAATTTTCGGACTTTTTGGAAAAGCGCTCGCGGCTGTAGTCTATGCGACAAGTTTCAAATTCGCCGCCCAACAATTCCTTGTAGTCCGCCGCGCCAAGAACGCCGTTGACAATGCTTTCGTTAAAGCCGCCGTCTTCCAGCTTGGTAAAAAAGAGCAGGATTTTTTTTCCGCTTTTTTGCGCGGCCTTGAGCGCGCTGTCAAAGTCGGAGTAAACGCCGTTTGCGTCGGGCGCGACTCTTTTGGCGCAAGAAGAAAGCGCGGCTGTCAAAAAGGCGGCGGCAAGCGCTAAGGCAAAAAATCGCGCGGCGGACTTTTTGGCCTTTCCATTTTTTTCCGCGCGGGCTGCAATGCAATTTTTATTCATCGTCAAGAATTCCTTCATTTAAAGTAGCTTACGCCGGCGGCGAAAATGTTCTGGCAAGAATTTTCAAAATTGTTTGTCAGAGGATTTCCCGCCACGTTTTTAAGCAAGTCGGCGCTGGCTCCGTTCAAGTCGTTGCCGATTGTTCGCTCGCTGTGGCCCATCTTTCCCAACACGCGGCCGTCGGGGCTTGTCATTCCCTCAATCGCGTACATAGAGCCGTTCGGGTTGTCCGGCTCGGCGACGGCGGGATTGCCTTTTTCGTCAACGTATTGGCTGAATATTTGTCCCTTGCCAAAAAGCTCTTTGGCCAAGCGGGGGCTTATGATTACGCGGCCTTCTCCGTGGCTTACAGGAACAAGATGAATTCTTTGGTCGATGACCGAAGCGTTCTTGGCCCAGGGGCTCATCGCGCTTGTCATTCTTGTTCGGACGACGCGCGAAATGTGGCGGCCCACCGTGTTAAAGGTAAGCGTAGGCATCTCCGCGCTCGGCTCGCGAATTTCTCCGTAAGGAACAAGGCCGGTCTTTATCAAGGCTTGGAAGCCGTTGCAAATTCCAAGAACAAGGCCGTCGCGCTTTTTAAGAAGGTTCATAATTTGCTCGGCCACGCGTCCTTCGCGCAAAACGTTGGCGATGTACTTGCCGGAACCGTCCGGCTCGTCGCCCGCGCTAAAGCCGCCCGAAAGCGCCAGGATTTGCGCTTTTTTCAAAGCCTTAACAAGCTCGTCAAGGGAATCCGACAAAGCGGCGGGAGTGTTGTTCCTAAAGACCAAAATCTTTGTGTCGGCGCCGGCCAAGTCAAAGGCGCGGGCCATGTCGTATTCGCAGTTTGTGCCGGGGAAAACGGGAATCAAAACTCGCGGCCGCTTTTTGCAAACGTTAAAGCTGGGGTTGGCTCGCGCCGCGCTAAGCGAAGCGTGAACGTCCTTCGCAAAGTCGGGAAGCTCGTCCTGAGGCTCCGCGCCGCTTGTTTGAGGGAACACTTCCGTCAAAGTATTTTCCCAAGCCTTTTCCGCGTCACAAAGCTTTATCGAAGTCGTCGTCGCCTTTGTCTTTCCTACGACGATGATTTTAGGCTCGTCGATTGTCTTTCCCAAAAGGCTCAGCGTTCCGTCCGCAAAATTTTCCGCGGCAAGGCTTTCTTCTGTCTCAACGATTATCGAACCGTAAAGGGGAACGAACAATTCCTTGGCTTTGGCGGGGCGAATGATTTCCGCTCCGACTCTGTTTCCCATCGCCATCTTGGTGACGGCTTCCGCTATTCCGCCAGCGCGGACCGGATAGGCGGCGCGGATTTTTCCGGCCTTGTTCAAAGCGCAAACAACCTGCGCGTTTTTCTTAAAGGCTTCGTAATCGGGAACAAGCAGTTCCGAATACGGAAGGCGGACTAGGTAAATGTTGGAGCCGCCTTTTTTGAACGAGCCGCTCTGAACGTCCTGGACTTCGCCGCTGGCCACGGCAAAGCTTACGAGCGTGTGCGGAACGTTGAGCTTTTCAAAAGTGCCGCTCATGCTGTCCTTGCCTCCGATGCTGGCGGTTCCCATCGCGTTTTGCGCGGTGATTGAGCCAAGCAAGGCGGCGGCGGGATAGCCCCAAGTTTTTGGGTCTACAGCGCGGCCAAAGAATTCCTGGAACGAAAGGCGCGCCTTTAACGGGTCGCCGCCTATGCACAAAAGGTTCGCCAAGCTCGAAAGAACCGAAACTTGCGCGCCGTGCCAGGGACTCCATTCAGAAACGCGCGGGTCAAAGCCGTAAGCCATAAAGCTTACGGTTGAAGTTTCGCGCGGAGACATTACAGGTATTTTTGCCGCCATTCCCGCTTCGGGCGTGCATTGCCAGCGGCCGCCGTAGGGGAACAAAACCGACGCCGAGCCGATAGAACCGTCAAAGCGCTCTCCCAAGCCGCGCTGCGAGCAGCAAGCCAAGTCGGCCATGTTTTGAAGCCAGGCTTTTTGCAAGGCGGCGGAAGTCGCGCCAGTTCCCAGTTTTTTTGCGGTGGAAGAAAGCGGCTTTAAAAGCGGCGACGATGCTGGAGCGGCGGGGCTTTCTATCAAAGCCTTGGCTTCGTGGCGCGCGCCGGCCGCGTCCAAAAATTCGCGGGCGATGTTTACGATTACAGAGCCGCGCCAAGTCATAACCAAACGGTTTGTGTCGGTCACGGTGGCCACGACTACGGCGTTAAGGTTTTCGGCGGCCGCGGCCTTTATGAATTTCTTGGCGTCCTTGGGGCGGACAACGACGGCCATTCGCTCTTGGCTTTCGGAAATGGCAAGTTCCGTTCCGTTAAGGCCTTCGTACTTTTTGGGAACCGCGTCAAGGTTGATGTCCAAGCCCGGCGCCAATTCGCCGACGGCCACGCTAACGCCGCCCGCGCCAAAATCGTTGCAGCGCACAATCATAAGGCTGACGTCTTCGTTCCTGAACAAGCGCTGAATCTTTCGCTCTTCGACGGCGTTTCCCTTTTGGACTTCGGCGGCGGCGGTGGTGACGGATTTTTCAGTGTGGACTTTTGAAGAGCCTGTCGCTCCTCCGATTCCGTCTCGGCCTGTTCCGCCTCCAAGCAAAATAACAAGGTCGCCGGCCTGCGGCGTTCCGCGCACGACGTTTTTGGCCGGAGCCGCCGCGATTACGGCGCCAAGCTCCATGCGCTTTGCCGCGTATCCGGGATGGTATATTTCGTGGACTTGGCCTGTGGTCAAGCCGATTTGGTTTCCGTAGCTCGAAAAGCCTTGGGCGGATTCGCGGCAAAGCTTTAGTTGCGGGAGTTTTCCCTTTATCGTTTTGTTCATCGGAACTGTCGGGTCGGCGGCTCCGGTGACGCGCATTGACTGGTAAACCCAAGAGCGTCCCGAAAGCGGGTCGCGAATGGCGCCGCCAATGCAAGTGGCCGCGCCGCCAAAGGGTTCGATTTCGGTCGGGTGGTTGTGCGTTTCGTTCTTGAACATCAAGAGCCAGCGCTCTGTGGCCTTCTTTGAGTCGGGCGCGATTTTTCTTCCCTTCTCGTCCGTCGTGTAGTGAACGTCGATGTAAATAGAGCAGGCGTTGATTTCTTCGCTTTGCTCAAGGTCGGCCAATTTTCCGGCTTTTTTAAGATGCTTGATTCCGATGACGGCCATGTCCATCAATGTGACGGGCTTGTCGCTGCGGCCGGCGTAAAGGTCGGCGCGCATGTCGGTATATTCTTTGAGCGAGGCCTTGATCAATTTTTCGTAAGGGCCTTTTTCAATCTTTATGTCCTTTAGTTCCGTCAAGAAAGTCGTGTGGCGGCAGTGGTCGCTCCAGTATGTGTCAAGGACGCGGATTTCCGTTTCGGTCGGGTCGCGGCCTTCTTTCGCAAAGTAGTCCTGCAAGAATTTAATGTCGGCGTAGTCCATCGCCAAGCCCATCGTTTGCAAGTAGGATTCAAGCTCCGACTTTTTAAAGTTGATGAAGCCGTCCACGACAGGGATGTCGCCCGGGGTTTCAGTTTGAATCTTTAGTGTTGAAGGAACTTCTTCCGAAGCGGGGCGCGAGTCAACGGGGTTAATCAGGTAATTCTGAATTTTCTGAATGTCCTTGGCGGAAATTTTTCCTGTAAGAATCACGATTTTGGCGCAGCGAACGCGGGGCGGCTCCGTTCCCGTCTCCACTTTTTTTTCAAGGCTCTTTCGCAAAAGGCTTAGGCACTGTTCGGCGCTGTCGGCGCGCTGGTCGTACTGGCCCGGAAGGAATTCCCAAATGATTTCCGTTTCGCCGGCCTTTAAATTCAGCTGGTTGTAAATAACGCTGTCGGATTGCGGTTCGGAAAAAATTCGCTGAACGGCGCTTTTGGCGACGGCCGGCATGACGTTTTCAATGTCATAGCGGTTGAGGTAACGCGCGCTCTTTACAGAACTAACGCCCAAAAAATTCTTAACGTCGGAAAGAATGCGCCGGGCTTCGTTTTCAAAGCCTTTTTGGCGCTCAACATAAATACGGAACATTGTTCCATTATATAGAAAAAGCCCGCGCCGTTCAAGACGCGGACAACCCTATTACGCCAGAGCGCTCATGTCCAGTTTGTCAAAGCCGGTCAAAAGAAGCGCCGCCGTCTGCTTGATTTTTTCAAGCGAGCCGGGCGTGGTTCCTTCGATGTTCAAGGGCATCACGGGGTCGTGCAAGCTTAGACGCAAAAGCAGCCAGCCCTGCGCGCCGTCCGCTTCCGGTCCGCCCTTGAACGAAATGCGGATTCCCTCAAAGGATTCAGGCATAATGCAGCCTGCGTCGCGGGCGCGTTCGGCAAACTGGTCCAAAACCATTTTGCCGTATTCCTTGAAATTTTCGTCGTTAATCTTAAAGCGCAGCTCCGCCTCTTCGCCCGGCGGGGGAAGGCGCTCGATCAAGCTTTGCAATTTCTTCCCCTGCTTGGCGGCCTTTGCCAAAGCGATGACCAATTGCACGGCAAGAAAAGCGCCGTCGTCCAAAAAGTAATTGTCTTTTAAAGCGCCGTGGCCGCTTGTTTCCATCGCCAGCGGAGCGTTGATTCCTTCGGCGCACAATTCCTTTTGCTTGTTGATGACGTTCTTGTAGCCGCGCATGTAGCGCAAGTGCTTCAAGCCCAAAACGCGCTCCAAGAAATAAGTCAAGCGGTCGCTGGTGACGCTGTCGGTGATGATTGTGGCGTCCTTGTTGTTTGGAGCCAAAATCGCGCTTATCATAGCGATAATCGCGTCGCGGTTTATTTCGCTTCCGTCGTCCAAAACGGCGGACATTCTGTCAACGTCTGTGTCAAAGATAAGGCCAAGGTCGGCGCGGCTGTCCAATACCGCTTGGCGAATCGCTTCCATCGCCTCTTTGTTTTCGGGATTGGGGATGTGGTTTGGAAAGCGGCCGTCCGGCTCCAAGAATTGGCTTCCTTCGATGTTGGCGCCAAGGGGCTTAAGAACTTTTTCGGCAAAGAAGCCGCCCGCGCCGTTTCCCGCGTCAACGATAATCTTAAGCCCTTCAAGCGGCCGCTGCGAATCGCCAACGCCGTTCATAATGGCGCCCCGCAAGTGGCGGGCGTACAAGTAAATCAAGTCAAAATTCTTTTCTTCGGAAATGTCGGCGGCAACGACTTGCTTTTCCTGCGCAATCTTTAAGATTTCGCTTATGTCATCGCGCTCAAGGCCGCCGTCTTTGGTGAAAAATTTTATTCCGTTGCGGTTGAACGGGAGGTGGCTTGCGGTAATCATAACCGAGCCGTCAAACTGGCTTTGCTCAAAAACGATTGACATGAACATCGCGGGCGTGGTGGCCAATCCGCAGCACTTAACGTCAATGCCGGCGCTCATAATGCCGGAGCTTACGGCGACCATCAAGTTCTGCCCCGAAACTCTTGAATCCATTCCGACGCCGACTTTCAACTGGTCGGCGCTCTTTTGCGTTTTGGCGCAAAGCCAGTCGGCAAAGGCTTGTCCTATTCTGTTGGCGATGTCGGGAGTAAGGTTTACGCTTTCGCCCTCAACTCCTTCCAAAGCGACGCCGCGAATGTCGCTTCCGTTTTGCAGCTTAAAAATGTCTTCTTCCATATCTATTCCCCAACCTATTTTATGCTAAATCACGTTCCGCAAAATATCAACGGCAAAGACCGTTATTTTTGAAATTTTCCCTTCGTCGCTTGGAAGCGCGAAAAGGCTTCCGGCGTCGCATTCAGGATTGCGCCTAATCGTTTCCTTTTTTTGCGCGATGTACAAATCCAGGCGCGACAAAATTCCGTCAGCCAAAAAAGCCGCATAAAGGCGCAGCTCGTCGTCCGATTTTTGCTCGCTTCCCTTTGTCTGCGCGCTCGCTATTTTGAAAAACAAAAAGGCTTGCTCAAAAAATTTTTGCCGCTGCGCTTCGTAGATGTCCAAAAAACTTTTGTCAAAATATTTTTCGCTCGCGGCCAAAGTGTAAATTTGAAAAAGAGGTTCCGCCTCGTGCGCCTTGATGTAAGCGTCGACTGATTTTTTAAAAAGCTTTTCGCAGTTCGTCGAATTTATTTTGGCGAAAATATCCTGCTCGAACAAATTGACCCGCGCGTAAAAATCTGAACAGTAGGAACAAAGCGCCGCCAGAATTTCTTCCTTGCCGGCATAGTAGTTGTAAAGAGAAGCTTTTTTTATTCCCAAATCTTGCGCGATGTCGGCAAGCGAAGTTCCGCCCATTCCGTTTTTGAACGCGGAAAAAAGCGCGGACTCCACAATGCTTTGCGCGGAAACCGCTTTTTTGGACATAACTAACGACCGTTAGTTTATTTTACTGATACCAGCGAATGTAGTCAACTTCCATTTGGCATTTTTGGACATTTTTTGGAATGTCGCCGCCAAGGGTTCCGCCCATCGCCACGTTCATGATAACGTAAAATTCGCGGTCAAAGGGCCAGTACTTTTGCGGGTAGTCCGCGTCGTGGGGATTTTCGTAAGACAAGAATTCCTTGCCGTCGTAAATCCAAGTGATTTTTTCGGGCGTCCACAAAACGCCGTAATTATGCCATTTTTTGTCGGCTGGCTTAACGTCAACGCCGGCGTTGGCAAGCGCGTTTCCGCCGCTTCCCGCAAGGCAGTGGCAAGTTCCATAGGCCTTGGTTCCCCAAAAATTTTGGGCGTATTCCATAACGTCAATTTCTCCGCTGCGGGGCCAGGTTCCGTAATTGTCGCGGTTGGGCATAAGCCAAAGCGCCGGCCACGAGCCTTTTTGGGTGGGAAGCTTGGCGCGGAATTCTATATAGCCGTAAGCGAACGTTTTTTTCCACTGGCTTTTTAGGCGGGCGCTGGTCCACTTTCCGTCATCGCCTTTTAGCGCGACGATTTTTAGCGTTCCGTCGGAAACGTATGAATTGGCGCGGTCCTTGGTGTAATTCTGCCGCTCGGCGTTTCCCCAACCGTGCGCGCCGGTGTTGTAGTCCCAGTAGTCGGGGTTGGGCTCGTCGCTCGCGCCGTCAAACTCATCGGCCCAAACCAATTTCATATCCTTGACAAAATCCGGCGACGCGCTTTTTTCCCGGCCGCCCTTGCAGGAAGCGAGCGAAAGGAGCGTCGCGCAAATGGCGCAAATTGCGCAAATGGCTTGCAAAGAATTCTTTTTCATCGCAATCATTCCTCCGCGATTTTATAGCCGTTCTTTCCCTTTTGCTTAACGTCGTAAAGGGCTTGGTCGGCCTTGGCGAAAAGTTGTTCGTATTCCGCGCCGCTGTAGGGATAGGTTGCGATTCCGACGCTGGCCGAAACGCAAACGTTTTGCTCGTCGTTGGCGTACCATTCCTTTAGCGAACGGTTCAAGTCGTCGGCCTTGGACTTTACGATTTTTAAAACCGTGTCTTTGTCCAGCCCGTCCTCAAAGCGCATCAGCACGCAGAATTCGTCTCCGCCAAAGCGGCCCAAAAAGTCGCGCTCGGAGAATATCAACGAAATCTTTTTGGCCGCGTCCTTTATCGCAAGGTCGCCGGTCATATGGCCCAGCTTGTCGTTGACTTCCTTAAAGTTGTCCAAGTCCACGATAATGAGCGCGCCTTTTTTGTCCTTGCCTTCCCGCGCAAGGTATTCGCTGGCGTTCCGCTCAAAGGCCGCCTTGTTCAAAAGCGAAGAAAGCTTGTCGCGGTCGGCGATGTTGCGAAGTTCCTGCTCGTGCAAGACTTGGCTGTTGACGTTGGTTATGCTTCCGATGAACTGAACCGGCTTTAGGTCTTCGTTTAAAATCGAAGAGCCGTTTATCTTCACCCAAAAGTATTCGTCCGAAAAATTCTTGTAGCGGAATTCAGCGGAGACTTCTTTCTTGCCTTCCGCCATCGCCTTTTGGATGCGCTCGTAAACGCTTTTGTCGTCGGGGTGAATTCTTCCGTAATATTGCGCGCGGACAAAGTCAACCGGAAAGCTTTTCCTGTCCGTTCCCAGCAAAAACTGCGTGTCGCCGGAAAAGTCGATGCGGCCCGAAGCGATGTCGTATTCAAAAATCATCGTCTGCGCCTGCTTGCTCGCGATTGTAAGGCGCTCGTTGTCCTTTCGTATCGCAAGACTTTTCTTTGAAATGAAGTAAACGATAAAGACAAAGACGATGATTGCCAGCGCCACCGACGCAAGAAGAATGTAGACAAGCGCGTTTATGCGGAACTGCTGGTTCTGTATGTATGAATATGGAAGAACGGAAATCAAAACCCAGTCGTTTATCCTTAGCGGCGCGTAGCTGAAAAGCTTTTTGCCTTCGCCCCCGTCAACCGTTATGTTTCCCGGCTGCGACTTTATTATGTCAACCTTCAGCTTTCTGAGCGAAAAGTTTTCCTTGCCGGACGCTTTTTCGATGTAATCGTAAACGTTGATGTTGTAAAGCGCCTTGTCCTTGTTCTTGTTGAACAAAAGAATGTTGCCGTCGCCGGACACGACGTAAAAATAGCTTTGGCCTGAAAATACCGGAATCGAAAAAATTTGGCGCATAATGTCGTAGGAGAAAAACCCCGCAAGAACGCCCCGCTGGCCGCCCTTGGCCTTAAAAGGAACGGCGATGGCAAGGCAGGGATTGAGGCGCTCGTCCAATTCGATTTTGTTGGAAATTTGGCGCGTGTTTTTCGCCAGCGCGCTGGAAAACCATTCCTTGTTCTTTACGTTAAGAAGGGGCTTTCCGTTGTAGTCCACGCCCGCGCCTTCTTCGTTGGCCACGGCCACGCGAAGGAATTCCCCCGCCGCGACAGCGGACTTGGCCCGCGCCTTCAATTGCTCCATATTGAACAAGTCGACGTCGTAAAAATAGTCGGCCTCCGCCTCAAGCGTCTTGAACTGGTCGTTGATTTTGTTGCGCAATGTTTCCGCGTAAAGCTCTTGCATTTCCGAAATGTTTTGCAGCGACATTTCCGAAAGCAAATTCGTCATCTGTCTTTGGAACACGACTAAAAAAAACGTTACGGCCAGCGCCATTACAGCCGCAGCCGCCAACGCCGAAATGTTTCTAACAAGCTTTCCTCTTTGCATACATTCATTTTATACGCGCTTTTCCGTTCTGTAAAGTTGTTTTTGCGGGTATTTGCGCAAAAAATCGTTTGCAAAAAACAAGAAATATAGTATAATAGAAGAATGAGAAAGTCAGTCCTTTTGGCGCTAGCCGCCCTTTTGGTTTTTTCGGGAACCGCTTGCAAAGAAAAATCAGTTTCAAAAAACGCGCAAATCGTGAACATAGCCATACAGCCGTCAGCGGCCTTCATTCCCCTTTACATCGCCCGCTACAAGGGCTACGTGGAAGAGGCTCTAAAGCCCTTGAACGCCGCCGCCGTTTGGCAGGACTTTGAGTCCGGCCCTCCGATGAACCAGTCTCTCGCGGCCGAAATGAGCGACATCGGCGTTATCGGCGACGTTCCAACGGTGACCGCGCTTTCCGCCGGCAACAGCATGAAAGTGGTCGGCGTTCCGGCAAGCGGCCCGGACGCTTACGCAATGCTCGCCCGCGCGGACGACAAAAGCTTTAAGTCGTCCAAGGATATGAAGGGTAAGAAAATCGCCACGGTTTTTGGCTCCACCGGCCACAACTTTACGATGAAATTGCTGGAAAAAAATGGTTTTCCATTTGACCAAATAGAATTCATCAGCGTTTCCGCGGGCGAGGCTGCCAACGCGCTTGCCTCAGGCTTGTGCGACGCGATTGTGATTTGGGAGCCTAACGTCACGCGCTTGGTCGACAGCGGCGCGGCAAAAGTTGTGGCGCTTGGAAGCGAAACCGACTTGCGCGGCACGAACGCTTTTGTAGTCCGCGCGGACTACCTTGCCGCCCACAAGGAAATCATAAAGGTCGTTTTGGAGCAATACAAAAAGGCCGTCCAGGACATTCCCAACCTTGACGCGCAAACGCTGGAAAAGCTTTCCGCCGCGCTTAAAATCACGCCGGAGCAAATTCAAAAAATCGCCAAGAAGTACGATTTTTCGGTCACGGTTTCCGACAACGACATCGCGTCCTTGCAAGACACCGCGCGCTTTTTGGTCGAAATCGGCAACATGGACACGGCCTTCAACGTTTCCGCCAAAGTCGAAAAATTGCTGGACTAATTCACAAAGTCGTAGGGCGTTTCCTGGTAGACGTAGTAGTTGAGCCAGTTGCGGTAAAAAAGCGACGCCGTGGAGCGCCAGCTTGCAAGCGGCTTTTTGTCCGGGTCGTCGCCGGGAAAATAGTCCTGGGGAATTTGTATCGGAAGGTTTTTATTTTTGTCGCGCCAGTATTCGTCGGACAAAGTGTTCGTGTCGTATTCCATATGGCCAGTAACAAAAACGGCGCGGTCGTCGGCTGTCTTTATGATTGAAGGGCCTTCGTCCGATTCCGCCAAAACCACAAGGCCGCTTTTGGACGCGATGTCTTCCGCGTGAATTTGCGTGTGGCGCGACTGGGGAATCATAAACACGTCGTCAAAGCCGCGCAAAAGCGGGTCCGCGTGGTCCTGCGCCTGCCAGTTTTTGAATATGCCGAATTTCTTTTGCGGAAGCGAATATTTGGGCACGCCGAACAAGTGGTAAAGCCCAGCCTGCGCCGCCCAGCAAATGTAAAGGGTGGAAAAAATGTTCCGCTTGCTCCAGTCCATAATTTCGCAAAGCTCTTTCCAATAATCCACTTGCTCAAAGGGAATTTGCTCCACGGGCGCGCCGGTTATGATAAGGCCGTCGTAGCGGTGCTTGAAAAGCTCTCCCGACGGAATGTAAAAGCGGTCAAGGTATTCTTGCGAGGCGTTGCGGTAAGCGTGGCTTTCCATGCTGATGAAAGAAACGTCCACCTGCAAAGGCGTGTTGGACAAAAGCCGCAAAAGCTGCGTCTCCGTCGTGGACTTTGTGGGCATAAGGTTTACGACCGCGATTTTTAGCGGACGAATGTCCTGCGTCACGGCGCGCCCTTCCGTCATTACGAATATGTTTTCGCTTTCGAGAATTTTTTTCGCTGGCAAGTCGCCCTGAATTTTTATCGGCATAGCGCCAATTCTAGCGCAAAAAAAAGATTTGCGCCATATCAAACGCGCAAAGCGGCCGATAGAACTTTTTTATCGCAAGCTATAGCCGCAACTTATGCTGCGGAAGCCGCTCCCGCCCAAGCATAAACAAACAAAAAAAAGGCGGCCTCCCCTTATAGGAAGACCACCGTGTAGCGTCTGTAAGACGCGGCGGAAGCCGCTCCCGCCCAAGCATAGCCGCGCAAAAAAAACGGCGGCCTCCCATTACGGGAGACCGCCTGAGCTTGCGCGAAATCAATCCGCGTGACTAGTTAGAGTCTTTTGCAAGACGGACAGCCGCGCCTTTATAGCGGGTCCAATTGTTGAATTCGTTAGAGAAACCTGAACTGGTAAAACTTGCGTTATACGCCGAATACGTGTTGCTGCTAGTAGCTGACCAATAGAATCCAACATCAAGCGTATCCACTGATGAGCCATCGCGCCTTCCTGTTACAGGAAGGAAGACCGCGCCGGCGCTTTCCATAACCGCCCATTGTTCGGCAGTGTAAGAATTGGTTGTATATTCGCTTGCGGCTCCAGCGGTAAAGCTAACGCCTGCCGGGAGCGTCCAGGCGTCAGGAAGAAGAATCCAGCCAGCCACATTGTTTACTGTCGCGGCGCCTTTTTTGCTGTCAGCGCCCGCGCGAGTTTTTACAACATAATTCCATTCGTCCATGGTAAGCGTTCGCCAGCCGTAGTTGGCGACGTTTCCGCCGTTACTGATGGCATTAGTTCCCCAGTCGCTCTTTAGCGCCTCGCCGGCACCGGTTCCGTAATCATCGCGGGTTTGGCTTTTGGAAATTCCAAAGGCCGCCATGCCTGTGAAAGAGGAACTTGCGCCAACCCAGCCAAAGAGGTCAACCGAACCGTTATCAGAAACAGATCCGTCGCCGTCGATTGAAGTGTTGGCGGCCGCGTTGCCTACAGCGTCATACTGATGGTCGGCAAAAGACCAAGTCCATGACGAGCCGTTGTATGTCGCCCGCAGGTTGCCCTTTGAAAAGTAAACCTTCTTTGTCGCGCTAACGCTGAACAAGCCATTGATTACGCCAGCAGGCGTTCCGCCGCCGTTATTCAACATGGCCAAAAGCGCCAAATTGTTGTCAGAATTGTTCGAGCAACCGAAGGCGCTCAGCGCCAAAAAAAGAAGGCTAGCGAGTACCCCTGTAAATTTGAATAGTGTTTTCATAGCATCTCCTATGCTTGCAAATTTTGTCCGAACGCGGATTTTACAAAGCCTCGCGCAAACAATGCGTTATTTTAACACGGCTTTTTCCAAAACGCAAGGAATTTTTTATTCTACCGCGCGCAAAAAAATTTGCTCCAACGCAAATTCCGTGTTATAATTATAAAAATACAAGGAGGCGATTATGTCAGACATATTGAAGGAATACCGCTACGACGGAAGCGAAAAGCTTAACCTAAAAAAAGTTTGCCACGATTCCGGCGACCGCAAGGAACAAAAGGCAAAGCTGGTAAAAAAGACCGAAGAAAACCTTAAGGAAATCGCCGACTTGCAGGAAAAACTCTACGCCGAGTCAAAGGAATCGGTTTTGATCGTCTTGCAGGCCTTGGACGCGGCCGGAAAGGACAGCACTATAAAGCACGTTCTTGCCAGCGTCAACCCGCAGGGCATAATCGTGCACAGCTTTAAAGGCCCCAACTCCACCGAAGAAAGCCACGACTTTTTGTGGCGCTACCACAAGCGACTTCCCAGCCGCGGCATCATGTGCATTTTCAACCGTTCCTACTACGAGGAAGTTTTGGTCGTAAACGTCCACGAATTTTGGAAGGGCTACAAAATGCCCAAGCGCACGCTGAACAAGGACTACATCAAGGACAAATACAAAGACATTTTGGGTTGGGAACGCTACCTCTACGGAAACGGCTACCGCATCGTAAAATTTTTCTTGAACCTTTCAAAGGACGAGCAAAAGCGCCGCTTCCTTGAACGAATCGACCGCAAGGAAAAGAACTGGAAGTTCAGCCCCAACGACATCAAGGAGCGCGCCTACTGGGACAAATACCAAGAGGCCTTTGAGGACGCGATTAACGCCACCAGCACGGCGGAATGCCCCTGGTACGTTTTGCCCGCCGACCAAAAGTGGTACACGCGATACCTTGTAAGCGAAGTTTTGGTCCAGACCCTGCGCGACATCGGCCCCGAATTCCCCAAGCTTCCCGACGACGACAAGAACCGCTTGGCCGACTGCAAGGCGCTTCTTGAAGGCGAAGGCGGAACCGTTCCCGCAAAAAAGGAGCCCAAAAAGGAAAAGGCCAAGAAGAAAGCGAAAGACGCGGACAAAAAATGATTGAATGCCCGCGAAAATCGCGGCGCTCAATATAAAAAATTCTTAGGAGGAATTTTATGGCAAAGAGCAGCTTGAAAGGCTTGGATTGGATTGTCAAAATCATCTTGGTTTTGGTTTATGACGTTTACGGAATTTTGCGCCGCCTCACAAGCGGAAAGCCGGTTCCAATCATCGTCGGCTTGTTGCAGATTTTCACGGTGAACCTTGCCGGAATCATTTGGCTGGTTGACTTGATTACGGTCATCTTCAGCAAAGAAGTTACGGTCTTGGCGGACTAACGTCACCGTGTCCATGACCAAAATTTCCGCCGCAAAAATCGTTTGCAAGACCTTAATCGCGGCGGCCGTTCTTTTATTTTCAGGCTGCGAGAGACAGATGGCTCCGCAGTCTGAATTTGTTTTGGGAACGGTGTGTTCCATAAATCTTTACGAAGCGGGAAGCGCGGATCTTTACGGAACGCTTTTTTCCCGCATGCGCCAGTTGAACGACATCTTCAACAATTATTCCGACTCGTCAGAAATTTCGCGCGTGAATCAAAACGCCGCCGCAGCACCTGTTGCGGTTAGCCAAGATTTTTTTGTCGTCCTAAAAACCGCGCTGGACTTTGCCCGCTTGACAGGCGGCGCCTTTGACCCGACCGTCGGCCCGCTGGTAAAGCTTTGGGGCTTTGGAAAAGAGCCGCGCGTTCCCAGCCAAGAAGAAATCGAGGCCGCGCAAAAACTTGTCGACTGGCAATGCGTTGTATTGCAAGAAAGCGCTCAAACGGAGGACGCGCCCGGCCAGCCAGAAGGCGTCACTGGCCAAAAAGCCGCCAACGACAAGGGCTCGCAAGACCAAAACGCGGGCGTGGAAGAAAAAGGCTTCACTGGCCAAGAAGCCGCCGCCGGGCCGTACGTCCGCTTTACAAAAAGCGGCGTCCGCCTAGACCTCGGCGCGATAGCGAAAGGCTACGCTGCGGACTGCTTGGTTGACATATTGCGCGAGCGGGGCGTCCAGCGCGCCTCGCTTTCCTTGGGCGGAAACGTTTACGTTTACGGCAAAAAACCCGGCGGCTCCTTGTGGAACGTGGCCGTCCGCAACCCGGAAAAGCCCGGCCAAAACAGCTTTATGCTAAAAACGCAAAACGCCACGGTCGTCACAAGCGGCGCCTACGAACGCTTTTTTGTTCAGGACGGAAAAACTTACGGCCACATCATTGACCCGGCCACAGGCTTTCCCGCCCAAAGCGGCTTGGCCAGCGTAACGATTGTAAGCCAAAACAGCATGGTCGCCGACGCGCTAAGCACAAGCCTTTTTGTTTTGGGAAAAGAAAAAATTCCCGCCATAAAAAAAAGCGCGCTGGCCGGCGACTTTGATTGCGTCTTGGTTGACGAAAGCGGAAAGGCTTACGCCAGCGAAAATCTCAAAGGCCGTTTGAGCGCGCTTAACGGGCAGCCGATCGAGTGGCTGCCGTAATAATCCGTTTTTAAGCAGACTTCTTCTTAAAGTACAGCAAGGTCGCGAACAAGACGGCAAGGCCAAAGACCCACGAAATAATTCCGCTGGGAAGCAAGCCCAAGCCGCGAGTGAAGCCCGCGACGATGTATGTGACGAACGAAACGGCGGCTACAACAAGCGCGTAAGGCAGCTGCGTGGACACGTGCTTGACGTGGTCGCAGTTGGCGCCGGCGCTGGCCATAATCGTTGTGTCGCTAATCGGCGAGATGTGGTCGCCGCAAACAGCGCCCGCCATGCAAGCGGAAATAGAAATGATTCTAATCGGGTCGCTTGCGTCCGGGAAAGCCGCGATGCAAATCGGAATCAAAATGCCAAAGGTTCCCCAAGAAGTTCCGGTGGCAAAGGCAAGGCCGCAAGCGATGGCAAAGATGATGGCGGGCAGCATGTTCTGTAAGCCCTGCGCGCTTCCGCCTACGAGGCCGGCGACGTATTCCTTGGCTCCGAGCGAGTCGGTCATAGCCTTAAGGGTCCAGGCGAGCGTAAGAATCAAAATCGCGGGAACCATCGCCTTAAAGCCGTCGGGCAGGCAAGACATAATCGACTTGAACGAAATGACCTTTCTGCAAAGGTAGAAGACAACCGTAATCACAAGCGCGGCAAAGGAACCGAGCACAAGTCCTACAGAAGCGTCGCTTCCGGCAAAGGCCTCGACAAAGTTAAGGTATGAAGGATTGGCGACCATCGTTCCTTCGGCCTCTCCCGCAACCTGCGCGCTAAAAAAGCCGCCTGTGTAAATCATTCCGACAACGCAGAAAACAATCAAGGCCACAATCGGCAAAACCAAGTCGATTACGGAAGCCGACGGATTTTCCGCCTCCTCGTATTCTTTTTCGGACTTATCCTGCATTTCCTTTTCGGCCTTGGCCATCGCGCCAAATTCAAAATTCTTGGCGGCAAGGAAAAGCGTCATCGCGATTGTGAAGAAGGCGTAAAAGTTGAATGGAATGGCCTTGCAGAAAAGCGCGATTCCGTTCTCTCCTTCGCTTACAAAGCCCGAGACGGCGGCGGCCCAAGAGCTTATCGGAGCGATAATGCAAATAGGCGCGGCGGTCGCGTCGATAAGGTAGGCGAGCTTTTCGCGCGAAACTTTGTATTTGTCGGTGACCGGCTTCATAACTGAGCCGACCGTAAGGCAGTTAAAGTAGTCGTCGATGAAAATCAAGATTCCCAAAAAGATTGTCGCGATTTGAGCGCCCGCCTTTGACTTGATATGCTTTTTGGCCCATTCGCCAAAAGCCTGCGAGCCGCCCGCCCTGTTCATCAGCGCGACCATCGTTCCCAATACTACAAGGAAAACCAAGATGCCGACATTCCAACTGTCGCTGAGCTGGGCAATCATTCCTTCCTTAAAGATGTGGGTGAAAAATCCCGTAAAGCCGCTGGCAGCGCCGATTGCGTAAAAGGCGCCGCCAATCGCAACTCCGATGAAGAGGGAAGAATAGACTTCCTTTGTAATCAAGGCCAGCGCGATCGCCACGATGGCCGGCACAAGCGATAGAAAACTTCCTGTCATTTAAAAATAACCTCCATAAATTACGGCTGAACGCGCGAGCTTGGTTGCGAGCGCGTTTGTTGCCGCTTATGCGGCGCCTTTCAATTTTTGTTTTTGAAACGCTTTTGTCGCCGCTTCCCCTAGTTTTTAACTTGAGAAAAATCAGCCATCAAGGGAGCGCTTACGCCCGCCTTTTCCAAATGCTCGATTACCGCAATCGCGTAGTGAACCGCGTCCAGCGAATCCGGCGAGCAATAGGTCTTAAGTTCTTTTAGAACTTTAATCGCTTCATTGTTTGTCATACAAACTCCTTTTTTATATTATGCGCCAAGTTGAATGTTTTGGCAAGAGAATTAATAATAGATGAGCAAATATTCGCCGCGGGGGGTAAAGCCCAGCGACTTGTAGAGCGCAAGGGCGGCGGCGTTTTCTTGCTTGGCGTAAAGGGAAAAGTTTTTGCAAGCCAAAGACGGCAGCGCGATTATTTGGCGAACCAAAAA
>CADCCO010000027.1 GCA_902799965.1 uncultured Spirochaetaceae bacterium
GGCGACGACGTATTTAAAAGCCTTGACGTTTTGAGCGGCGGCGAAAAGTCGCGCGTGGCCTTGCTGCGCCTTTTGCTCAAGCCGATAAACCTTTTGATTCTTGACGAGCCGACCAACCACTTGGACATGGGAAGCAAGGACGCGCTTTTGGAGGCGCTAAAGGATTTTGGCGGAACGGTCATCTTTGTAAGCCACGACCGCGGCTTTATCCAAGACTTGGCCACGCGCGTTTTGGAACTAAAGCCCGGCAGCGCCAGAAACTTTTTGGGCGGCTACGAATATTACTTGGAGCGCGTCGCTTCCGAAGCGGGCGGAACTGCGGCAAGCCCAAAAAGCGGCGGGCCAAACGGCTCGCAAGCCCAAAACGGCTCCAGCGGAAATTCAAAGCAAGCCCAAAATGTGGTCGGTCCCGCCGCATCGCAAAAATCGGACGCAAGCCAAAAATCCGCGGCCGCGATTAGCTGGGAAGAGCAAAAGAAAGCCGCCAACGAACGCAAGCGCCTGGAGCGTTTGGTCGAAAGCCTTGGCGCGCAAATAGAAGAAAAAGAAGCCGCAAAAAAAGCGCTTGAAGAAAAGATGTCCGACCCCGCCGTATACTCAAACGGCGCCAAGGCCACGGAAGTCCAAAAGCAAATCGCGGCCGCTTCCGCAGAACTGGACGCCCTTACCGCCCAATGGGAAGAAGCGGCGGAAAAGCTGGGTTAAAAACAACTGCAAAAAGGAGAATGTTTATGGAAAACGGAATCAAAGAAAACAACAGCATCAGCAACTTCATCGTAAAGAATAGAATCAGGGTGAACGGCTACCTTAACACCGCCCTGCTTTTCTTTATCATAACCGGCCCCGCGATAGCGCTAGGAATCAAGACTGATTTTTTTCCTGACATAAATTACACAACCTGCATTATCATTTCCGCGGTAATCGCGGTCTTGGCGGCCATTCATAAAATTCTTTTAAAGAAAATTCCCCAGTCGATTTTTACAAGCGTCTTCGCGCTGACGGCTCTGGACGCGATCATCGTCTATATGGCATGCAGCCATGTCAACATTCATTTGACTTGGTTCTTGGTTCCGCTTTTGAGCTTGCTCTTTGTGGACAATATGATTTACTTTTATTCCACCACGCTCAACTACGCTCTTATGTTCGTGGCGACATTCTTTACCGCTCCCTACCAAGCGGCGCTCAACTCAAGGTACGAAAACAGTCTTGACTTCTTTTTTGACAGAATCGGCGGCTTTACAATCGAAACCCTTATCATGTTTGCGGCCGGCTACACAATCGCGCGTCTTGCCAAAGATTATTTTGGAACGCTGTTCATGCAATACGAAACAATCAAGAGCCATGAACAGGACATGTCGGAAAAGCTTGAGCTTTTGAATTCCATCGTCGAAATCTACGACAACGTGAACTTGATCAACTTTATCGACAACACCGAAATGCCCTTGCGCGACCCCGAAAAGAAAAAGCGCGGAATCGACATGAAGGCGCAAACACACACAATCATGAACCAAAGGATAAAAGACCAAGTCATGCCCGACCAGCTTGACTCCTTCTTGACCTTCACCAACATAAAAACAGTTCGCGCCCGCCTTTCGCATAAAAAGCTCATCTCGGCCGACTTCATCGACGTGGTCTCCGGCTGGTTCCGCGCGCAATACATCACGGTGGACTCAACCTTGGACGGAATCCCCAACAAAGTCATTTACACGACAAGAAACGTTGACGAAGAAAAGCAGCGCGAGGAACACTTGATCCGCCTTTCTATGACCGACGAAATGACTCGCCTTTACAACCGCCGCTGCTACGAGGAAGACTTGGAAGAATACAGGCTTAAAGGCTCTCCCGAAGACCTTGTGATTTTTTCCATCGACGTGAACGGCTTGAAAACCGTCAACGACACAAAGGGCCACGCCGCCGGCGACGAACTCATAAAGGGCGCCGCGGATTGCCTCGCTCTCTCAGTCAGGAACTTTGGAAAAGTCTACAGAACAGGCGGCGATGAATTTATGGCCATCGCTTGCGTAAAAAACCCCGAAAAAATTCGCGACGAAATCAAAAAGAAAGCCTCCGAATGGCACGGCATGTACACAGAAGAAATGACGATGTCAATCGGATTTGCCCAAGCGCAAAACTACAAGTCCGCCTCAATCGACGACCTTGAGCGCATGGCCGACGCCGACATGTACGCCGAAAAGGAAAAGTTCTACAAGGAGCGCGGCATCGAGCGCAGAAAGTGATTCCAAAGTGACAGACTTTTCATCCGATGAAACCGGCTTGTCTTCTTGCTCAATCTCTAGACGGCTTGGAAAAAGACGAACTTGCTATAGGCCTTTCAACTTTAAAAAAAGGAAAGCTCCAAAAAGGAAAGACCGTAATCTTTATAGACGAAGTTCAAAAATACAAGGAGATGGTCACAAAAATAAAATTCCTTGTTGACGACGGAAGTTTCCGCTACATATTGAGCGGCTCGCTCCTTGGCATCGAGCTCACAAATTTGGAATCAGCGCCTGTGGGCTACATGTCCGTTTTGGAAATGTTCCCCTTGGACTTTGAAGAATTTCTACAAACCACAAACATCGACCAAAAGATTTTCCAAAACTTGCGCGAAGCCTTTATGGAACGCAAGCCTGTCATGGACGCGGTGAACGACAAAATGCTCGACCTCTTTGCCCGCTACCTTGCGATTGGAGGAATGCCTCAGGCTGTGGCCGCGTTTGCCGAATCTCGCAACGTGAACGACGCAATGCAAATTCACGCCGACATTCAAAAGCTTTACAAAATGGACTTTACCCAATACGAGGCCGAAGACAAACGCCTTCTCATCAGCGCGGCTTACGATCTCATTCCGTCGGAACTTTTAAAGCAAAACAAGAGATATGTCGTTTCGGACTTAAAGAACGGCCTTCACTTTGAACGAGTCGAAAACAATTTTTTGTGGCTCAAAAATTCCGGCGTGGCGCTGCCCGCCTTCAACAGTTCAGAGCCTAGAATTCCGCTAAAGTTGAACGAAAAGAAAAATCTTTTTAAATTGTATTTCGCGGACGTGGGGCTTCTCACTTCGGAATATGGAATGGCTACAAAAAATATGCTTATAACAAAAGACGAACGACTTAACGCGGGCGGCATTTATGAAAACGCCGTCGCCCAAGAACTTGTCTCAAAGGGCTTTAACTTGTATTACTACAACTCAAACCGCTTGGGCGAACTGGACTTTGTTATTGAGCGTGACGGCAAAGCGCTTCCAATAGAAGTTAAAAGCGGAAAGGACTACACGATTCATTCCGCTATGACAAACTGCCTTAACAACACGGAATACAACATGGACGAAGGAATCGTTCTCGCAAACTGCAACGTTTCAAAAAAAGACAAAATCACTTATCTGCCTGTTTATATGGCGATGTTTTTGGAAAATGACAATTCCAGCGCGCCGCTCGCGGACATAGTTTTTTAGCGCCGCGCCCTACCAGCCGCTTGGCGGCGGCGCGTAGGGGATAAAGTCGTAGCCGTCGGCAAGAGTCAAGACTATGGAAAAAAACGCCGTCTCGGCGCGCTCTTGGTTTCCAGGAATTTGAACGATTGCGAACGAAGGCTGCTGGCCGCCGCGCGGACGCGAGCAGCTTCCGGGATTTATGAAGAACGTGCAGTCTTCTTCTTGGCGCGCGGCGATATGGGTATGGCCGTAAAAAACGACGTCGGCTTGGTGTTCAAGCGCGGTTTGGTTCATGCGGCCAAGGCCGTAGTAGGCGCCTTCCGCGTGTCCGTGAGTCACCAAGAGGCTCATTCCGGCGGCCTTTAAAATCTGATGCAAAGGAACTTTTATTTCGCCTTCTCCCAACGGAAAGTCCGGGTAGTCGCCGTTTCCGCGCGCAAAGGCCGCGACCGACGGAAAGGCCTTGGCCAATTTTTTGTTTTTCTTTGTCAATTCAAGGAGCGCGCAAAAGTCGGCGATTCCGTCGCCGCAAAATACTAGCGCGTCGCATTTTTCGCCAAAGCGTTCGACAATGGCGCGAAAAGTTTCAACCCGGCCGTGCGAGTCCGACACGACCAAAAGCGAAGCGCTTTCTTTTTTTGCCAAAGCCTTTATGTCGTAGGCGCTTCCGATAATGCCGTTCGTTTGTTGCGAAAGCTCAATCATTTTTCTTCTATCACAAAATGGTTGATTGACTGCAAGCCGCTTTCCGCGTCAACGTAGCGCGACACCTTGTAGTTTTTTCCCACGATTCGCTTGACATGCGCCAAAAGGTCTTCGTTGCCGGGAAGCGGCGCTTGGGTAAGCAGCATGTATTCAATTGCGTTGTCCAAAATCTTGTCCAAATCCTTCACTTGCGTTTGAACGACCTCTTCTTTGTTTGTAGAATCTTCCGAAGAGCCGCTTCCTTCGAGCGCTCGGTCAACCACAAAATTGGCAGTGGCTTCAATTCCCGAAACATCGTCCTGCGGAAAGAAAGCGTAGACAGGATACGGAATCATGTTTTCCTGTGAGGAATATTCATCCTCAAGTTTAGCTATGGCGTAATTCGTGTTTTCAGGAGCGCCGACAACAATCAAGCCTTCAAGCTCGCGGTCATCTACAAGCGAGGGAAGCCGGCTTATTCGCCCCATCGGAAAATCGTCGGGAAAAACCAGCGGAAAAATCAAGCCGCCTTCGTCGCTGCCGTCGTCAAGCCCATATTTTTTTGAAAGCTCGTCCACAATTTTTTGAACGTATTCTTTTTCGTTGTAGCCGTAGCCAAAAACCACGCAAATCTTTTTTTCAGAAGGATGCCACGCGGCTGTCGCGGCGGACAATTTTTTTTCTTCAGAAACCTCTATCTCAAATGAATCGGAAGACGTTTTCGGAGCGGGAGTTTTTTTGCAAGAAAATAAAATCGCGGCGCAAAGAGCCGCTGTAAGCGCGAAAAGTTTTTTCATAATAAAAAGATAATAGCAGATTGCGCGAAATTTTTCAACATAGCGCTCTATATTGAACAACGGCCGCGTTTTCGTTATCATATAAGAATGCGTATTGTAACGGCGCTTTTGCAGTTAATCGGCTCGCTGGCCTTTCTGCTATATGGAATGAAATTAATGAGCGACGGCGTGCAAAAAAGCGCCGGCGAGCGCTTGCAGCGCGCGCTTTCCGTAATGACGGGAAACCGCTTCAAAGGCCTTTTGACCGGCCTAGTAATAACAATGGTCATCCAGTCGTCCGGCGCCACCACGGTGATGGTCGTCACATTTGTCAACGCGGGCCTCTTGACCTTGCAGCAATCCGCCGGCGTAGTTTTTGGCGCCAACATCGGAACGACAATCACCGCTTGGATTGTTTCAATTTTTGGATTCAACTTTAAAATCGCAGCCTTCGCCATTCCTATTTTTGGCGCGGGCTTTTTTCTTACCCTTACAAAGCGCAACTTGAACAAAAACATCGGCCAAGCGCTTATGGGCTTTGGACTCTTGTTCTTGGGCCTAAGCATGCTCAGCGACTCTCTTTCGTTCAAGCCTGAACAGCTTTCGCGCTTTTCTTGGGTGGACGACATACAGTCTTGGGGCGTAATATCGCTTGTCATCGCGATTCTGGTCGGAGTTATCGTGACTACAATTCTGCACTCGTCGAGCGCCTTTAGCGCTATTGTAATCACGATGGCCTACAACTCTTTGATTACTTGGGAATTTTCGGCCGCCCTCATCTTGGGAAGCGGAATCGGCTCCACCATCGACGCTATTCTAGCTGCGTTCGGAACAAACGCCGACGCAAAGCGTTCCGCCTTCATCCACGTGTTCTTCAATATTGCGGGAACAGTTTTAGTCCTGATTTTCTATTCGCCGTTCTTGAACTTGATAGACTTCATCACGCCAAAAGCCGCGAACATCGCGATAAAAATTTCAATATTGCAAAGCGCCTTCAAAGTGCTTTCAACCGTTTTGTTCCTGCCCTTCACAAACCAAATCATAGCCGTCAGCAAGCGCTTCATTCCCGACGACCCAAAAAGCAAGAACAACATTTACCGCTTGGACTTTATCGAAAGCGCTTTGGTCAAAGAAAACGTCGCCGCCTACATCATCCGCGCCGAAAAGGAAATCAAAGACCTTACCGACTTGGCCACCGACATGTTCGACAAAATTCAAATCGGACTTAAAAAGCGCGACCAGTCTTTTATCGACGAGCACATGGAAGAAATCGTCCAGGCCGAAAATTACGCTGACCAAATGCACGAGCAATTGACGCGCTATATCGTTCACATCGAGCGCATGGCCGTAAACGAAAAGCAGTTGGACAATCTTTCGCTTATGCTTTCGATTATCGGGGAACTGGAAAGCATGACCGACGAATGTTTGAACATCGCGCTCTTGCTCAAGCGATCAATCGAAAAGAACATGACGTTTGAAATCGAGGACGCGGACCGCCTGCTTCCGTATGTGGAGCTTGTCCGCCAATTCTTGCAGTTCATCCACATCAACATCAACAAGCACTTGGACGCGGACAAGCTTTCGATGGCGGAAGAATTGGAAAACCAAATCGACTTGTTCAGAAAAGACCTAAAGAGAATCGCCCGCAAGCGCTTGGAAAAAGGCGCGGACGTAAAGTCGGAGCTTTTGTACATCGACATCGTGCGCCAAATCGAAAAAATCGGCGACCGCGCCTTTGGCATTGCCGAGGCGCTGAGCCAAACCAACTAAAGGCTTGCGGCCTTCGCGCAAACGACGCGTTTTTGGCCTTCTAGGTCCAGTTCAATTCCCACATTCTTGTAGCCGTTGGCGCGCAAAAAAGCGGCGGCGGCGTCCGCGTTGTATTCGCCGGTTTCGCACAAAAAGTCGCCGCCGGGAGCCAAGCGGACGCGCGCCTCCAAGGCGAGCCGCCTAAAGACTTCAAGGCCGTCGTCTGTTCCGCTAAAGTCTCCGTTGGCCGAAACGTCGCCGTCCAGCGCCAAAAGCGGCTCGCTTCTTCCGTCGGCCAAAAGTCCGCGCGCTTGGCCGTGGGGAATGTATGGCGGGTTGGATAAAATCATGTCAAACTTAAACGGAACGTTGTCAAACAAATTGCTTTGAACGAATTTCACGCGCTCCAACTCTTGGCTGGACAAAAGCGCGCGGGCGTTTTTTTGGGCAACCTCAAGGGCGGCGGCGCTTATGTCTGCCAATACAAAAGTTGGGATTAAGTCCAGGGGAACGCGCTCGCCGTCGATTAAGGTTCGCATAACGCTAATGGCGACGCAACCGCTTCCCGCGCACATATCGCAGACGGAAAGAAGGGGGCCGCCGCCGCCTTCTTGGGCTTGCGAATGATTTTCGCCGCCCGCAGTTTTGGGCGTTGAAACAGTCCCAGACGCGCCGCTGTCAATCCGCGCGGACAAAATTTCCACGGCGCGGGCGACCAAGATTTCGGTGTCGGGCTTTGGAATCAAAACGGATTGGCTTACAAAAAAATCAAGGCCGTAAAATTCTTTTTTTCCGGTGATATAGGCGACAGGAAGGCCTTTGGCGCGCGCGGCCGTCCATTCCAAAAAACGCGCCTCTTGCTCGGGGGCAAGCTCGAACGTTCGGTTCAGCAAAACAAAAGTCTTGTCCCTGCCCAAAAGCGCTTGCAGCAAAACGTCCGCGTCAAGTTCCGGGCTTGCGCTTACGGCCGCTATTTTTTGCGCGGCGAATTTTTTGGCTTCTTGAATAGTCATAAGAGCGCGGCTTTCGTCATTCTTCGGAAAAAAGCGGCCGCAAGGATTCCGCCGGAACAATGCTCATAAAGACCCAAGACTTTCCGTTTTTTTCTTTAAGGACGCGGCCGCAAGCGATGACTTGCCGCAAAGTTTCATCAACGCATTCCACGCAGAATTTCAGGAAAATCAAGTCGCGCTCCTTTGCCTGCATTCTTATTTCCGCAAAGACCCTGTCCTTTTCTTGCGGAGAAACAAAGCGGCCGAATTTGTTTTGGAACTTTTCCTCAAAGTCTTCCTGGTCGTAGCCAAAAGCCTCGTACAAGGCGCGGTTGGCGCCGTAAATCGTGTCGTCCGCGAGCGTCGCGTCAATTTTAAATGCGCCGTCAGGCAGCTTGTCCAACGCGCTGTCGTCAAAAATTTTAATTCCTTCCAATGTTTGCGCAAGGTTGGCGTTAAAGGTGCTTTCGCGCATATACTGAATGCGCGCGTCAAAGCCGCTCCAATTCACAACCTTGGCGCGCATTGTGTAGCAAGTGGGCTTGTCGCGCTCCGGGAAAATGTTCTTTTGCACAAAGTCGCGGTAAACGCCTTCGTCCCTAATGCAAAATTCGCAAGGCTCGTCGCGGTTGAACATCACCTTGTAGCACTTGTTTCCAATGCAATTCTTTTTTTCCTTTCCGCAAATCTTGCAGGCGATTTTGTTCACGTAAATCAAATCGTAGCTTTCGGCGTAGCAAACGTAAACCGCGTCGGAAAATTCGTCCAAAAGCCAGTCCATGTTCCTGTAAAAAACGTAAGACGGCAAAACGCTCTGCCCGGCAAAAACGTTGAACTGATTCTTGCCGTATCGCTTGGCGGCCAAAAGCGCCATGTCGGAATTGTTGTAAAGGGTTTGGTAATCCATTCCAAAATCCGGCGCCACGGCCACGCCGATGGAACAAGTGACATTAAAGCGCTCAACGTCAAAGCGCAGGGCGGCGCACAAGTCGCCAAGCATCTGGTCCAACTCGTCCTTTGCGTATTTCTTTGGAACAAAAATCGCGAACTCGTCGCCGCCCATTCGGCAGACGCATGATTTTTTGTCAAAAAAGTTCGACAAAATTCCCGCAACTTTTTTTATCGTGTCGTCGCCAGTCATATGGCCAAACGTGTCGTTGATTGTCTTAAAGTCGTCAATGTCAAGGCTGATGAAAACCGCGTCGTAGCTGGAGCTCTTTACAAAAAATTCTCCGACGGATTTTTCCAAAATCGTGCGGTTGTCCAAGCCAGTCAAAAAGTCCGAGTGAGCCTGCCGCTCTATATCCAAAAGCTTTTTGGTGAGCGTTTTTTCCTCTTCCAATTTTTTTATGACTGAATGAGCCACAACGTTCCGCACGCGGTGGCGCATAATGTTGGCGTTGTAGGGCTTTTGCAAAAAGTCGTCCGCGTTAAGGTCAAAGGCTTTTTGCTCGCTGTCTTCGTCGCCTTGCGAAGTAACGATTACAGGAAGAGATTTTGTCCTTTGGTCGCCGCGAATTTTCTTCAAGACCTCGTAGCCGCTCATCACGGGCATTATCAAGTCAAGCAAAACAATGCTTATTTTTTCATAATTCTTGTCAATGTAATCCCACGCCTCAACGCCGTTTGCCGCCTGCGCGATTTCAAATTCCTTCTTGAACATTTCGGACAAAATCATTCGGCTTGACAAAACGTCGTCGACAACCAGCATAACGCCGTTAGACTTTTCCTGCCGCTCAAACACCGCGCCTTCGATGTTTGCCTTGGTAAGCGACTCAACGCCCAAAGTTTTTGGCGCGTTCATATCGGCGATTCTTGACTTTCTTAAAAGCGAAAAGAATTCGTCGCGGTCAAGGGGCTTGGAAAAATAATAGCCCTGAACGTAAGAGCAGCCCATTTTCTTTAGCTGGGTCACCTGCCCCTTCGTCTCAACGCCTTCGGCGACAACTTTAAGGTTCAACCAATTGGCAAGGCTTATGATGTAGCTTAAAATTCCTTTGCCGTTCGTGCGCTCCATTTCGTTGCGCACAAAAGTCATGTCGAGCTTTAAAATGTCAATCGGCATTTCGCTCAGCATGTTCAGCGAAGAATATCCCGAACCAAAGTCGTCCATCTCAATCATAAAGTCGCGCTTGCGCAGCTCGTAGATTATCTTTACGATTTGCTCAGGATCTTCGGTGTAGGCGCTTTCGGTAATTTCCAAGTGCAAGTATTTTGGCGGAATCTCGTATTTTTTCACAAGGCTTGAAAGCGTGTCGACAAGGCTTGGATTCAAAAGGTCGGCGCGGCTAACGTTCACACTGACAGGAACAATTTTGTTTCCGGCGGACATCCACGCGCGCAAGTCAACGCAAACTTTTTCCCACACGTACATATCCATGCGGGTGATGAAGCCGTTCTTTTCAAAAAGCGGAATGAACTCGCCGGGCGGCATCATTCCCATTTCTTTGCTCTTCCAACGGACAAGCGCTTCCGCGCCGGCAATCGTTTCGGTGGCCAAATCGTACTTGGGCTGGTAGTAAACCAAGAACTCGCGGTTCTTTAAAGCCGCTTCCATGCTGCCGGCGATTTTTTGCTCGCCAATCATCTTTTTGCGGATTGAATCGTCGTAGTAGCAGTAGTAAACCCCGTAATGGCCTTTTATTTTTTCGGCCGCCATTTGCGCGCGGTCGCACATAACGGAAATCGAAGTCCGCAAATTCTTAACTTGGTAAAGGCCAAAAACCAAACGCAAGTGCAAGTTAAAGCGCTTGACCTCTTCCATCGAATTCAACTTGTCAATGTTTTTCTTGAATCCTTCTTCGCCAAAAGATTCCGGCCGCTCGTTCAGCACAAAGAAAACGTCTTCCGAAAAATGGCCCGCGATTCCGTTCCAGTTTTTGGCTTCTTCCAAAATCACCTGGCCAAGTTTGCGCAAAATCTTGTTTCCGATTTCAATTCCGCAAATGTCATTGACAAGCTTGAACTTTTCTATGTCGATGCAAATTATGTCGTAGTTTTTGTCTCCGCGGTTTTCCAGAATTTTTTGCGCTTGAACCAAAAAGTAAGGCTTGGAGTAAAGGCCAGTCAAGTCGTCGCGGCTGACGGTTTTCATAGCGATTGAAGTTTCGCGGAGGCGTATAACGTTTTGGAAACGCCGCAAAACGATTTGCTCGTCGTAAGGCTCGTGCACAAAATCAACGGCGCCGTTTTCCATCGCCTCAAGCTCGGCCTTTTCGGAATGCCGCTTGGCGCTAACGATAGTCGGAATGTGCGACGACCAAGCGTAGGAATTGACGCTGCGCAAAAATTCAACAAAGGCGCTTTGCGTGGAACTGGTCGCGGAAGTCTGATCCAAATCCGCCGAAACGCAAACGGCGCTAATCAAGTTGGGATTGGTTCTTAAAAACTGCGCCGCTTCCATCGGCGACGACGTGAACAAAATGAAAAATTTCTTTTCCAAGATTTTTTTCAAAGGAGTGAGATTGTTCTTTTCGTCATCCAAAAGCAGAATTGTCGGTAAAGTCATTACGCTCCAAGCTCGCTAACGTCGGCCTTTAATTGCTCTTCCTTTGCGTATACGTTCAGCGCGTCAAGCATGTCGTCCATGTTGCCCATCATAAAGCCGGGCAAATTGTGCGCGCTGTAATTTATTCTGTGGTCTGTCACGCGGTCTTGCGGAAAGTTGTAGGTGCGAATTTTTTCCGAACGGGCGCCGCTGCCAACCATGCTCTTTCGCGCGTCGGCGCGCTCAGCGTTCTTTTTGCTTTCTTCCAACTCGAACAAGCGGGCGCGCAAAACTCTCCACGCCTTGGCCTTGTTCTTGATTTGCGATTTTTCGTCTTGCTGGATTACGACGATTCCCGTCGGAATGTGGGTAAGGCGCACAGCGGAGTCGGTCGTGTTTACGCACTGGCCGCCGGGGCCGCCCGCGCGCATTACGTCAACGCGCACGTCGTTTGGATTGATGTCAATGTCGGTTTCTTCCGCTTCGGGCAAAACGGCCACGGTCGCGGTTGAAGTTTGCAGGCGGCCTTGGCTTTCCGTCTGGGGAACGCGCTGGACGCGGTGAACGCCCGACTCCCAGCGCAAGGTTCCGTAAACGAATTTTCCGCTGATTGAAGTTACGATTTTGTTAAAGCCGCCGACTTCCGTTTCTTGCGCTTCCATCGTCTCGGTTTTCCAGCCGCGGCGCTCGGCCAAGTGGCAGTACATTTCCCAAAGCTCGCGGGCAAAAAGGCTGGCTTCGTCGCCGCCCGCCGCCGATCGAATTTCCAAGATAATGTTCTTTTCGTCAAGCGGATCCGGCGGGATCAGTTTCATTTTGATTCGCTCTTCCATCTTGGGCTGCTCTTCTTCATACGCCTTGAGCTCTTCGCGGGCCATTTCCTTCATGTCCGCGTCGTCTTCTTCCGTGATTATTTTTTTGTCTTCTTCAATTCCGTTAAGAATTTTTTTGTATTCGTCGTAAAGCGCGCAAAGTTCGCTCAAATAATTGTTTTCACGCATCACTTCCTTGTATTTTTTTTGGTCTTTCACAAGGGCGGGGTCAAGAATTTGTTCTTTTACAGTCTCGTATCGCTTGGCGCAATCTTCAAGTTTCTTCAATAAATCCATAACCTTTAAATTATAGCGCTTATGCTAGAATTTTTCAACTGAATTTGTTATGATGAATTTGCTATGGAAGAAAAGAAATGCGCGCTTGTCGCGATTGTAGGCCGCCCCAGCGCGGGAAAATCCACTTTTTTGAACGACGCTTGCCAGGAAAACGTTTCGATTGTGTCGCCAATCCCGCAAACAACGCGGAACGCGATTCGCGGCATTGTAAACACGTCGCTGGGCCAGCTGGTTTTTGTCGACACTCCGGGCTGGCACAAGTCCGAAAAAAAACTGAACTTGATTCTGCAAAAAACCGCGCAAGACCAGCTTGACGGCGCGGACGAAATTTTGTACCTGATTGACTCGTCGCGCGACATAGGCGAAGAAGAGGAAATGATAGCCGCGCTCGTCCGCCCCTACGCCGCAAAAACGATTGTCGCCGCCAACAAGCGCGACATTCCCGGCGCAAAGCTTTTGGCTTGCAAAGAATTTGTGGAGCGCTCGCTCCCGGAAATTCCCGCAGAGCGCTTCTTTGCGATTTCCGCGAAAACCGACGAAGGCGTTGAAGACCTTTTGCGCGGCCTTTACGCGCTCGCGCCCGCCCAGCAAAATCTTTACCCGGAAGGCTTCTACACCGACCAAGAGGTTGAGTTCCGCATAGCGGAAGTAATTCGCGGCGAGGCGATAAACCGCCTGCAAGAAGAAATTCCCCACGCGCTTTACGTTGAAATCGCCGACGCGGAATTCAAAAATGACGGCAAAAAACTTTGGGTCCGCGCCTTTTTGTGCGTGGAGCGCGAAAGCCAAAAGGGAATCGTAATCGGAAAAGGCGCCTCGATGATTAAAACCATCCGAATGGAGTCGCTGAAAAAACTGGCCGACATTTTTGAATACAAAATCGACTTGGACTTGCAAGTGAAGGTCGACAAAAACTGGCGGCAAAAAGACGACCGTCTTTCGCGGCTTTTAAAGTAAATTGTTGGCAAGCCCAAGAAGCGGCGCGACTAAAACTTGAAGGGCGGAGGCGACTCAAAGCTCATTTCCCGCCCTGTAACCGGATGCGCGAACGACAGCTCGCAGGCGTGCAAAAGCAAACGCTCGCGAACGGGTTCCTGACTAAGATTCGCGCCGCCGCGATTTTCGGGCTTGCAATTCATTTCCCTTCCGTACAAATTGTCGCCAACGATTGGCGCGCCTAAAGCCAAGGCCGCCGCAACGCGCAATTGGTGGGTGCGTCCCGTAAGCGGCGTGAACATAACGCTTGTAGCCTTGCGCTCGTTTCCAGCCGCGTCGCGCCGCGTCCAAACGCGAAGGCGCTTCCATTCAGTTACGGCGAGCTTTCCGTAAACGTCATCCAAAATTTGGCGCGGCCTGTTTTCCAAATCAACGCGGTGCTTAAGCTCAACGCGGCCGCTTTCTTCTTTTAGAACGCCGTCCAAAAGCGCGACATAATTTTTTTTCACTTCACGGTTCTCAAACTGCGCGTTGAGCGCGCGGTGGCTCGCCTCGTCAAAGGCCAAAACCATAAGGCCGCTTGTGTCCATGTCCAAGCGGTGAACGGAGGGCTGGCCAATCATTTGCGGAAAAAGTTTTTGCGCGCGCTTTACGACGCAATCCTGCTTGTCCGCGCCGCGCCCCGGAACGGACAAAAGGCCTGAAGGCTTGTTCACGACCAAAACATTTTGGTCGCGGTAAATTATTTCCAGCCCTAAAATCGCGGGCAAGATAAAGGCGCACTTTTCGTCGCAGGGCGGATAAAAAGTTTTTGGCTCAAGGCGGCTGTTGGGCTTTCCCCAATAGAATTCCGCCATGCTCAAAGGCCGCAAATCTTTGGCAAAAGCCTCGCTCAAAAGCTTGGGCGCGGCGCAGTCTCCGGTGCCGGTTGGCAAAAGCTTTCCGTTTGAAATGTCGGCAAAGGTCCGCCATTTTTTGTCAAAGCAGCAAAAACGGTAAAGGGAATAAATTTTTTCAAGCGTTTGGTTGCAAAGCGCCAAGCGCTCTTTGTCGCGCGCGGATTTTTCTTCCGGGCTTTCGTTCTGGGGAACTTCGCTAAGCTCGTGAATTTTTTTGTCGTTGGGAAGAATCGCGGCCTTGTATTTTTCTTCGTCAAAAAGCGGCGGCGACCAGCCGTCGCGGTTCCAAAGTCCGCCATAAGAGCCGCCAAACGCGCGCAGGACAACTTCGTTTCCGGCCGCGTCTTGGCAGACCAAAGCGCCGAACATTCCAGTCCAAGCGCATCCTTCGCGCTCCAAGTCCGCCATCATTTGTTGGCAAACCTGGCGCGCCTTTGTTTCGTCAAAGGGAGCGAACACTTCCGTCTTCCCCGGCCACAAAAACGAGCGGCCGGTTTTTGGTGAAGAAGCCGTTTTCGACAACGCCTACGATTTCGTTGAGCTTTTTTTCCATCGCTTTTGGGTCAACCGGTTTTTCCCACAAAACGTCAAGTATTTGGTTTCCGTTGTCGGTGATTACCGGGCCGGCCTTCTTTACCCCTTGGCGCAGAACGCACTTGCCGCCAAGCTTTTCGATGGCCTTCTCAACCGGGACGCGGGCGTCGGCGATAATTTCAACCGGCAAGGGAAATTTTGTTCCCAACGACTCGACAGCCTTAGAAGAATCTCCGATAACCACAAAAGTCTTTGCGTTGTATTCGACAATCTTTTCGCGAAGGAGAGCCGCGCCGCCGCCCTTTATGACGGACTTGTCGGGCGCGATTTCGTCGGCGCCGTCGATGGCCAAATCAAGCCGGCCGCCAATCGCCTTGTCGTTCAAAGAGTAAACGGGTATTCCAAAATCTTCGCAAGCCAACTGCGTTTGAAAGCTGGTGACAACAGCCTTTATGTCGCGCAAAGTTCCGTCAGCTATTCGCTCGGCCAAACGGCGGACGGCGGGCATCGCCGTGGATCCAGTTCCCAAACCGATTTTCATTCCGCTGAAAATTTTCTTTTGTTCGATAAGAGTGTCAATGGCTGTCCGCGCCACAAGTTCCTTTTGCTCAGACTGACTTAGTTTCTTCATAGTCAACTCCAGTGAATATTTTAAATTGTTCGTAGCCCTGGTACTTTAGCATGGCCTCGCCGTTGCAAACCTTGCAGCCCGCTTCTTGCGCGCGCTCCATAATGGGCGTGACTTTAGGCGTGTAAATTATGTCAAACAAAATTTCGTTTCCCGTCCATCGGTAAAAGTAAAGGGGGTCGTTCTGCGAATTGCTTGGCTCGTTTGAGTTCATGCCGACAGAAGTTGTTTGAACAATTATGTCGGAATATTTTTCTATCATCGAAATCGAATCTGCGGAAAGCTGCGCGTATTCAAAGCCGAACATTTCCGCCACGGCCTTGGCGCGCAAGTGCGTTCGGTTGAAAACGCAAGCCTTTCCGCCAAGCGCTTTGACAGCGTAGGCGACCGCGCGGCTGGCTCCGCCCGCTCCGATAATCGCGACCCGCTTATGGCGCAAATTCTTAAAGCCGGTAAATTCCAAAAGAGATTTTGAAAAGCCGGAGCAGTCGGTGTTGTATCCGTACCACTTGTCGTTCTTGCGGACAATAGTATTGGACGCGGTGATTTCCTTAACGCGCTCGTCAACCTCAAAAAGCTCGTTCACAACCGTTTCCTTGTGCGGAACAGTCACGGACATTCCCTTAACGCCAATCTCGTTGGCAAATTCAATTGTCTGGTGAATGTCCGCCGACGGAATCGGAATGTAAACGGAATTCATAAAATGGTTGACGTAGCCTTGGTTGTGCAAAAGCGGGCTGTCGGTCTTTACAAGCGGCCAGCCGGTGATGCCGTAAATGCTGGTCTTTTCGTTCAAGTCCTTAAAGTGGTAGACTTGGTTCATCATAATCGGGTCGATGTGTCCAATTGTCTTTAACTCGTTGTCGTTTGTGTCGGCGGAAGTGTATGTCAAGAATGAATGGGTTCTATAAGCCAAAATTCTTGAGGCGACGCCCATCGGCCCCATCGCGCAAAGAATGTGCTCGTATTTGGTGAAATCGCGCGTCTCATAAAAAAGCTCTTTCACGTCGTCAAGGCTCTTTGGCATAAAGGCGATTTTTGGAATTTCATAGCCTGTCTTTCGCATCGAGTCGCAGCGCTTGACGATGTCGCGGACAGGCTCGTTCATGCTGTGGTAGCTGCGGATGATTTTTGTGCCAAAGGCGAGCGCCGCGTCTTGCAGGCTGGGAACATGAAAGTCTTCCTCAAAGTCAACGTATTGAAAATTGCGGTCGGAATTTTGGTCGTCAGCGTACGCCATCGCGCGCGCAAAAAGCATGGTTCTTGAACCTTCGCCGGCAACAAACTTTCCGCCGTCAACGCGGCGGCGTATTGTCAAGATGCAAGGCATTCTTGCCAACTCAGGAAATTTTCTGGCGTGAAGGCTTTCGTCCTCGTCAAGAAAATCCGCGCGCAATTCAAGCATGTCAACATAGGGCCTGTAGCGGTGAACCAAGTCCAAGTCTTCTTTTATAGTCTTTCCTGTGAGCGTAAGGCAGATTTTAGGGCTTTGCATTTTTACTGAACGGTGACCCGCTCCTTTTCTTGATTCAAAACGCTAAGCGCCAACGTCGTTCCATGCGGCACCGCGTAGGGAACAGTGATTTCGCCGCCGATGTGGTTGAACGAAGCCAACGTGTACGAAGCTCCGTCCGGCGGAAAGGCCTCAAGCTTTACGGGAACCGCAAGCGGATAGCGCGAAACGCTGGCTGTGAAAATTCCGTTTGTAAACTTTGAAAGGTCGGCAATCTTTACGCCCGCGACTTCGTCTTCGGTGCGCCCCTTTATGTCAGCGTCAACAAGAGTGTCGCCGCTAAAGCTGGCGCTCAATTCCGGAAGGGCGAACTCCAGCGTGATTTTTGAATATTCCTTTACTTGTGAATTTTCCAGCTCTGACTGGCTTACGACAGTTCCGGGCGTTTCGTCGCCGGTCGCCGTATGGCTTTTAAACTCAAACAAGAGCGGAGTCTTTCCCATAGTCTCCAAAATTTCCGCCACGGTCTTTCCAACATAGTTTTCAACTGAAACCCGCTTTTCGACAGGACCGCTTGACACTATCAGCTTCAATTCAACAGGCTGAGTTATTGGAGTTCCCTCCGGCGGCTCCTGCTCCAAAATCGTTCCGACAGAAGCTGCGTCCATTTTAAACACAGGATTGGCTATAGTGATTTGCGGAGTTTCCACGCCGCCGTAAAGCGCGTCCAGCTTGTTCTTGAGCGCGTCCAAATTCGTTCCTACGTAATTTCCAATGTGGTCAATCATAACGCCGCGGCTCACGACAAGAGTGACGCGACGGCCGGCCTTTACGATGCTGCCCGCGCGGGGATTTTGCGAAAGCACTTGGCCCGCCTGCCCCGGAAGGTCGCTGTAGCGCAGCTGCAATTTTGGATAAAGCTCTTTCTCCTGCATTTCAAGCAGGGCGCGCGTGAGGCTTTTTCCCGTCACGTCCGGCACCAAAACTTGCTCGTAGCCCTTGTTGACAAAAAAGAAAACGGCCAGCGCCGTGACAAACATCAACACAAAGGCCGCGACTGTATACGCGGCAAAAGCGGGCGCGCTCTTTTGCAAGTCCGCCTCCATTTCGTTCAATGAAATTCCCGCGTTCTTTATCTTGTTTTTTATGTCCATATTTCGCTCCATGAGAGTGGAATAATTTTAGCAGAAATGGGGAATTGTTGCAAGGACAAGAAGAAACACAGCAGCGTCTGGAAGACGCGGCGGACTTAGAACAGCCGCGTTCCCACAAAGTCGCGGGCGCCGTTCATAAAGTCCTTCCAGCCCATCGCCTTTTTTTGCTGGCGCTGAAGCTCGGTGACGCACAAAAGGCCGTCGCCGCACTGGACCAAAATGCCGCGCTTTTTGTCAAAGGCCGCAACGGTTCCGGCGGGAAGGTCAGCCGGGCGCGGTTGGGCAATCGCGCTGGGTTGAGCAACCGCGCTTGTTTGCCCTGCCGGGGCGGCCGCGTTTTTGTCTTGCGAACCATTATCCGTTTCAAGGCTAAGAGGCGCGGCCTTCAAAATCTTTAGCGTTTCGCCAGACTCGCCGCCGATTCTTGTCCAGGCGCCAGGCTCGCTTGTGTAAGCGCGGATGGCCGCCGCGATTTTTTTGGCCGAATCGTTCCAGTTTATAAGCGCGTCGTCCTTGCTGATTGTCTTGGTGTAGCTGGGCTCGCCCTCTTGAGCCTTGCCTTTTGGGAAGGAAGCGGCGGCGGCAGTGTCGCGCAAAAGGCCGTCAAGCAAAGCGGCGGCGATTTGCGCGGACTTGTCCAAAAGGCTGTCGGTTGTTTCCGTTCCGTCGAGCGCGATTTTTTCTTGCGCCAAAATTTCGCCCTCATCCATGCCCAGCGCCAATGTCTGGACAGTAACGCCGGTCTGTTCGTCGCAATTTAAAATCGCCGCGGGAACAGGAGTTGCGCCCCGATACTTGGGCAAGAGCGACGGATGGACGTTCACGCCGCCCGCCTTAAAGAGCGACAAAAATTTTGGTCCAAAAATTTTTCCGTAAGCAAAGCAAACAAGCGCGTCAAAGCCTTGGGCGGCGATTTGTTCGCGGGCGGCCGCGTCAAGCTTTTGAGGGCAAAAAACGGGAATGCCGCGCTCGGCCGCCAAAGCGCCCACGTCGGTTGGAACAAGCTCTTTGTGGCGGCCCTTGGCGCTTGGCGGGTTGGTCAACACGCCCGCGATTTGGTACGAGCGGCCGCCCGCATCTTGGGCTTGCGAACCGTCCAACAAGAGGCGCAAAGTTGTCGCGGCGGGAGCGGGGCTTCCGGCGTATAAAATTTTAAGCATTGTTTTTCTTGGCTTCCTTGGCCGCTTTTTTTGCGGCGATCTTCGCGGCGATTTTTTTTGCCTTGGCTTCTTTTTCGGCGGCTTTTTTTTCGGCCCGCTCGGCGCGCTTGGCAAACTGTTCCGCAGTCTTCTTGGCAAATTCCGCGTCGCCCCTGTCGATGAAAATCACGCCTTCAAGATGGTCGTTCTCGTGCTGAATGATGCGAGCCAAAAGGCCTTCCGCTTCAAGCGTGAACTTTTTTCCGTTTTGGTCTTGCGCCTGCACCGTCACTTTTGACGGGCGCATAATGTTCTCATAAACTTGCGGAACGCTGAGGCAGCCTTCCTCGTAGGGAACGGAATCGTCGGAAGTGGCGACGATTTGCGGGTTGATGAAAACGCGCTTAACGTCGTCGTCCGCTTCGGCAACGAACATTCGGATATTCTTTCCGATTTGCGGGCAAGCAAGCCCCACGCCGTTGGCCGCGTTCATCGTCTCGAACATTTCCTCGGCCAAGGCGCGCAAGTCGTCGTTGATTTCTTCGTCCTTAATCGGAACGGATTTTTGGCGCAGAACTTCTTCGCCCAATTTATAAATTTTCAGCATATTCTAATCCTTGCGGCGCGCGCGTGGGCGGCCAAACCTTCAGCGTCGCCCAAAACGCCAGCGGCCTTGGCGCTGGCCAAAACGCCGTCTTTTCCTTCTATCGTTCTAAGAGTCGTAACAGTCTTGATGTAAGCGCGGACGCTCAAGCCTCCCGTAAAGCGCGCCGAGCCGCTTGTAGGAAGCGTGTGGTTCAAGCCCGCCGCGTAGTCGCCAAAAACTTCCGCCGAGCCGTGGCCGATAAAAAGCGAGCCGTAATTGTGAACCAACTTTTTGGCGGCTTCCAATTTTTCGCCCGCGTCCATCGCAAGCTCCAAGTGCTCAGGCGCTTTTTTGTTCGCTATTTCGCACGCTTCTTCGATGGAAGAAACCAAAATTATTTTTCCAAAAACGTCAACGCTCTTTCGCGCGGTTTCAGCTGTCGGCAAATTCTTAAGCTGCTCTTCGATTTCCTCTTGAACGGCCTTGGCGATTTCTTCGCTGTCGGTCGCAAGAAGGGGCTGCGCGACTATGTCGTGCTCAGCCTGCGCCAACAAGTCGGCGGCAAGCCATTTGGGATTGGCGCTTTCGTCGGCGATGGCAAAAACTTCGGTGGGGCCGGCGAGCATGTCGATGCCCACAGTTCCGTAAACCAAGCGCTTGGCTTCCGCCACAAACTTATTGCCCGGCCCTACGACCACGTCCGCCTTGGGAATTGAATCCGTTCCAAAAGCCATCGCGCCAATCGCCTGCGCGCCTCCGCAAGCGTAAACCTTGTCGGCTCCGCAAATAAAGGCGGCGGCCATGATCCCCTCATCGGCGTATGGCTTTCCGCCAACAAAAGGTTTTCCAGGAACGCCGGCCTCCTGCTCTTGGGCGGCGGCCAAATCGTCCGGGTGGACGCGGGGCGGAGTGCACATAATCACTTGTCCAACCCCCGCCGCCTTTGCCGGAACGACGGTCATTATAACGGTTGACAAAAGCGGAAAGCGGCCGGCAGGAACGTAAACGCCCGCCCGGTCAACCGGAATGTTTTTTTGGCCGGTGAAAAGTCCGGGCGCCAATTCAATTTCAAATTCGTCAAAAGACTGGCGCTGGCGCTCGGCGAATTTTTTGGCCAAGTCGCGCGAATAGCAAAGTGATTCGTAAAGGCCTGGATTTTCGCGCTGCATTTTTTCGGCGGCGGCCTTAAGTTCGATTTGCGGAATCTCAAAATGCTCAGGCGCGGAAACGTCAAACTTGGCGCCGTAATCTGCAAGCGCCTTGTCGCCCAAATTCTTCACGTCGCGCAAAACGTCTTTCACAACGTCAATGGATTCTCCAAAGTCGCGGCCCTCAAAAAAACTTTCTTCCAGATCGGATGCTTGAACAATCTTTATCATTTTGGATTCCTCGCGGAATTCATTATACTGAAAAGAAAGGTTTTTGCAACCACAGGGAGCCGGGGCTTGCTGGAAGCAAACGAAACTTTTCTCTTGAAAATTCCCCCACCCTATGGTAAAATAGAACATTATGAATTTACCTGAAAACAAATGGTTGCGCGGAGCGATTCCCGCGCTGCTCTTGCACTGCTCCATCGGAACAGTTTACTGTTGGTCTGTTTTTAGCCAGGAAGTAGCCGCTTACATCGGCAGTCCAAAAAGCCACGTAGAGTGGGCCTTTTCTTTGGCGATTTTCTTCCTGGGAATGTCGGCCGCCTTCTTGGGCGACTTTGTCGAAAAGGACATTCACAAAAGCTCGCTGATTGCGACAATCTTTTTCACCACTGGAATGGTGGGAACCGGCCTTAGCATTTTGGCCAAGTCGCTTCCCGGCGTTTTGATTTGCTACGGCGTGATTATGGGAATCGGTTTGGGAACCGGCTACCTTTCGCCCGTAAAGACCTTGATGCTTTGGTTCAAGGACAGAAAGGGCTTGGCAACCGGACTCGCCGTGGCGGGCTTTGGAGCGGCCAAGGCAATCGCAACTCCCATCATGCAGGCGATTGTAGCCAAGTGCGACGACAATCCGGCCTATATGTTCATGATTATGGGCGGCGTTTACTGCGTGATGATGTTCATCGGCCACTTGCTTCTTAAAAAGCCTGCCGGCTGGGTCGAAGCCCATGACAAGCAAACGGTCGGCGAGTTCCTCAAAAAGTTCGGATCGAACTTCAAGTCTTGCTTTTCAAACCGCGAGTTCCTTGGCATTTGGATTATGTTCTACATCAACATCGCTTGCGGACTTGCGCTCATCTCGCAGGAAAAGCCGATCTTGCAAACGACGGGCCTTGGCTTTATGACAATCAGCGCGATTGGAACGGTGACGGCCATCGCCAACGCCGCCGGTCGCTTGGGCTTTAGCGCCGCGGCCGACGGACTCAAAGACCGCAACACAATCTACAAGTGGATTTTCGCGCTTTCGATTTTGTTCACAGGAATCATCATCGCGACGCGCGGCATCGTAAACGGAACCCAGCCGGTTCTTATGGCCTTGTGCGTCGTTCTTCTTATCGTGGTGAACGCGGGCTACGGCGGCGGATTTTCTAACGTTCCCACTTTGCTCAGCGACCACTTTGGAATGAAGAGCATTTCTTCCGTCCACGGAATGTGCCTTAGCGCTTGGGCTATCGCCGGCTTGACCGGAAACCAAATGGCCAGCTGGATTGTCCGCCACACAGGCGAGTTCACCGAAAAAGTTTTGGCCGACGGCCGCGCCGTCAAGGTGAACCCAGTGGGCTACCAAAACGTTCTTTACGTTACAATCGCGCTTTACATCGTTGCGATGATTGTCTGCTGGACGATGGTCGGAAAGCCGCACAAAGAAGAAGCGTAAGATTTGGCGCAAAAAAAACGGCGGGTCTAAAGTGACCCGCCGTTTTTTTTTGTCAGAATGGACAATCCATTTCGTACAAAAATTCTTGGCGCTCTTCATCGGGATTGATTTTATTATGGCGGCCGCCATAACATGACACGCGCTTCATTCCAAGTTTTTCCATCGTCTTCCACGAAGGAACGTTTTCGCTGTCGCAATGCGCGATGATTTTTTTCACGCCAAGACTTTCGCGCGCCCATTCAACAAGCGCGCGGGCGGCCTCAACCGCGTATCCGTTTCCCTGCGCGCTTTTCGCAAGGCACCAGCCCATCTCCGCGCTGCCGTTGTCCAATAGCTCAAGGTTAATTCCGCCGATATGAACGCCCTTGCAAAAAATCGCGCATTCCAAATCGCGCGGATTTTCCGACCGCCATTCCGCTTCGGCGCCGCGCAAAAATTCCGCAGTTTCCTCGATTGAATCAACAGGCAAAAAAATCATAAAGCGCATGTTCTCTCTGTCGCTCGCGTAAGCGTGAGTTGAGTCAAGGCATTCAAGCGACTGCGGAACGATTTCCAAGCGCTCTGTCTTTAGATGGATTTGTTTTATCATGGCTTTTGCTTACATTTCGTAGCCGGGCTGAATGACCGTGTTTTTGTCGGCGCGAACCTTGTCGTAAACTTTTCCTTTCCATTCATCCTGCGGAACGTCAACTACGCTAACCGAAAAATGCTCTTTTTCTCGCTTAAGCTCTTTAGAAGCCGTCTCCAACACAGCCTCAGCCAATCGCTTCTTTGTCTCGTCATCCCTTCCAGGATACATTTGAATCGTAATGTGCGGCATAAAACCCTCCTTCCGCTTTACAGTAGATTATACCCTTTTTGCGGAACGAATGGCAAGCCCAAAAAAAGCCCGGCAGCCTGCCCACAATCGGAGAGCCGTGAAGAAAAACGCGCCAGTGTTTTTTAGGCTCATCGATTAAACCGGGCTCGGACGGCGCCGGCGCCGTCCGCCGCAGGTGGCTGCCGGGGTCGGAACTAGCATGGCCGGCACAGCCCGAAAGGGCTCCATATAGTTCCGAACCAATCCGCGCGGAAGACAAAGGCCCCAGCAAAAAAGCGACGGCC
>CADCCO010000028.1:0-3486 GCA_902799965.1 uncultured Spirochaetaceae bacterium
AAAAAACGACGAATACGAGCTGTGCGTGGAGCTTCGCAAAACATCAGGCAACCGTTTTGAAGTCGTCCAAAAAAGCGCCTTTTCCAACCGCGAGCCAAAAGGCAAATTGCTTGCGGCCTTTAACTCTTGGCGCGCGGTAAAAAATGTCGGGTAATCTATCACGCTATGATAGACTGCCGTTATATAATAATGTATAATTTACTCATAGGAGCGAAAATGAAAGAAGCGGACAACAAGCTCATCACAAAAAAAATGATTGAGCGGCTTATAATAATTCACAACGCGATAAAGTCGGGAATGTATCCCAACAACAAGCAGCTGCAAAAATTGTATTGCGAGCAGACCGGCTACGCAAAAGTCGGCGAAGCGACCATAAGCCGCGACATCGATACCCTGCGGACTTACTTTAGGGCGCCGCTTGAATACGACCGCGCGCGCAACGGCTTTTACTACCTTGACGACAAGTGGGAATTCGCTCTCAACCAAATTTCCGTGGACGACGCCTTTTATCTTTCTTCCGCAAAAACCTTGCTGGCAAATTTCAAAGGAACGCCAATGTATGACCAAATCGCCAAAGTGATTGACTTTTTGACTGAAACGCAAGGACACGGAAAGAGCCAGCTTTTGGACAGAATCGCCGTTCCCCCGCTGCCAAAAGTTTCCGTTAGGCCGGAAATTTGGAAGCCCATAATGAACGCCCTGCGCGACAACACGCTCTTAAAATTTGACTACAACGGCAGATGGAACGTATCGACAACCCACAGGCTTGTCCGGCCCTACCAACTTTTATTTGAGGACGGAATGTATTGCCTTTTTGGCTACGACGAGCTTGCGGACAAAGGCAAGGGCGGCGAGCGGCTTTTTTGCCTTCCGCGAATGAAGCGGTTGGAGAACACCGACAAAACTTTTGAGCCTCCCCAAAATTTTGATTTCGCTTCCAGATGCGGCGGCGGAAGGTTTGGCGCCTTTAAGGACGAAAAAAAAGTTCGCTACGAAATAGACTTTTATGATGATGCCCGCCAATACATAAAGGATTGCGTCTGGGCTGACGACCAAAAATTTATTGACAGCGAAGAAGAGAACATGACGACAATAAAGTTTTCGTCATCGCAATCGGACAAAGTTTTGGAATGGGTTCTAGCCCAAGCCGATTTTGTAGAACGCTGGAAAAACGAAATTCGCGCCATGATGCGGAACGCGGGAATCAGCAAATAGGAATATGCATTTTTTGCATATTCCTTTTAAATTTCTACTTGACAAATATACTGGTTATGGCGTATAGTTAACATAAAGAGGTGATTTATGGCTCAAAAGGAACTTGTGATTTTTGAAAGCGAAGACAAGGCGGTGTCTCTTTCCGTTCCGTTTGAAGAGGACACAGTTTGGTTGAACCAGAGTCAAATGACACAATTGTTTTCCGTTGACAGAACTGTTGTCACAAAACATGTAAACAATGTATTCAAAGAGCAAGAAGTTGATCAAGAAAGCAATGTGCATTTTTTGCACATTGCAAATTCTGACAAAGCTGTAAAATACTATTCCCTAGACGTAATAATTTCGGTGGGCTACCGCGTAAAGTCCAAGCGGGGCATAGAGTTCCGAAAATGGGCAAATTCCGTCCTAAAGCAATACATCCTCCAAGGCTACGCCGCCAACAACCGCCGCTTGGAAGAGTTGCGCCAAACTTTGCAAATCATTCGCCGCGCGGAAAATCAGCTGGACTCAAGCCAAATCCTTTCCGTGATAGAGCAATACACCGGCGCCCTTGACTTGCTGGACGACTACGACCACTCGCGCGTAAAAAAGCCCAGCGGCACTCAGGACACCTACCGCATCACTTACCAAGAAGCTCGCCAAGTAATAGACTCGATGAAGTTTGGCGACACGAGCGACCTCTTTGGGAACGAAAAGGACGAGTCTTTCAAGGGCAGCATCGGCGCCATTTACCAGACTTTTGGCGGAAAGGACGTTTATCCCACCGCGCAAGAAAAGGCCGCCAACCTTTTGTATTTTGTCACAAAGAACCATTCCTTTAGCGACGGAAACAAGCGCATCGCGGCCACAATGTTCCTGCACTTTTTGAACAAAAACGGCCTGCTCTTTAAGGACGGAATCAAGCAAATCGAAGACAACACGCTTGTAGCCCTCACAATCATGATCGCCGAATCCAAGCCGGACGAAAAAGAGCTTATGGTAAACCTTGTGATGCAGTTTTTGACGAGGTGAAGAGACGCGCTTTTTTATTTTGCCGTAAAATAATTCTTGGACTATGAACGAAGAAAAGGCCAAAAACTTTTTGCAAAAGCACAACTATTTTTTTAGGAGCGAATCCGAATACACAAAGCGCTTTGACTCAATCCGCAGAATCAGAAACGCCTGCGCCCACAACGTTTGCATGCTTTGTTCCTTTAAGCCCGTCCAAAAGGCGCATTTTGGGCGGGTTGTATAGGGCGCGATTTTGCGCTAGTATGACACCTATGGAAATTCTCACTCCGTGGACAGGAGAAATTCTCGCCTTGGGCATGCTGCTTGTTTTAAACGCCCGCGTGTTTTGGACGCGGCGCACAAGGCAGGACGCTCTAAGCGCGCTCGGCCCCTTTAGCGTGGTCGTAGCGATTTTGACAATGTTTTCTTGGGGAGCGCGAATTTCAAACATGGCGATTCTCGCGCTGGCGCTGGTTTGCTCCATCGCCAACTACAGAAGCCTCGTCCGCTTTTCGCAGCGCCTTTTTGTCGATTCCTACAGCGTGAAATTTTTTGTCACGTCGCTTTTTCTTTTGGCCGTCACAATCATTTTTTTGGCGGCGGAAATTCAGGCGCGGCCCGTGCGCCTTCAAACGCGGCGCTACAACGTTGACATCGAGCGCGAATATTTTTCAGCCCCGCTTTTAAGCGAAAGCTTTGAATTGAAAAAAGCCTGCGAGATTTACGACAAGCGCAACATGACGCTCTACACTTTTTCCAACAAGAACAAGGACTTGCGGCAGAACGCGGTCATCCTTTTTGTGCCTGACGTTTTGGCGGAATCCCTTGCCTACGAGCCATACTTCATTCTTCTTGCAAGGAAAGGCTGGACGTTTTTGGCCGCCGACTTTTACAAACAGGATTTTAAAAGCGGAATTGTCCCGGAGCAAACAAAAATCTTTAGGCGCTCCGGCTTGATTTGGGAAGAATGGTCACAAGGCGGAGTCAAGGGCGTTCAAGCCCAAAAGGCCTCGCAGCCCCGCGCGCGCCGCTTTCACGAACTTTACGAATCGACATACCGGGCCCTTGCCAAAATCGCGGCGGACCGCTATCCCGACAAAAAAGTATTCGTAGTCTCAGACTCAAGCGCATTCCTTCCGCCGCAAAAGCTTGAGACAATCTTTCCCGGCGCGCGCTTTTTGGACTTGCAAACGATTAAGGAATACTCAACGCCGGGCTACGGATTCGCGCCGCAAACCAACCCGATTTTTTCTTGGTTCTTCCTGGGAAAAAAGCGCGACA
>CADCCO010000028.1:3528-26482 GCA_902799965.1 uncultured Spirochaetaceae bacterium
TCGTTCCTAAAAAAAGAAAACTTCGGCGCGGATCCCAGCAAGAACGGAATTCAAATTCAAAATTCCGCCCCCGCAAAAAAGAAAATAAAGAAGGTCGCCTTTGCCGTTGACGCAAGCCTTGACACGGCGCTCGAAGCGGCCCGCCAAGGCGCGGACGTTTTGTTTGTCCACCACGGAATCTACTGGGACAACCCGGAGCCGTTGGTTGACGTTCACTACGAACGCGCGGCGGCCTTTGTCAAAAACGACTTGGCGCTCATCGGCTACCACATTCCCCTTGACGCCAACAAGGAAGCCGGAAACAATTGGGGCATGGCAAAGCGGCTTGGCCTAAAAGCCGCAAAAGATTTTTGCCAGTGGCGGGGAATGACGATTGGCGTAAAAGGCCGCCTTCCCAAGCCAATGACGATAGAAGAACTTTCGCGCGCCGCGCTTTTGGGAGCCAAGCCCAACCAGCTTTTGCAGTTCGGCAAAAAGAAAATTTCCACCGTCGGAATAGTAAGCGGAGGCGCGGGCGGCGACCATTGGGCGGCCTGGAAAGAAGGCCTTGACTGCTTCATCACCGGCGAAATCGGCCACACAGACTTCAACTACATCAAGGAAGAAGGAATGAACGTCATCGCAGGCGGCCACTACAACACCGAGACCGTGGGCGTTCAGCTTGTGATGAAAAAGCTAAAGGAAGAAAAAGGCGTCGCGGGAATTTTCTTGGACTTCCCCACAGGAATGTAGCCGCCACAAATTCATTGCAAAATTTCCGATTGCGTGTTATAATTGAACATTATGCAGGCAAGCGACATTTTCTTTTTGACAAACAGCGGAAAAACTCTTTCGGGCGTGGACGAGCAAAATTGTCCCGCGGAACTTTCCGTTCCGCAAGGCGTGGAAAAAATCGACAGGCGCGCTCTTGCCGACAGCCCCGTAAATTCTGTGTCGCTCCCCGACAGCGTGACGGAAATTTGCTACGAAGCCTTTGCCGGCTGCGACGCGCTGCAATCGATTCGCCTGCCAAAGCATTTGGAAACCGTGGAGCCGGGCGCCTTTATGGGCTGCCTTTCGCTTGAAAAAATCGAAATGTGCGACACGATAAAGGCGCTTTCGGAAAGCATGTTCGAGTCGTGCGCGTCGCTCGTGGAATTTCCTTTTAGAAACGGAATTTTGGAATTGCCCAGAAACGTTTTTTCAGAATGCGTTTCGCTGAAGTCCGCCAACCTTCCGCCCAGCGTTGCCGCGATAAGAAGCGGCGCCTTTGGCTATTGCGAAAATTTGCAAACGGTGGTTCTGCCCGCCGGCCTAAAGCTTATCGAAGACGACGCGTTTAGGAATTGCCCTAGTCTTTCGCACATTCGCTTTAGCGGAGAGAACCCGGCCTTTTTTGTCGATGACGACGGCTGCCTTTTTGCCCGCCGCGACGACGGCGCCTTGACGCTGATAAAAGTTCCGGCGACCGCGCGCCAAGTCACGATACCGCAAACCGTTGTCAAAAGCCACAGCGAAGCCTTCCAAGGCTGCGACGCTCTTGAAAAAATTTACATAGACTGCCCGCTTGTGGAGCACCCGATTTTTGTCGCTCTAAAGACAGAAGCCGTCGCGGAAATCATCGACACTTCAAGCGAAGAATATTTGGCGCAAAAAGCGGAAGAAGAAAAGGCAGAAGCGGCGGCTGTCAGCGAAGAAGAAATTTTTGACGAAGAAAACGGCGGCGTTGAAGACAGCATTTTGGACGACGTAAGCGCCGACGAAGAAGAAGCGCTCGCCGACACAGACAACGCGCAAGCCCAAGAAGAGCCCGCCGAAGAACCGCAACCGGAAACCGACCAAGAAGCGGGCGGCGAACAACCGGCCGTTGCGGACGACTTGCTCGCCGACATTCTAGGCCAACAATCCGAAAACGAGGCTGATGCGGAAGAAGACGAAATGGAAAAAATCCGCATAAAGCCCGAAGAGCTTGACGAAGCGGTGATGCGCGGAATCCAAGAAGAGGACGAAGAGCAGTTCGCCGCCCGCATTCGCGACGCGCAAGCCCACGCCCACGACGGCGAGGACAGCGCGGACGAGGAAGCCGAGCCGCAATCGACCGAGCCGCAAGAGCCGCGCTTTGTTTACGGAATGCAAAGCGTGTCCGAATGTTTTGAAGTTGTCGACGAGCGCGCGCTCTACCCCGACCGTCCCGACGACCAGCTTGACAAGCATGAGCCCAACGAAATGGAAGACATCACGACGCTGGTTGTCGTCACCGAAAAAGTCACGGAAGAAAAAACTGTTTCCGCCGCGATAAAGAATTTTTGCGTGGAGCTTGCGCGCGCCTATGACTTGAAGCGCGTCTACTTTTTTGGCGGCCTTGGCTTGGACAACGACGAGTTCTTGTTTGGCTTTGGAAAATTCGCCATGTACCGCAACGTCGTTTACGCGGCGCTTGCAAGCGACGAGGGTGGCCTAAGCAAAGAGATAAAGAACTTTGGCGAAATCGCGGAATTAATGTCGCCGGTGACGCCCTTCCAAAACGCGGCCGCCCCCAACGCGCTTGAGCTGGAAAAGCCCTTTAAGGTTTACGTGCAGGACTCGCTGGACGGAAGCGCCGCGGCCGCTCCAACGATTGAAGCCGCCCCGACAGTTGCGGCCGAGCCGGACATTATGGTTGAACCTACAGTTTCGGCTCCGCAAAATGAAGAAGCCCCCGCCCAAAGCGTCCGCGTTCCCGGCGAAGGCTTTTTGGCGAGGGCCCTTAGAATCTTGGGCGAAAAATGATTATAAGCTGGCTTGAACGGCGCGGCCTTTGATAAAGGCGTTCACCAAATTGGCCACGTATTCGACAAGCGAGCCGTAGCTCTTTTTAACCTTGTCCTTTTTGCCAATCATTTTGGCCAAGTCGCCTCTTGTGAATTCAGAGCGCTTGTTTCCGCTTGAATAAGCCACGGCCAAAACTTTGTCTTTAGAATTGTCAACAGCTTCCTGGGCGCGCTTTTGAATTTCTTCCTTGTCATGCTTTTTAAGAACGTTGTTGTTCGCGATTTCGTAAACAATGGCGTTTAGGTCTTGGGGAAGCAATTCCATTTTTGCCGCGCGGATAAAGACCGCTTCGGGGCGCTCGTTTTTAAGGGCGGCGGCGACTTCTTCTTTGCTCATGTCGTAGCGCAAAAGCGCGGCCTTTGAGCCAATCGCAAGAACGCTGTAAAAGCTTTCCACCGCCTGCGGAGAGTCGTCGATGAAAATCGCGACGCTTTTGGGCGTTTTTCCGCCCACGCGCAAAATGTTAGAAGTCTTAAAAACGTCCCAGCGCATGTCGTTGTATGAGATTTTTTTGTCGCCGCCCAAAATCATCGCGGGCTTTTTTGCAAACTTTTGGAAGTTCGCGGCCAAAATCTCAGGCAGAGAGTATATTGTTTTAAAAAGATTCTTTTTTCCCATTTTACTTTCCTCTGCCTTGTTAGACACGATCCGCCGCTTTTTGTTGCGCTTTTTTTATGTTTGTCACCCCGCTACAAGCGCTGCCAGTCGTGGTCCTTTGCGTTCTTGCCCATTATGGCGACAAGCTTGGCTCCGTCATGCAGTTCCGAAACCGGAATCGCGGCGCAGTCAAAGCGCTTGCCGTCAACTTCAATGCATTCAACGCCCTTGCAAACATGGCTTGGGTTCTTCACTTCGATGCTAATGTTCATTCCGCGCCAGCGGCGTTCCACCTTAAAGCCGTCCCATTTGGCGGGAACGCAGGGGTCAATCAAAAGCGCGTCGTACTGCGGGCGGATTCCCAAGATGTATTGCGTGATTGAATAGTAGTTCCAAGTGGCCGCTCCCGACAGCCAAGAAACGCGCGTGTTTCCGGCGCGGGGCGAGAATGTCGAATAGGTTGTCTGGCCCACGACATACGGCTCGCTCTGGCGGATTTCTGCCTTGTCGTTGTAGGCGGGCGGAATCGAAGCCTTGCTGTATTCAAAGGCCTGGTCGCCGTTGCCCATCAAGGTTTCGGCGATTACGCCCCAGCCCTGGGTGTGGTTGAAGATTCCGGCGTTCTCTTTGATTCCGGCGTTGTAGACGACAGATGTCATGATTGAACGGGGCGCCTTTACGAACGGCGGGGCGCAAAGCATAAGGCCGTAGGGCGTGGCCAATTTTTCCTTTACGGTCTTGAGACACTGAACGGCTTGCTCTTGCGTTGCCGCGCCGCTCATGACCGACCAAACTTGCGTGTTGAAGTAAACCTGGCCTTCTTCCATTGTGTGGGTGCCGTAAACCGTTCCGTCTTCGGCGATGGCCCAGACGAACCATTTTCCGTCCCAGCATTTTTTCTGAATGTTGGCGTCCAAAGTTTCGCGGGTCTTGAGCGCCCAGTCGCTTTCGGCTTGTTTTCCAAGGCGGCGGGCGATGTCGGCGTATGTGGTGAGGCCCAGCCGCAATTGGAAGGCGACAAAAAGAGATTCGCCCTTGTAGCCCAATTTAAGGCAGTCGTTCCAGTCGGCCAAGAGGCCGCAGGGAAGGCCGTTGGCGCCCATTCGCTCAAGGTTGAACAAAAGCGCCTGCTTCAAGTGCTCGAACACCGTCGCCTCGCCGCCGTCGGCGTAAGGAACGACCTTGTTGTAAAAGTCAAAGTCTCCGCTTTCGGCGACGTAGCAGGGAATCGCGTTGAAGAACCACTGGCAGTCGTCGCTGCGGAATTCTTCCGGAGCGGGCGCCTTTTCGTGGCCGGCGTTGAAATCTTTTGAAATTACGGGAATCGCGCCGCCGTTCTTGCACTGGCCGCTAATCATGCGGACAAGGCGCGCTTCCGCTTCTTGGGTAATCGCAGCCGACACGCCAAGGATGTCCTGGACGCTGTCGCGGTAGCCCAAGCCGTCGCGCTCTCCGTTGTAAACCAAAGAGGCGGCGCGGCTCCAGGCGAAGGTGATGAGGCAGTTGTAGAGACCCCAAACGTTGACGGTGTGGTTGATGTCTTCATCGGGAGTTATGGCCTTAAAGCTTCCCAGCTTGGCGTGCCAATTCTTTTTGAGTTTGTCCAGCTCTTCGTCGGCGCGCGCGGCGGAACCGAATTCGGCGGCGGTCTTTTTTCCTACCGTCCAAGCGTCGCCGATTCCAAAGAGAACGATTATTTCTTTTGTTTCGCCGGCCTTTAGTTCAAGGTCGCTTTGGAAGGAGCCGCAAAAGTTGTCGCCGTAAGCGTTGGAGCCTGTACATTTTCCCGCGATGACGGCGGCCGGTTCCTTGTAAGAGCCGTAAGTTCCCAAAAAAGCCTCGCGGCTTGTGTCGTAGCCGGAAACTTCCGCGCCGCAAAGCGCCATCCAAGAGTGCTGCCACGATCCGCCAGTCTCTTGGTCGGGGAACTGCTTGTACAAGTTGTCGTGAATGGCAAAGCGCAAAAGGTTGTCCTTGCGCTCTCCCTTGCAGATGAAAAGGGAGTACTGCAAGTTGACTTGGTCTTGCGTCGTGTTCCACTGGTTGGAAGGCTCGCAGTAAGTGAAGGCGGAAATTTTTCTTGCCTTTGAAGAAGCGTTCGTTACCTTGAGCCGCCAGTATTCAAATTTTTGTCCAAGGGGAACGTAGTAAAGCGCTTCGGTTTTTATTCCGGAATATTCTGACGAGATTTTTGTATAGGCGGTTCCGTGTCGGCATTCGCTCTTGTATTGATCGAGCGGTTTTCCGCAGGGCTGCCAGCTGGCCGACCAGTAGTCGCCAGATTCTTGGTCGCGAAGGTAAAAGTAGCGGCCGGGCGCGTCCATCGGGACGGAATTGAAGCGCAGGCGCATAAAGCGGCCTTGAGCGCCGGACTTGTAAAAGCCGTAGCCGCCGGCGTTGTTCGTGATTACCGCGCCGTATTCGGTCGAGCCTAGGTAGTTGCTCCAAGATGTCGGCGTGTCGGGCCGGGTGATTACATATTCTTTTTGTTCGTCGTCAAAAAAACCGTAGGTCATAAAAAACTCCTGTTTGAATTGGCGACAATTTTACTATAAAAGAAAAAGAAATTCTAGCGCTTATCTGGCGGCTACAAATTGCGCCTTTGCGTCCATATTCTTGCTGAACGTAGTGATGCGCACTGATCCGTTGGGCGTTATCGCGGCCAGATTCCAGCCCTCGCGCAAAATAGACTGAATTTTTGTGTCGGCCTGAGAGTCGCCGATTTTGTAAATGAAAGTGCGGATAGTGTCGTTCATGATTCCCCTTGACATCACGATTTTTAATGCATCGCTTTATTATCGGCAGAATCCCGCCCGGCCTTGAGGGGCGGCCTTGCGTTCACAAATACGAGCGGCCTAGTCCACCTTGACTTTCGCCCACTGCGGAAGAAGGCGCTGGGGATCGCTGGCCAAAAGGGCTCGGCAAAAAAGCTCGCCCCCCTTTTCGTAGACCAGGCTCATCGTTATCGCCTCGTCGCTTTTAAAGTCGCTCAAAACGTAGTCGGCGATGTTGGCTCCGGCGGGCTTTGAAATGCCAAAGCGCAGGCGCCAAAAGTCGGCGGTTCCCAAATTTTCTTTTGTGGAACGAAGTCCGTTGTGGCCTGCAAGTCCGCCCGACCACTTTAAGCTGTAGGTTCCGATGGGAAGCTCCAGCTCGTCGTGGCAAACTAAAATTTCGGACGGCTCGATTTTAAAAAAGCTGGCCAAGGCTAAAATCGATTCGCCGGACAGGTTCATATAAGTTCCGGGCTTTAAAAAATAAATTTTGTCGGGCGGATTTTTGGGCGTGACAAGAGTTCCCTCTTTGTTCAAAAGTTGCGGGAAGTGTCGCTCCACCGTTCGCGCGAAATCGTCAAAAGCAAGCGCCGCCCATTCGCCCTTGAATTTTTGCTGCCAGTTCAGTTCGCCATAAAAAGGAAGCGCGCTCGCAAACTGCCACGCCGTGTTGTGCCTGTTCTTCGCGTAGTTGGAACCAATGTTCCCCAAAAATGCCGCCAATCGAATCATGAGGATAGTGTACAGCGCTTTGCGCTGTTTTGCTAGTGGTTGTATTAGCGCATACGCGGACTGTTTGCAATTCCCAAAAGAATTCGTTATACTACCCCCATGACCATAATTTCCACGCCGCATAAAATCAGCGGCAAAATAACGGCGCCCGGCTCCAAGAGCCACACGATACGCGCGCTTCTTCTTTCCGCGATGGCGGAAGGCAAATCGAAAATTTCAAATCCGCTTCAAAGCGCGGACTGCCTTAGCGCGGCCGCCGCCCTGCCCTTGCTTGGCGCAGGCTTGGATTTTGGAGACGGCTCGGCGTGGACTGTAAGCGGCGCAGGAAAAAACATTCACCTTCCTAGCGACGTTGTCAACGTTGGAAACTCCGGCTCGCTCCTGTATTTTTTGTCGCCGATTTGTTCCACCTTTGAAGGAACCAGCGTATTCACCGGAGACGAAAGCATCAGAAAGCGGCCCGTCTTTCACGTGGCAGACGTGATAAAGCAAATGGGCGCGGACGCTTGGCTCGCTGTTCCCGGAACAAAAACCTGCCCCTTGATTGTTCGCGGAAAAGCGGACGGAAAAAACGTAGTGCGCACAGAAGGCTCAATCTCAAGCCAATACATAACCGGAATGATGATGGCGGCTCTGCGGCTTCCCGGCGGCTTGCAAATTGAATTAAGCGACCCCAAGGAAACGCCCTACCTTACGATGACAAAACTTTGGCTTGAGGAATTTGGCGCCAGCGTCCAAATGTCGGACGACTTTAAAAAGATTTCCGTCCAGCCGCCCGCCCAACTTAAAGCGAAAGATTTTGCCATTCCCAGCGATTGGGAAGGAGTGGCCTTTCCGCTAATCGCCGCGCTTTTGACCGACAGCAAAATCACGATTGAAGGCGTTGACTTTTCGGGAAGCCAGGGCGACGACAAAATAGTCGAAGTCTTGCGCTCCGTCGGCGCCGACATTGTTGAAGACAAAAACGCCAAGACCCTCACCGTTACCGGCGGCAAGCTCTTGAGCGCGCGCGGCCTTCCCGACCAAACCTTGCGCGTTCCAATTTCCGGCTTCCCGGACGCGATTTGCGCGCTTGCCGTCGCCGCCTGCTTTATAGAAGGAAAGACAATAATCGAAGACGCGGCCGTTTGCCGCCGCAAGGAAACCGACCGAATCGCCTGCCTGAAAGTTGAGTTGGAAAAACTTGGCGCCAAGGTTGAGGAAGGCCCGGACTGGATGGCGATTTACGGCGGACAAAAATTGCATGGCGGCGTTGTCCAAAGCTACAAGGACCACCGCATCGCGATGGCGGCGGCGTGCCTAGGACTAGCGCTTGACGAGAGCGAGCGGATAGAAATTCTTGACGCTGAATGCGCCTCGGTTTCGTTCCCGCGCTTTTACGAATTGATGAACGGCTTGGGCTGCGGCTTTACTGAGCGTCCTTAAAATTTTCCAGCATTTTGTGAAGGTTTTTCATAAGCGCGGCGCCATCAACTTGTTCAAGCTTGGCGGCGCAAATCAATTTGTCGGGATTGTCGCGGCACTTTTTTTCAAGCGCCTTTCCTTTTGAAGAAAGCGTTATGATTACGCTGCGCTCGTCGTTAGCGCTTCGTTCGCGCGCCACAAGGCCTTTTTCCGCCATCTTTTTTAAAAGCGGCGTAAGGGTTCCTGAATCCAAGAAAATTTTTTGCCCCAATTCTTTTACGGGAACTTTGTCCTTTTCCCAAAGCGCCATCAAAACAACGTATTCGGTGTAAGTCAAGTCCAAGGGGTCAAGAATCGGTTTGTAAGCCTTTATGATTTCCCGCGAGCAAGCGTAAAGGGCAAAGCAAAGCTGGTTGTCAAGTCGCAAAAGTTCCGGGTTGTTTTTATCCACTTGCATTTTAAAAGCATAGCATAAAATTAAAAATAATGCAAGTGAATTGCGTTCAATTTTATTCGCGGCGCCTCATTCAATTGCCGCGAATCTTTCAATCCCCGCGACTCATTCCGCCGCGCTGTCGCTCAAAACTGAATCCGCCAACTTGTTCAAGGCAATGACCAAATCGTCCTCTTCCAAGAAGCCGCTCAAGGCCTTCATGTCCGTCACGACGATTTTGGCAAGCTCGTCCAACGTGTAGTCGGTCTTTACGTTTTCTTCGGGAACGCAATCAGGAAGCTCGCCGCTTTTTCGCAAGGCCGCCGACGTTTTTAGCAAGCCGGGCCGGCCTTCCAATTTGGAAATCAAATAGTCCAGCGAAACGCGGGTGCGGCTTTGCAAGAAATCCCGCCGCTCGTTTTCCGAAAGATTTTCGCTCAAAGCGCGCAATGCTTTGAACATTTTTATCTCGGAAGAAAAATCGCGCGCCGAACTGTCTTGGCGCAAAATGTTTTCTATGGCGGGAATCATCGCGGCGGCTTTGGCTGCGGCGTCGTTCAATCCAAGCTTTTCGTCAGAGTCGGCGGCCGATTCTTCGTCAGTTTCCAGTTCTGGTTCGGCCGTTTCTTCGTCAGTTTCCGATTCTGGTTCGGCGGCCTCTTCCGTTTGCGGCTCTTCAACCGCTTCTGGCTCTGGTTCCGGTTCTGGCTCTGGTTCTGGGGCCGGCTCGGGCTCCGGCTCTGGTTCGGGCTCCGGTTCCGGCTCGGGGGCGGCGGCTTCTTCCGCTTGCTCTTCCTCTTCGCCCTCGACTGTGGTTCCAAGAATGTCGTCGAACAAGTCTTCAAAGCTTTCGCCGCTTTCAGCCTCTTCTTCCGGCTCGGCTTCTTCTTCTTTTTGCGCGGCCTTCATTTCTTCAATGGCGTCCGCCGCCTTGTCAACGGCTTTTTGCGCGGCCTCTTCAGCCATTTGGTCCATGCGCTCGTTCAACTCGTCGTTTGCTTTTTCAACAAGCTGCGCGTTGTCAGCGGCCTTTTGCGCGGCAAACCAAGCCTTCTCCGCCGCGTCGCTTGCCTTTTTGGCGTTGTCCTCAACTTCCGCCATTTTGTCCATCAAGTCTTGGTTTTCGCGCGAAAGCTCGTCCAACTTTCTTTCGTATTTTCTTTCAAGCTCCCGCTTTTGCCGCTCTAGCTTTCTGTCAAGCAAATCCTCGTCTATGCCTGGCGCGGGCGGAGCGTATTGCGGAACATAAGGCTCTCGCGGAGGGTACAGTTCGCGCGGCTCGTATCGTTCGGCGGGCGGTTCTTCCGGCGTTGCGGGCGCGGGAGGAATGTCGTCCAGCGAACTTTCAATGTCGTCGTCCAAAGCGCCGTCATTTTCAGGCGCGGGATCCTTTAGCGCCATGTCCTCGTCGTCAAGCAAGCCCATGTCGTCCGGCTTTTCTTCTTCTTCCTCTTTTTCCGCGTTTTCAACGATGTCGCTAAAGTCTACTTCAGGCTCGTCTTCCAAGAGCGGAGACTTGCCAAAAGCGTCCAAATCAAAATCATCCTCAATGGAAATTTCTTCCTCTTCCTGCGCGGGCTCTTCTTCAACAGGCTGCTCCTGCCCCATGTCAATTTCAAGAGCGGCGCTTTCGTCAAAGGCGGCGTTCAAGTCCAAGTCGTCCTGCTCGTCCTTAGGCTTGGCTTCGTCGTTTATGACGGCGCTAGCAAGGCGCGAAGAAGAATCTTTTGCCAAGCGGTTTTGGTCGCCAAAGCTTACGGCCTTGTTGTAAGCGCCAAGAGCCTCGCTAAGATTTCCCAACGCCTCTTCAACTTGCGCCAGCGCGACGTAAGCCTTGGCGTTGCTTGGCGCGGTTTCCTTCAAGTATTTTTTGATATAGACTTGCGCCTTTTCCAGCTTGCCGATTTCTTTGTAGCGCTTGGAAGCGTTCTTCAAGTGGCTCTTGTATGAAGGATAAAAATTTTCGATTTTGTCGTAGCAGTCCTTGGCGCTTTTTTCGTCTTCGGAACAAATGTAATATTGGCCCGCCAAGTCAAGCGTCTCAACGTCCTCTTGGTTCTTTGCCAAAAGCGACTTTATTTCTTTGTCGGCGGCGGCCAATTTCTTCGCGCTTAAATTTACCCAAGCGGAATCCTTTGTCACGCGCTCGCTTTCAGGCGCGATTTTCTTTGCCTTTTGAACGGCTTCAATCGCTTCCGCGTTTTTTCCCTGCGCTTCAAGCGCCCTTGCCAAGCCAAGCAAAGCCTTGATTCTTTTTGGATCCGACTTCAACGACTTGTTGTAGCGCTCCTCCGCCCCCTCGTAATAATCCTGCTCCATGTAAATGTCGCCCATAAGGGATTGCAGGCGCGCGCTGTCGTCGTTCATCTTAATCGCCTGCTCGGTGACGCTTTCGGCTTCGGTCAAGCGGCCGCTCTTAAACAGCAAGCGCGCGAAGCCAACGTAAGCGTCTTTCCAGCCCGGCTTGTAGCGCAAGGCCGCTTCGTACTCGCGAATGGCCGCGTCAACGTTCTCAGACTCTTCGTAAGTTTTCGCCAAGTTAAAGTGAAGAATCGGATGGTTGGGGTCGACCTTCAATCCCATTTTATAAGACTGAATCGCCGCGTCGTATTCTTTCTTCATCTCGTAAATGGAACCCATGTGGTTGTAAGCCAAAACGTCATTGGGGTTAAGAGTGACGACGGTTTCAAAACAGTCAATCGCGTCCGCGAATTTTTCCTGCAGCTTGTAAGTAAAGCCCATGTTGTAGTAAACCTGAACGTCCTTGGCGCCGGCCTTGAGCGCCTTGTTCAAAACCTCAACGGACTTGTCGTACAATTTTACGCGGCGGTAAATTCCGCCCAGCGCCAAAAGAAAGTCGGCGCTTTCAGGCTCGATTGAAAGAAGCTTTTCGTAAATGCCTTGCGCCTTTTTGTCGTCGCCGCTTTTTATAAAAACGTCGCCCAGGCGCTTTAGCAAATCCTTGTCGTCGGGCTTTTCCTTTAGCAAAGTCGTGTAAAGGCGCGCGGCCAACGCGTAGTCTCTCGACATCACGGCGGCGTCCGCTCTGTTAAGCAGCAATGCATTCTCTGACATTTTTTATTCTCCTAGCGTCTTCCTGGGCGCGCGTTGGCTTCGTTTGAGAGGCCTCCGCTAATCTGTTCTTCTTCTTTTGAATATGTTGAAAGCGCAAAATAATAAATCGCGCCGTTCTTCAATCCGCTCAGCCTGAACGAAGTTATGTTGTCGACCTTAATCGGCGACGCGCCTTCGTTGGCTTCAGTTCCCAAATACTCGCCGGGCCGCGAGCCGTAGAATATGTAGTAGCCGCCGGCGTTTTCGTCAACCGAATAAGACCAGGACAAATCAACAAAGCCGTCGCCCGGAACAGCCTTAAGCCTAAAGGGCGCGGTGGGCAAAGGAACTTGCGTGTAGTTGATTTTAATTTCTGTCACCGACGGCGTGTGTCGGCCCGCGCCGTCAGGGAACAAGTCTGCGGCCACTTGGAAGTAGCGGCCCTTAACGCCCTTGACTTGCTCGCCGCTTTTGACCTGAATCCATTTTGGCGCAGTCGCCGGGTCGTTCCAATTGTAAAAGTTGTCGCCCGCCCTAACGTAATAGCGGACTTCCGTTTGCGGCGGCGCGTTGTCAATAATATCAAGGCTGTCCAAAACCGAGCCGGGACTAGTCACAATCGGAGCGCTTTCAAAGCGGCCGCCGTCAACCTTGTACTTGTCGTAAACCAAATTTTTTGGCTGCGAAGAATCGGTGACGCGCGACAAAATTCTAAAGTCGTCTATGCAGCCTGTGTAGGCGGGCGCGATGCTGATTGGCGCCACTTCGCCCAAGACCGGCTGGTAAATCGTCTTTCCTTCGCGGCCGCCTTCGGTGATGTATTTAAGCGCCTCAACCTTTGAGTCGATCTTGCATTCGAGCAGGCCGCTTTCTTCGTCGTAGGAAATTTCGTGGTGGCTCCACTTGTTTGGAATCAAGGCGCTGTAGCTTAAAAGCGTCACCTCGCCGTTCTTTTCCGAAAGGCCGTCAAAGATGTTTGTGAAGTTCCACTGCATTCGATTGTTGAAGAAGGACGCTTCAATCAATTGGTACAAAACGTAGTCGTCAACGATTCGCGAAGAATGCCATTCAAAAACGCGCTCGCCGTTTTCAGCGATTGCCGGACAAAGCCAAAATTCGATTGTCCAAGAGCCGGTTCCGCCCTGCCTGCCAAAAACGCTCCGCTCGCTTCCGCGCAAAGACAAGCCCTTTCCGTTTCCCCGGCTCAAGGCGGAATAATGGCCCATCACCGACTTAGGCGAGCGCAAAAGCGAGTTTCCTTGAACTATGTATTTTCCGCTTTTGTCGGAAAAAGTTTCCTTGCCGTTTTCGTTCTCAAAGTCCAAAAGCAAGTCCGTTTCGTCCGTCACGGCGCGGGCGTTTGTCGAAAGTTCCACGGCTTGATAGCCAAAGCGGCCAGTTCCAAAAGTCACGCCGTCCTGGCTTGAAAATTCCGGCCAGCCTTTTTTTCCGCCCAAAACTATAGTCTTGCTTTCGGCAAAAAAATTCAGTTCAGCCGCTAGACAAAAGCAAAGAAAAATGATTATCTTTTTACAAGCGTTCATCGCTTTTTCCCCAATTATGAATTCGGCAAATTCGGAAAGAGAAAAATTGCACCAAACCGCGCGCAAGGCTCCCGACTCAAGCGGAGTCTACCTGTGGAGGAATCCGCAGGGAACCGTCATATACGTGGGCAAGGCAAAAAATCTCAAAAACCGCCTTTGCTCGTATTTTTCGGGCAACAAGGACATCAAAACGCGAATCTTGATTTCCCGCGCCCAATCAATTGAATATATCACAACAGCGAACGAATACGAAGCGTTCCTGCTGGAAAACAATTTAATAAAAAAATACTCGCCGCGCTACAACATCGACCTAAAGGACGGAAAGTCCTACCCGGTTTTGCGCGTGACCAACGAAAAATTTCCGCGCGTGTTCAAGACCCGCCAAGTCATTCAAGACGGCTCGCTTTACTTTGGCCCCTTTCCCGACGCGGGCGCGCTGGACACATTCATCGACACGCTCTACAAGCTCTACCCGCTTCGCCATTGCAAGCATTTCACGGAGCGCGACTATCCTTGCCTCTACTACCACATCGGACGCTGCAAGGCGCCCTGCTGCAAAAAAATCGACAAAGACTCCTATAACGCATTTATCGGAGAAATTTCTTCCTTGCTTGAGGGAAAAGGAAAGGAAACTGAACAAAAGCTTGAGCGCCAAATGAAGGAAGCCGCGGCCAGCCTGAACTTTGAAAAGGCCGCTAGAATCCGCGACGGTCTGCGCGCGCTTATGATTATGCAAAACCAAAACGTAGTCGAGGACTTTTCGACCGAAGACCGCGACTACATCGCCTTTTGGCGCGAAGGCGAGCTGGCCAGCTTTACCGTCCTTAAAATTCGCGAAGGAAAAGTCCAAGGCCGCGACAATTACCGCGTGACCAGCTTGAACGAAGACGACGAGCTTATGCCCGAATTCATCAACGCCTACTACACGGAAGATTCGGAACTGCCGCCGGCGATTTACGTTCCCACGCAAGAAGGCCTTGACTTTATGCAGCGCTGGCTTAGAGAAAATTTCAAGAGCCAAACAAAAATCGTTTTGGTCGCCGAGCCTATGGAAAATTTCCCGCGCCACAAAGCCGCGCTGGACATGGCCTTGCAAAACGCAAAGGAAGACATAATCCGTCGCCTGCGCGAACGAGGCGACATTCCGGCCCTGCAGGAATTGAAAGAAGAATTGCGCCTGAAAAATTTGCCCGTTAGAATAGAAGGATTTGACATCGCGCACATCGGAGGAAAATTCCCGGTCGCCTCGCTCATAAGCTTTTACAACGGAAACCCCGACAAAAAGAATTACCGCTACTTTAGGCTAAAGTCCACGGACGGAATCATAGACGACTTTCAATCGATGCGCGAAGCCGCCACGCGCCGCTACACCCGCCTTTTGAACGACGGCGACGAGTTGCCTGACCTTATACTGGTTGACGGCGGCATAGGACAAGTGAACGCGGTGGAAGACGTTTTGCGCGCGCTGGATTTGGACATACCTGTGGCGGGCTTGGCGAAGCGCGACGAAGAAATCTTCAGGCCCGGCGACTCCACTCCGATAAGCCTTCCAAAAAGGAGCGACGCGCTTCGCCTTTTGCAAAGAGTGCGCGACGAAACCCACCGCTTTGCCACCAGCCGAAACCAGCGCCTAAGGACAAAGGAAAACGTTGTCTCAGCCTTTGCCGCCTTGCCGGGAATCGGCCCCAAGCGCGAGCGCGCCTTGATTCAAAAATTCGTCACGATAGAAAACCTTGCCGCCGCCCAAGAAGCGCAAGTGGCCCAGACGCTTGGCGTAAAGGCCGACAAAGCCGCCGAAATATTAATGGCCGCGCGCCGCCTAAGCCAAGAGCGAAATCAAAAAAAAGAGGCGCAGGCGCTTTCGCTAAAAGAGGCGGGAAGCACAAAAGAAATCGCGGCGCATAATGAATGGATATCTACACTAGCGCTTCAAGCAGGGCGACCAGCAGAGGAACCGTGACGACGCAGGCGGCGCTTGAAATGGCGACCAAAAGGCTCGCGTAGTCCGCGTCCTTTTTGAACACCACGGCAAAGCTTGAAACGCTCATGCCGACCGGACAGCAAGCGGCGATAAAAAGAACGCTCATAATCAAATTGATTTCTTGAACGCCGCTAAAAAGGCGCAAGGCAAAAAGCGCCGCGCCAAGCAAAAGCAGCGGACACACTACAAGTCGAAGCAAAACGTCGCGCGCCAATGGCTTTGCGAACGCTTTTAGAGGCGCGGCGCGTTTTTGGGCTTGGATGCAATTTTCGCCAGCGTGGTCTTGGGCTTGCGAACGATTTTCGCCGCCAAACGCCGCGAACAAAAGGCCAAGCAAAATCATGCTGACCGCTCCGTTGCAGGCGCCAATCATTTTTAGCGGCTCGGTTATCACATAAGGCAGCTTGAAGGGCAGGCAAAAAACGGCAAGGCCGGCCGCGCAAGCCAAAACGTTTGGGTTCGTTAAAATTTTGACAGGCCTCATAGTTCCGGTCATAAGCCATTCGCCCCAAACCCAAAGCAAAACGTTAAAGACAAAAATGTATCCCATAAGGTAAAAGACGCCCGCGCTTCCAAAAACGCCGTTAATCAGCGGAATGCCGATAAAGCCCGAATTGGTGAAGACGATTCCGATTTTGCTGAGCGAGTCGCGGACTTCTTGGCCTTGCGCGCAGTCTTGGGCGCGGCCGGCTTTTTGGGCTTGAGAACGTTTCACGAACAAAAGAGTCGCAATCGCAATCATCACAAGGTGAAAGGCAAAGCTCACCCCAATCGCAAGGCCCAAGGAGCGCAATTTTTGGCCGCTAAATTCCACGTCAAACGCAGTGACAATCATGCAGGGATTTATGACGTACAAGAGCAAGCGGCTCAAATACTGCGAGCCGCTTTGGCCAAAATTGTTCTTCTTTGAAAAGAAAAAGCTTATTATTACGATTATCGCCATCACTAAAAGCTGGCGGGCAACGGTCAAACACATAGCCGCATTTTACTACTACTAGACATTTTCTTCAATATATTAGATAATAAAAGTTCAAGCAATGACGCTTCTCGGAGATTATTATGAAAAAAGTTTTTTGCGCGCTCGCGCTTTCATCCGCATTTCTCGCATTCGCCCTTGACGACTCTCCTTTCATGAATCTCAACGGCTCGCCAAAAAGCTACACGCAAACCGCGTTCAACATAACGACGAAATTCGGCGAATACTTCAGGTCGCCCGCGACAAGATACAAGCACACATTCAACGAAGAGGGCTTGGAAATCGAATCCGCCGAAAACTCTGTTTCGGGCCAATTGGTGGAACGCGTCGTTTACGAATACACCGCCGACAAGCAAATCGCGTCGCAAACTTGCTTTGATTCTGACGGAAACGTCTTGTGGAAAATAAGCTCCGTGTTCGACAAAAACGGAAAAAAGACGGAAGAAAACGAATGGGACGCGAAAGGCGTTTTGCTTGGAAAGTCAATTTTCAAATACGAAGGTCCCGACAGCGTTGACGAAACCTACTACAACTCAAACGGCGACTTGATTTGGAAAAACGCCAGCAAATACAACAGCGAAAAAAAGCTTGTCGAATCTTGCTCGTATTTTTCAAACGGAACGCTGGACGTAAAAAAAATCTACGTCTACACGCCAAGCGGAACGATTTCAGAAATAAATTCTTACAATGAATTGAACCAGCAAATCGCCCGCGAAGCCTATGTCTACAACGCGGACGGTCTTCTTGTGGAGCGCGCGGTTTACGGCGCCGACGGAAAAAGGCAGACAAGAATTTTTTACAAGTACGACGACAAAAAGAACGTAACCAAACAAACAACTTACAACATCGCGCAGAAATTTGGCTCAACTGTAAACGAAATAGTCGGCCAGTCGGACTTTGAATACGAGTATCCTATTCAATAAAGTATTCTGAAAAATGCGGCTCAGCCTGAATAAATTCGGCGGCCGCAATTTTATAATCCACCCAAGTCGAGCAGAACAAAATCTTAAAGCCGGGAATGTAGTACAAATCGGTCGGGCCGATTTTGTCGTAGCCAATGTTGCGCGCCTTAAAAAATTCGTCAACGCTTTTGACGCACTTTTGCAAAACGTAAGCCAAGTAAGTCGAGCAAACAAAATGCGTTTCTTTTTTATCCGACGGAATGTAGCCTTTCTTCAAGTCGCGGCCGCCAAGCTTTGCCTTTGAGCGCGGAAGCTTTTTTCGCTTTAGGCTGTCAATTCCGACCGTCAAATTTTTTGACGGCCAATACTTGACCTTTTGTTCGGCAAAATCCTTTTCCAGCAATTTTCGCGCGGCTTCGTATTCCTCGTCGGTGACTTTTAGCGCCATCGTTGTTTGCGTCGACGTGTAAGGGTTGCACAGTTTCATGTACAAGTTTTCCTCAGGCTTTTCGCAGCTTTCCCGCTTCAAGTCGCTGGCGGAATAAAGGGTAAGGCCGTAAAAGTCGTCGGCAAGGCTAAAGCCGATTGAAGAATGGCTGGCCTCCTCTGGATTTGGGTCAACCACTGTTATGAGTTTTTTGAGCATGTTCACCGAGCTTGCCTTGTTGTCGTAGTTTGGAAGATAAAGGCGCATAAAAAGAAATTTGCCGTCATTAAAATCTTCTTTGGAAAATCCGCTGTCGTAAATTTTAAATGCGTCGTCGCTCGCGTTTATTTCCAAGCCGTCGGCCATAATTTGCGAGCGGTTGTCAACAAATTTCGTTGACTGGCACGAGACGAACAAGAGCAAGAGAGCTGGCAACAAAAGCGCGAAAGAAGCGCGGCGCAATTTCAGCATAGCGACAAAAGCCCCTCGACAATCGCCTCGTGCTCTTTTGGCGCGATGCGAGCGTACAAAGACTCAACCGTGTCGCCGGGCATCACAGGAACTTTTTTCTGGACCAAAATTTTTCCGGTGTCGCAGCCCGCGTCAACCAAGTGAACCGTGCAGCCGCTTTCCTTTTCGCCGGCGGCAAGAACGGCCTTGTGAACGTTTTCGCCCCACATTCCCACGCCGCCGAATTTTGGCAAGAGCGCCGGATGCAAGTTGATTATGCGGCCTGAATATTCCTGCACAATCGCGCCGCTCAAAACGCTAAGGTAGCCCGCCAAAACTATTATGTCGGCCTTATGTTCCTTGCACAGTTCCAGCGTCGCGTCGCTGACGGCGCTCATCTTTTCTTCGCGGCTTAAGGCGGCGGCTTTTTCCTTTCCCAAAACGCTGACGGGGCTTTTGACCTCCGCGGGGATTCCAGCCGCGGCCGCGCGCTCCAAGGCGTAGGCGCTTTTTGTGTTGGAGACGACCAAAACTATTTTGTAAGGACAGGCCGCCGCCGACTTTTCGTAGTCAATCAGGGCCTGCAAGTTCGTTCCGCCGCCGGACACCAATACCGCGACGCGCTTAATCTCCGCCATCGCTCTTAGTCCTCAAACAAGAGCGCGTCCGCTTGGCTTTTGACGGCGCCGGCGGCCTTGGCCACGCGGCCAATCCTGTAGGCCTTCATGTCCTGGATTCCGGGCTTTGAAAATTGCGAAGCGTTCTTGTTGAACATTTGGATTATCTTGTCCGCGTCCTTGTTGTCCACGGCAAGGACAAAGCCGATTCCCATGTTGAAGGTGTTGTAAACTTTTTCAACGTCGGCGCCGCGCTTGATCAATTCGCCAAAGACCGGCGGGATGTCCCAAGAGCCGCGGTTGATTACGGAAATCAGCTGCTTTTTTCCGGCCTCCGCTTTTGGATACATTCGGGGAATGTTTTCGTAAAAGCCGCCGCCGGTGACGTGCACCATTCCGTGAACGCTCTTGCGGTATTTTTTAAGAACCTGCATCACAGGCTTAACGTAAATGCGCGTCGGCGTGAGCAAAACTTCGCCGATGGTTTTTCCTGTTTCCTTTCCGTTCAAGACGAATGGCTCGTTAAAGTCCTTGACCAATTTGCGCACAAGGGAAAATCCGTTTGAGTGAACGCCGGTGGAAGAAAGGCCGACCAGAACGTCGCCTTCCTTGATTTTCTTTCCGGTAATCATTTCAGACTTTTCGCCAACGCCCACGCCAAAACCGGCAAGGTCGTATTTTCCGTCGTCGTAAAAGCCGGGCATCTCGGCGGTCTCGCCTCCAAGCAAGGCGCATCCGGTTTGCAAGCAGCCTTCCGCCACGCCCTTGACCAATTCGGCGGCGACTGGCGCTTCAAGCTTTCCGCAGGCGACGTAGTCCAAAAAGAACAAGGTCTGAACGCCGGAGCACAAAATGTCGTTGACGCTCATCGCGACGCAGTCGATTCCAACCGTGTCGTATTTTTTCATTTGGAAGGCGATGTCCAACTTTGTGCCAACGCCGTCGGTGCCGCTGACCATAACGGGATTTTTTATTCCCTTGGGAACGGCGAACATTCCGTTAAAGCTTCCCAAGTCGCTAAGCAAGCCGGGTATCGCGGTTTTTTTCGCGTGCTTTTTGTACTCGCTTACCGCGCGGTATCCTTCCTCAACGTCAACGCCAGATTCCTTGTAGTTCATATTGTTCTCCTATTCGCTAATTTTCTTTCCGTTCAATTCGCCGGGAACGCTCATCGGATATTCGCCGGTAAAGCAGCCCTTGCAGTAACCGAAATTTTCCGGGCTGCACGAGCGCAGGGCTTCCAACATTCCGTCGACCGAAATAAACGCCAAGGTGTCCGCTCCGATTTCCTTGCGGATTTCCTCAACGTCGTGCGCGCTGGAAATAAGCTCGGCGCGGCTGGGCGTGTCGATTCCAAAGTAGCAAGGAAATTTTACCGGCGGGCTTGAAACCCTAAAGTGCACTTCTTTGGCGCCCGCGCGGCGCAATATTTGAATCAAGCGGCGGCTTGTCGTTCCGCGAACGATTGAGTCGTCAATGACGACGACGCGCTTTCCGTCCAACTCGGACTTGAGCGCGTTGAGCTTTACGTAAACCATGTTCTCGCGCTCTTTTTGAGTCGGCGCGATGAAGGTGCGGCCGATGTACTTGTTCTTTACAATCGCGTTTGAATAAGGAATGCCCGTGGCGCGCGAATAGCCGAGCGCCGCGCCCAAGCCGCTGTCGGGAACGCCTACAACCAAGTCCGCGTCGGCTGGGCTTTCCTTGGCGAGCGTCGCGCCCATTTTGTGGCGCGCGTCCTCGATTGAAATTCCGTCCATGACAGAATCAGGGCGGCCAAAGTAAATGTATTCAAAAATGCAAGAGCGCTTGGAAGTCTTTTCTCCAAACTCGAACGAAAGGACTCCGTCGTCGTTGATGATTACGATTTCGCCGGGAAGAATGTCGCGGACAAAAGTTCCGTTCACAGCGTCAATCGCGCAAGACTCGCTGGACAAAATCCAGCCCTTTCCGTTTTCCAATTTTCCCAAGCAAAGGGGGCGGATGCCGTTGGGGTCGCGCGCTCCGACCAAACCGTTTTCAGTCAAGACGCAAAGCGCGAAGGAGCCTTTTATCATTTGGATTGTGTCGGTGAGCGCGCGCTCAAGGCCTTTTTTGTAGCTTTTGGCGATGAGCTTTACGATAACTTCAGTGTCGCTTGAAGAGTTGAACGTGCTTCCTGTTTCCTCAAGCATTTCGCGAAGCTGCTCGTAGTTGACCAGCTGGCCGTTGTGCGCCACGGCGACGCTTCCCAATTTCATTTGGCTTACCATTGGCTGCGCGTTCTCAACGCCCTTTCCGCCCGCGGTGGAATAGCGCACATGGCCTACCGCCGCGTAGCCTGAAAGATTGTTAAGGTCTTCCTTGCTGAAAACGTCGCCGACAAGTCCAACGTCTTTTTTTACCTTGATTTCTTTTCCGTCGTAAACCGCGATGCCGGAACTTTCCTGGCCGCGATGCTGCAAGGAGTAAAGGCCAAAGTAGCAAGTCGCGGCGGGGTTTGCGTCTTTTGGAAGCTGGCCCTTATCGTCGCGGTTAATGTAAACGCCGTAAACGCCGCATTCGTCATGCAGCTTGTCGTCAAAGTTCTCTTCCGTTTGAATCATAGCTCGATGTCCTTGTTGGCTTTCGCGTCGTCTGCCAACTTTTTTCTAAAGGCCAAAAGCTTTTCTTTAAGTTCAGGATATTTGATTGAAAGAATTTGAACGGCCAAATAAGCCGCGTTCTTTGCGTTTCCGATTCCGACTGTCGCCACGGGAATTTGCGGGGGCATTTGAACGATGGAAAGAAGCGCGTCCATTCCGCCCAAACCGTTTGATTTTTCAGACACGCACTCAAGCGGGACTCCGATTACGGGGAGCGTTGTCATTCCGGCGATGACGCCTGGAAGCGCCGCCGCCAATCCTGCCCCGGCGATAATCACTTCAAAGCCGTCGGCCTCGACTTGGCTCACGGTCGAGCGCAAAAGCTCGCCCGCCCTGTGCGCGGAAATAACAAAAGCCTTGTATTCAACGCCAAATTCCTTCAATACGGCGGCGGCTTTTTTCATTGATTCAGTGTCGGATTTTGACCCAAAAAAGATAGCGACTTTCATAAAAGGATATTATCAGATTTGGGATTTAAAATCAAGCGGGGGCATGACGCGGGGCTGCCTTTGCGACAGCCCCGCGTCATGCTTTTTTTGAAGCGCTTAGAAGGTCAGCTCAAAGCTGTCAACATATTGACCGTCTGGAGCCGATATGTTCTTAATGTAGAACTTGTATTTTCCGCTGATGTTGTTGTGCGTAAAGACACTCTTGTTGTTTGTGATTTTTTGTTTTACGACAGCAAAATTGCTTTTAGCCGTCGCGTCAACATTGTTCTTGCCGATCGCGTAGTAATTTATGTTGCTGCCCCAAGAGGAAACATATTCTTTAAGCTGCGTCTTAAGCCGGTCAATCTGCGCGTCTGTGGCTCCCGCAGGAGACTCAAACGCCATTATGTATTCGCCCGTCGCGTTGCATGGCCTTTTTACCTTGTCTTTGTATGTGTGGCTGGCTTCATACTTGCCTTTCCAAATAATCCACTTGTTGTATCCCAGATTCCACGATCTCCAGATTCGGCACACGGCGGCTATAGAGACGTAAACATCCGTTGTCAAAAGCTGTGTCGTCGGTGTTTCAGAGTCGGGGTCGCTATCCATCTCAATGATGGTATATGTGTCGAATACCGCCAGCTTCTTTTGAATGTCAGTAACCACCTCGGGATGGTCCGCCACAAAGACGCTCGGAGAAGGATCAAAAGACCTCCCCGCGAACGTCCATTTCGCCGCCGGGTCATCAACGTTCTGAGTAATCGTAATGTCCGGAATAGAGCGTGACTGAGAGTCTGAAAATTGAAAGCCGGGGCCTCCGCCGATTGAAGCTCCGCTTTTTGCTGCAAAGCCGACATTGAGAGGAATACTAAAAGTGAATCCCGAACTGTGTGTCGTGGTTCCAACCTCGTTTTTCGGATCGCACTTAGCCGGGTCTATATGCTGCCTGGACGGGTCCATCGTTGTGGAAATCTTGCAAGTGTCAAAATAAGGCCCAAGCCGGTTCATATACTCCCATTGATCCAAAAAGAACAATTGCTCATTGTGGCAAGCGGCCGAAGTTTTTACAAGATAATACTCCTTTTTATTGTCTATGTCGCAAACTGCCCAAACCTTTGTTTCGACAGAAACATTCTCTCTTTTTCCGGTGAAATGTGTAAAATACGCGGTAGTCGCGCTTCCGCCGTCCTGTCCATTGAACATTTTCACTTCCACCATAAA
>CADCCO010000029.1 GCA_902799965.1 uncultured Spirochaetaceae bacterium
AAGACCGGAACTCCGCCGCGCATCCTAAAAAGCTCGGTTGACTTTAGCGTCTTGGAAGAGCAGCCCGGCGACGACGAGGTAATACCATTCAGCTTTGACGACCCAAAAATCGAGCGGCCGATGGTTCCTTGCCATGTCGTTTACACAAATCCCAAGACCCACGAGATAATTCGCGCCAACATCGGCCGCTCTCCCTTGTACAGCGGAAAGATTCACGGCGTTGGTCCGCGATACTGTCCCAGCATAGAAGACAAGGTTATGCGCTTCGCCGAGCGCGAGCGTCACCAAATATTCGTCGAGCCGGAGGGCTTGGGAACGGAAGAGATTTACCTTAACGGCCTTTCCTCTTCGCTCCCAGAATCCGTGCAAGACCAATTTTTGCGGACGATGACCGGCTTTGAAAACGCCGTCGTAAGCCGACCCGGCTACGCAGTCGAATACGATTACGTTGAGCCGACTCAATTGTTCCCAAGCCTTGAGACTAAAAGAGTCGCGGGCCTTTTTAACGCGGGCCAAATTAACGGAACCAGCGGCTACGAAGAGGCGGCGGGGCAGGGCCTTGTGGCCGGAATCAACGCAGGCTACTACGCAAGGGCTCACAAAGAACTGTGCGGCCCGCTTGTTTTTTCCGACGACGAGATGGGAGGCCGGCCCGCTTCTTTGGAGCCAGGCTGCTTTTGCCCCCGCTTTGACTTTAGCCAAGCCGACGCGGACGCAATGGCCTCCGCAAGCCAAAAAACGGCGGCGGTCCTAAACAAAAAGCTAAAAGCTTCTCAAGAGGCTGCGGGATTCGCGCGCTTCAATGCAATACCGGAATACAAGCCGCTAATTCTTGGCCGCGACGAAGCCTACATCGGCGTGTTGATAGACGACCTAGTGACGCTCGGCACAAAAGAGCCTTACCGCATGTTCACCGCGCGCGCCGAATACCGGTTAAAGTTGCGCTACGACGACGCGGACCGCCGCCTTGCAAAGAAAGCCTTTGACGCCGGCCTAAAAAGCCAGGCGCAGTACGAAGCGGTTATTAAAAAATACGAGGACGTGGCGGAGGCTGCCGCGCTTTTGGAAAAGAATCTCGAAGCGCAAAATCCAGGCTTCGCGCCAAACGTTGGAAAAGAATCTCGAAGCGCAAAATCCAGGCTTCGCGCCAAACGTTTGGGCGCACGCGCAGGTTGACGTAAAATACAAGTATTACATAGAAAAGCAAGACCGCCGCGTTGAAAAAATGCACCGCCTGGAAAACCTTCACATTCCGGAAAATTTTGACTACGGCTCTATTCCGTCATTGAGCGCGGAGTCTCGCGGCAAGCTGGAAAGCGTGCGCCCGCTTACGTTAGGGCAGGCCAGCCGCATCAGCGGAATCCGCAACAGCGACATCATGCTCTTGATGGTGTATTTAAAGTAGGAACGGTCAAAAAAAATGCCGCCTCGCGGCGGCCTTCTTGGTCAGTATTCAGTTTTATTCGTACTTCTTAATGTTCGCTTCCCACGCTTCGTCAAGTTCCTTTAGATACTTTTTCTTTTGCGCGTCGGAAAGGAACGAAGCCTTGAAACTGTTCTCCAGCAAAACCTTGATTTGGTCGAGGCTAAAGCCCGCCTTTTTGTGGAGCGACCACAATTCGTCAAGCAAAGTGACTTTGAAGAAAACCGGGTCGTCGGTGTTCACCGTCACCAAAACGCCCTTGTCAAAGAAGGCGCGGATCGGGTGTTCTTCTATTGTCTGGACAACTTTCTTTGTAAAGGTGTTGCTGGTGGGGCAGACCTCAAGCGGGATTTGCTTTTCGGCCAAATACTCAACAAGCTTTTCGTCCTGAATCGAAGTGATTCCATGGCCGATGCGTTCCGCGTTTAAAACCTTTATCGCGTCCCAAACCGATTCCGGGCCAACGTCCTCGCCGGCGTGCGCTACGGCGTGAAAGCCTTCGGCATGGGCTTTTTCGAACACCGGGCCAAAATCCTTGCAGGGGCCTTTTTGTTCCGCTCCGCCCAAGCCGATTCCGATAATCGCGGAGCTTGGGTGGCTTTTGAACAGCTGGTAGTTGGCCATCGCGTTCTCAAGGCCGAATGTTCTTGAGACATCAACCAACAATTTGATTGTGATGCCGTTTTCTTTTTTGATTTTGTTGATGTTCTTGGTAAAGTTTTTGACCATCTCGCCGTAGTCAAAGCCCTTTTTAACAAAGGCCGAAGGCGCGAAGAAAGCCTCGCAGTGGGTGATTCCGTTCCCCTTAAGGTAGCGGGCAAAGTCGTCAAACACGTAGTCAAAGTCGCTTACTTCGGTGAACAAGTCCTGGACTTGCAAGAAAGCCTTGATAAAGCCGTTAAGGTCTTCGTAAGTGAAGAGGGCGGTCTGCTCCGCCTTGGTCATCTTTTTGCCAAAGCGCTTTTCATAGAGGCGGCAAATTGATTCGAGCGTAATGACGGCTTCGATGTGAATGTGAAGCTCCGCCTTTGGAACGCTTTGCATGAAAAGATAAAAGTTCTCTTTTTTCAATTTTGCCATTCTCCTTATTTAATTATCGGCAACAGGGCTCGATTTCTTTAACAAAAATTTATATTGTTTTATCCAGTTCGTCAATTATCGCGGCAAACTTGTCCAGCGCGGCTTGAACCGGCGCGGGGCTTTCCATGTCAACTCCCGCCACTTTTAGCGACTCAATCGGGTAGCGCGAGCCGCCGGACTTTAGGAAGTTAAAGTAGTCGTTCCGTTCCGCTTCGCCGCCCTTTGTCACGCGGTCGGCCAAGGCAAGCGCCGCGCTGATTCCCGTTGCGTACTTGTAAACATAAAAGGCGGAATAGAAGTGCGGAATGCGAAGGCCTTCCATGTCGGAATTTTCCTCAAAGACCATCTCAGGGCCAAAGTATTCTTCAAGCAAGCCCCGGTAAACCTTTCGCAAAAGCGGCGCGGTTAGGGGCGTGCCTGACTCCACTAGTTCGTGCGCCTTAAGCTCGTATTCGGCGAACATCGTCTGCCGGTGCAGGGTGGCCATAATGTCGGCGGCTCTCATCGCCAAAAGGTATTTTCGCATTTCGGGGCTGTCGGCCTTTTTTATCAAGTGTTGGAAGACCAATTCCTCGTTAAAGGTTGACGCGACTTCCGCCTCAAAAATCGTGTAGTTGTACTGCATGAAAGGATTGTTCTTGGCGCTGAACCAAGAGTGCATCGAATGCCCGCCCTCGTGCGCCATAGTGAACACGTCGCGGATAATCGAATCCTTGTAGTTGAGCAAAATGTAGGGATAGCCTGTGTAGGCGCCGCTGGAAAAAGCGCCGCTTCGCTTTCCCTTGTTTTCGTAGCGGTCAACCCAGCCGCCCTTTAGGCCGCCGCAAAGGGTGTCGGTGTAGTCTTTTCCAAGAGGGCTGAGCGCTTCGCGGCAAATTTCCACGGCCTCGTCGTAAGATGTTTTTGTTTCCACATTGGGAACAAGCGGAACGTAAACGTCGTAGTGGCGCAATTCCTTTACGCCAAGCGCGCGCTTGCGGATTGAATAGTATTTGCGAAGCGGGCCGAAATTTTTGTGAACCGTGTCGATTAAATTTCTGTAAACGCTTTCGGGAACTTTGTTTCCGAACAAGGCCGCGTCAAGGCTTGACTTGTAGCCGCGCGCGCGGGCGACAAAAACGTCTTGGTTTACCGAGCCTGCGTAAAGGCCGGCCAAAATGTTTTGGTGGTCCTCAAAGTTTTTGTAAAACTTTTTGTAGGCGGCCTCGCGAACGGCTCGGTCGGGGTTTTCCATAAACTGCGACCAAGTGGTTTGCGTTAGCGGCAAATCTTTCCCACCGACGTTCACCGTTCCGAACAAATTGTTAAGGTCAACGTTCTCCGCAACGCTAAAGGTTTTTTCAGCCGTCGCCGCGCTTTCGGATTGCAGCGCGAGGATTCGCTCTTCCTTTTGGCTAAGAATATGCTCTTTTTGGCGAAGGAGCTTTTGGACGTAAATCTTGTAGTCCTTAAAGTCCTCGCGCTCTATCCAGGCGTTGATGTCGCCGTCGGGAATTGAAGAAAGCTCCGAGTCAAAAAAACTTGTAAGCGCGGCGGCCTTGCTTGCGGCCATCTCGGCGCGGCCTTCCATGTCGGAATATTTTTCGTCGCCTTCGTCGCTTGTCTTTAAAAGGCTTGCGTAGTTTGAAACAAGCTCGATGTTTTTCCAAAGCGCCTCGTAGGCTTTTAGCGCGTCCAAAAGGCTTTGCGCGCCCGCCGCCAGCTTTCCTTCAAAGGCCGCGACGGCTTTTGCGTCCGCGTCGATTCTGGCAAGCGCGTCTTCCCAATCTTTGTCAGTTTTAAAAAGGGTTGTCAAATCCCACTTGTCGCTTGCGGGAACGTCCTTTCGCTCTGGAATAACATTTTCGCTCATAATGGAACGATTGTAGCGCAAAAATCGATGTTTTTCAACTGCTAGAAGTTTATGTATTTGTCGGCGTTCGTTTGGGTGATGAAGGGGTTGTCGTCAAGAATTTCCAGGCTGTTCTCTTCTTCTTCAGAAGAGATGAAGCCGTAAAGGCCAACAGGGCGGGCAAACTCGCTAAAGTGGATTCTTCCCAAAAGCTTAAGCTTTTTAGATTCTTCGCAGTCCAGCGCTTTTACCGTCGGCTCCGAAATCAAGACCGGAATGTTCATCGCAAAGCCAAGGTTCAGCATTTTGTCGGTGACTTCGATTCCCGAAGAAATCATGGCAAAGTCAATGCGGCTTCTGTCGCCAACAATGCCCAGAAGCGTTTCGCTTGAATGGATCGAAATGTTGAACGATATGCAGGAATAGTAGTCTTCGGCGCGGCGAGCGTTTATCGTTTGCAGCAAGTCGCGCATTTCATGGGCCGCGTCGATCGCGTCCATTGAATCGCTTTTAAACACTGCGAAAATCGCTTGGTTGGTTATTGAAATGACCGAGCCGTTCTTTTTGTTGATTTGGTCTATGATGGTGGCCGAATAAAATCCTGTCGACTCGAATGTGTCGCGCAAATTTATCATCGTGTTGTCGGGCGAAATGACTTTGAATCCAACCATCATTATTGTCATCTTTGCCTCAAAGTTGGAGCCCACTTCAAGCTTTGCGAAAATGTCTTCGTCTGACACTTTTGGCAAATTGCGCGGAATGAAGCGGCGGACGGAAAGATGGTATTTTGACGAGTCGTTTTTCAACTCTATCGCCTTTTTCTGAAGAAGCTCAAGAATCGTGGCAAAATAAATTATGGCGATGAAGACTGTTCCGATTGTGAAAATCTCAAAAAGATACAAGTGCGCGTTTGTCCAAAGCTTCACCACAAAATGGTCCACAACCAAAGGCGTTGAAACCAAGGCGTAAACAAGATGGCAAAAAGCGGCTCGTTCTTGGGAATTTTTTATCGCGTACACAAATCTGAACAAGGCGTAGAGTGAGAACAAGCCTTGCCAGACGACAGCCGCGTTCAAAACAAGGACCGCGATTTTTTCGGGAAGGCAGATGAAGAAGACCAGCATTCCGAATGTCACAGCGGAAAGCATTTTGTCAAGCAGGGGATGCTTTGCGGAAAACACTTTGTCGTAATTGTAGAGAATCCCAAAAATCGCGCCCGAAAACATAATTGCGTTTTGCAGCTTGAATTGAAGGCTAAAGGGAGGAATCACGCCGAACATTCCAAGCCCGTTAAAGTTGAGCAAGGCTTGCCTTAAGCAGATTAAAAAAAGCAAGACGGCAAAGTAAAAATTCACGATTCTGCTTTGGTTGAGCGTCCAGAAGCAAAAATTCATCAGGAAGATAAAAAGCAATCCGCCCAAAAGCGACGCGGTCGTCAATATGACGCGCTGGAAAAGGGCTTCTATCGCCGTTTCTTCGCCAAAGAAAATCGGCGACGTTATTCCGCTCGCTCCGCCGATGAAATTTGAAACTTGAATGACAAGCTCCACTATGCCGTTGTCGTTTGAAATCACGCGCCCGTAAACCGGCATTTGCGCCGCCTTGCAGCTTTCTTCATGCCTGGAAAATTTTCCGCATTCCACTACGAACGCGCCGTTGGCGTAAATCATCGCGCTGTTGCTTGGGCTATTTCTTGAAAAAATCGCGTATTCGTAATTTGGCCGCAAGCCGGTTATCACAACGCGGTAAGTGTGGCAGCCGGTCGAAGGAATTTCCGGCCTGTCATAGCGCTTTTTTGACCAAGAGGCCGGCGCTTCTATAAAGTCAACTTTTAGGCGGGCGCCCAAAAGCGTGGTGAAAGTTTGGTTGGTGTAAAATTCCCAGTCGCCGTTAAGCTGAATGTATCTTCTGCCAGTGTCGGCTATCGCGAAATTGACCGCGCCGTTTGTGACGTTTTTGGCAAAGAGGGGCTGGGAAAAAGCGAAAATCGCGAGCGCCGCGGCAAGGCATTTAAAGTTCTTCCACATCGTCGTCAATCGCCTCCAACGTTTCTTCGTAAGCGTTTTCCAATTTTATTATGGGCATGGCGCTGTAAACCAAGATTTGCTTTCCTTCAAAAAGGAAGAAGTGGCCCTCGTACATGTAGTCCACGTAGCTGCGGCAGTAGGGCATGGCTTCTTCCGTTATCAGAATCTGTGAATTCATTTTTGAGTTTTGGTTGGCCACGGCGCGGGCAATCGTTATGTCCTCTGAAAGAATCGTTGTGTCCAGGCGGAAACTCGTTCCCATCGTTCCTATGGCTACTTTGCCGACGTGTATCGCGATTCCCATGTCGATGTCCGTTCTTTGCGTTTTCCTTAGCTTGCGGCGTATTTCCCTAAGCTTTTTTTGAACGCGCGCCGCGCATATAATCGCGTCTGTGTTCTTTTGTTGGAAAATCGCGATGAAGCCGCCGGAGTCGCGTTTGGCCACAAAGCCGCCGGAATCGAGGATGATTGGCGAAATGCCTTGGTAGAATTCCGACACGACGGAAAACAATTCCCTTCTTCCTATTGATTCCGCCATTTGATTGTAGCGCTTGATTTGGGCGTAAAAAATCACCGCGTCGATTATGCGGCATTCGCCGGGAATGATTCGCGTGATGTCGCTCGCTCCCATCAATTTTAGTATTTGGTCTGAAACAAAGCGCGCAAGGGTTTCGTTGTCGTTTGACAAAGTTTCGGCGTAGCGGTTCACGCGAGAAAGCGTCCAGTCGCGGTTGAACGAATAGACGACGCACTCCATTATTCCAAAAAGCAAAATCGAAACCTTAAAAGCCAAGTACGAATGGATTATCGTGTAGTTTTTTGCCACGGCCAAAAAATCGTAGGAGCAGGCGACGACAATTATGAACGCGGACAGCAGGCGCAGTTTTTGCAAGTCGAGATTTTTTAGCCTTCCGTTCTTGTCGCCGGTTTTCTTTACTGTCAAAAATTCCGAGGAAGCGGAGATTGTGACTAATAGGCTTATGATTGCGACCGCGGAAAAAAGAAAATGAAGCTTTTCAAAAAGCGCCGGCGGAGCGGCAAAGACAAGCGCCGCGTTCAAAGCCGCTATGACGCGCATGGGAGCGCTTTTTTTGCGCGCGATTCTGAAATACGAGCTTTCGTAAATGACCGCGAGCGCCGCTTCGAGACAAAAGAAAGAAACGGGAAGGCGCCTGTGGCTTATGAAAGGCATGTTTATCAAGAATTTTTGCGTGAGCGAGATTCCGGTGAACAGCGTTGAAACCGCGAGCAAAATGAAAAGAAGAATCAAGACAATCGAGACCCGCCGCTTGAAAGTCAAGACTAACAGCGTCGTGTTGTAAATGATGTGCGAGAAAAGAAAAAAGAAAATCAGCATGTTGAAAAAGTAATGCAAGTGGAAGGATCGCGACGCGTTTCTTTTTTCGGTCATTTTCAGGTTCTTGACGATTCCGCAAACTTCATTCCCATAGTCGGCCACATGGATCACCAAGTCCAAAACGCCGTTTTGGTCTGCCGGCAAGTCGACGACTTCGCACAAGTCTCCAGGCCTTGCCGATCGCTTGTCCTTGCTTAAAAAGCCCGACGTGGCCACCAGCCTGCCGTTGCACCAAAAGCGGCAGCTGCTTATTATCGCGCCGTAAATTTCAGTCGCGTAGTTTTTTCGCGGGCTTAGCCCCGTCACTCGGCAGTGGAATGTTCCGTAGTGAACGCCTTTTTGAAATGTATACGGAAGGGAAGTTTTGATTCCGTTCTGAACCTTTTCTTCCGGATAGAATTCGTAGGACTGCAAAAGTTCAGACTGGTAGAATTCCCATTCGTCCGAAATGGGAAGCCATTTGCCGCGCAAAGCCGCGACTTCGGCCTTTTTATTGGTCGCCGCGAAAGCCGAGAAAGCCGTCAATGTCAAAAAAAGCGCGAACAAAAGCGTTCGTCTGACTTTGAACATTTTTATATTATAGCGCAGAATTCAGGTTTTTTCAATTAAATTGAAAATCTTTTCGTCGTCCAAGGATTCCAACGCCTTTTGCGATTCCAGGCTTATGTCGGCAAAAGTTCCTGTTTCGGCAAAGAAAAGCAGGCATCGGACTTTTTGGGAATCTCCGCCTGCGAACAAGTCCGCCGCGCTTTTTTTGTAGCAAGCCAGTTGGTTGTAGTAAAGCGCCGGGTCGGGCCGCGCGTCCGTTTTGTAGTCAAGGACTGTCCATGTTCCGTCCGCGTTTTGGAAAACCGCGTCCATGCTTCCGCTTATTATGTAGGACGCGATTTTTGTCTTAAAGGCGAATTCCGGGAAAAAATCGCGGCCGCATTTTAGCGCGTCCAACGCGGCGTTTTGCGCGTTTTGCAAAAAGCTTCCTAAAATCTTAAAAAAAGTTTCCAAAAGCGTTTCGCGGTTTTTTTCCGAGATTTTTTGAACAAGCGGCGAGCCTTCAAACCATTCGGCCGCCTTGACTTTTTGCGCCGTCCAGTTTTCCCAGTCCCGCGACCAGTCTTCCATAAATTTATGGAAGAGGGTGCCGTAATCGTTTTTTTGCAAGGCGCTGGAGTTTACAAAAGAATTTATTTCCGGGTAGGCCAGGCTCGCCGGCGCGCTGTCGTCGCCCCCGGCGTTTTCTGAAAGCCCAAGACGCGGATACCCGGAATCGCTTGCAAGCCCAAGATGCGGGCCGCCTTTTTCTTCCAACTCCGACGGGCTGGTCCAATAGTTTTTGGCCGGAACCGCTTGGATTGTTTGAGCCCCGTTAAAGGCGGCCCGCGTTTTGGCAAGCGAACGCTTTTGGGCTAACTCCGGAAACTTTTCGTCGCCGCGTTTTAGGCGTTCGACCAGCTCAAGCTTGAACGGAGCGTCCGCGCCGCAAGCGAGTCCCGCGCTGTAGGCCTTTATCGCCTTTAGAAGCGTTTTGTTTTTGTCGGACTCGCTTTTTTCCGGAGGCTCGTTTCCGATTACGCAAAGGCTTTGGGCGGCGCGGGTCATGGCGACGTAAATCAGGCGGCGGAATTCAGCGGCGTCCTTCGCGTCCTCTTCGTTCTGCGCCAAAAGGGCGAAAAGGTTTTTCTTTTTGCTTCCGTTTGAAACCACCGCGCCAAAGCGGTCGCTGTGAAAGACCTTTGAGTTGTCGCCTGATTTTCCGGCGCTTTTTTCCGCCAGTCCCCAAACAAAAACGTGGTCAAATTCCAAGCCCTTGCTTTTATGGATTGTCATGACGCTGACGGCGTCCGATTTTTCAACTGGATAATCCGTGTCCTTTATGTCCAGCTCGTCGCCGCCGCCTTGGCCAAAGGCAAGCTTTCCTTTTTCTTTGGCAAGTTGGTCCACAAACCATGAAAGGTCTTTTCCGTCCGCGTCCGCCTTTCTGGCCAGCTCAAAAAGCAAGTCGTAATGCTCTTCGTTCGCGCTTTCTGAATATTTGCAGCCTTCGTCGTCCCACAGGCGGCGGACGGCGGCGGCGATTGGGTTTGACAGCGCGAAGGGCGCGAAGCCTTTGTAAAAGGCTTGGGCCGCCTGGTATTTTTTTAGCGCCTCTTCGTCCAAGACTTCTTGCGCTTGGGCATTTTGGTCAAAGGCGCTTTTTGGGCAAAGCGAAAGAATTCTTTGCGCGCCGTCGACTGTCATTCCAGCAAACGGCGAAGTCAAAAAGGCCGCGAATGCGTTTGTGTCGGCGGGGTAAACGCAAAGGCGCAGCGCGTTGTAAAAGTCGTTGGCCGTGGCTTGGCGGAAAATGTTTTTTTGCTCGTCCAACGAAAATGGAATATCGTAGCGGGCAAAGGCGCGGGAAATTTCCGCGTAATGCGTTCTTCCTTTTAAGAGCAGCGCGATGTCTTTGTATGGAACCTTTTCTTCCTCATGCAGAGAACTAATTTCTTTTGCGACAAAATACGCCTTGGACTCCGCGTCGTCGCGCTCCGCGTCCTTGTCGGGGTTGGAACTTGGGAAAAGGCAAACGCGAATTCTCTTTTCCGACTCAGGCGGAAGCGCTTTTTTTGTCTGCGGAAAGCGAGCCCTTGCGTTTTGGTCAAACTTGGCTTCGTAGTCCTCTTTTGCGGCCGCCTCAAAAATTTTCGCGTCGCTTTCCTGAACGCTGGGCTTGTCCGCGTCGTTCGGCAGAAAGCCTCCGAAAATTTGGTTGAAGCCGTCAAGCAAAATGTTGTTGGAGCGGTAATTGTTCTGCATCGGAAGCGTGTCGCACGGCTCGATGTATTCCGCAAGGCCGTTGAACACCGAAACGTCCGCTCCCCTGAATTTATAGATTGACTGCTTTTCGTCGCCCACAAAGAAAAGTCGGTTTTGCATTACGCGGCCAAGGTCGTCGGTGGAAATCGCCAAGAGCAAGTCGCGGTTGGACGCGTTGTTGTCTTGGAATTCGTCAATCATGATAAAGTCGTAGGCGCCGCGTTCTTGCTTTCTAAGCTCTTCGTCTTCTTTTAGAGCGCGCAGGGCCAAGTCGTTTATGTCTTTGAACGTAAGCTCGCCGCTTTTGCGCTTGGCTTCGTTGGCCAGCGTTGAAAAGCCGTCCAGCAGCGCGTGGAGCGGCTCCAAAAAATTTATGTCTGAATAAAAGGCAAGAATGTTTTGCGCCACGCTGGCTAGCGCCGGCGTTTTTTTGTCCTCTCCAAAAAGAACGTTTTTTATCAAGTTTCGAATTTCGTCGCTGAAATCTATTTTATTTGTAAAGTGAAAATTTTCCAGAGCCGCGGCGTAAAGGGCGGCTTCGTCCGACTGCGCGAAATTTTTGACGCCGTTCTTGTCCAGCGCCTTTTGGCGGGCGGCCATTGTTCGATCTGAATTCCAAACGGCGAGCGCCGCTCTTGTTTTGTCAAACCAGTCTTGCCTTCCTTTTGGCTTTTCTTCCGGCATTATTTCTTCCAGCCGAGCAAGCGCCTTTTCAATAGAGTCAAAAGGATTTGATTCCGAAGAAAGGCTTTCTTCTATATATTTCTTTTGCTTTTCCAAACTTTCTGAAAAAACGTTTACCCGCTTTTCCTTGTTCATTGAGTCGGCCAAAGAAGTGTGGCCTGCCGCGGCGCTTGCGAAAAATTCCGCGCACTCCTTTATTTTTGCCGGCGCCGAAATCCATTGAAGCGCGGGATTGTTTCGATTTTCCATTACGAATTCAAAAGCCAAGTCCGCAATCTTGGAAGAGTCCGCGCCCGCCGAAAAATCCGGCCTGATTCCGTAACGGGCGGCCGCCTGCCGCAAAATTCCGGAACTATAGGAATCGAGCGTTTGAATCCTGGCCTTTGAAAAATTGTCAAGCGCGTCCTTCGCTCTTTTTTTTGCGACCGCGTCCGTCGTCTTTGCCTCAAATTTTTTTAGCGTCTTGTAAATGCGCTGGTACATTTCGGCGGCCGCCTTTTTGGTAAAGGTAAGCGTAAGGATTCTGTCAACGCTTGGGCTTTTTATTGGCCGGCCTTCGGAATCCTGCAAGTCCGCCGTTATCAAGTAGGCAAAGCGGTTTGCGAGCGTTTGCGTTTTTCCGCTTCCCGCGCCGGCTGAAACGATTGTGTTCTTTAGGGAGCGAATGACTTTTTCCTGGTCCAAGTCGGGCCTTTTGTCCAATGTTTCGCTAAAATCTTGGTATGTCACGCGCCGCCTCCTAGTAAACCGTTCTGCAAATTGAATTAAAGGAGCACGAAACGCAATCCTTGTACGGCTTTACTTTTTCTTGCGAAAATTCTTTTTTTTCAAGCGCCTTTTCCATGCCGGCCGCCAAGCGTCCAAGGCTTTGCAGCGCTCCGTCAAAGTCTTCGCGGACTACCGCCTTTGTGTTTCCTTTTAAAACAGGAGCGATGACTTTTGTTTCCTTAAAATTTTTTATAGGAACAAAACTCGCGCGCGAAACTTTGTCGCTTTCCTTTTGGCGGTCGTTTTCCCACAAGCGGACGTAGGCGGCCATTTGGCAGTCGTCCAATTCGCCTTCGCCTTTCTTTAAATTTAAGTCGCCGCTTGGAATCGCCCAGCTTGAATTCTTGTAGTCGATTATCGCAATCGCTCCGTCGGGCGAGCGCAAGAGCAAGTCCATTCGTCCCTGCAATATCGGCGGCAAGTCCACGTCTTTTCCAAAGCCCCATTCCGTTTCCTCAACCTTCCAGCCGCCGTAAGCTTCTTTCTTGCAAAACTCGCGCAAAAATTTTAGGACTTCGCGCGCGAAAATCTTGTCTTGGCTTTTGAGCGCTTCTTGGACAAGGGCGCTTTTTTTGTAGGCCTTGGCTTTTTCAAATGCATCGCGCGAAAATTTTTCCAAGGCGGGCAAAAGGATTTCTTCTTCTTGCAAAAAGTTTTCGTTCGACGCGAGTTTTCCGCTTTCGCTATCGGTTACGGGAAGCGGCTCGCCCTTTTGCTTTAGGCTTTCAAAATACAATTCCAAAATCTTATGGTTCACGCTGCCCTGGTCGTAAACTTCAAACAAGTCGGTGTCAAGCGAAAATTCGTCGACGCGCAAAAGGTCTTTGAAAATCCACTTGCGCGGGCAGGGGTAAAAGTCGCCCAGCTCGGTCGCGGTTATGTGGATTCTGTCTTGCCGGCCGTCGTTTTGGCCGCGCTCGATTTTTGTCTTCCGTTCAATGGCGGCGGAAAGGAATTCCTTTTTTTCAAGGCCGCCTTGGGCCGCTCCGCTTTCATTTTGCTCCGCGCGCGAAAAATATTTTTCAAAAGAATCTTTTTGCGCTTGCGTAAGGCAAAGGCCGCTTTCGTTCTTGCAAGCGCCATTGTCCGCCAAAAAGTCTTTTTGCGCCTTTATGAAATCCGCCGCGTCCAAATCCGAGTCCGGTCCGCGCGGCTTTTCGCCGGCAGCAAGCGCCGAGTGGGGGATTGCAAAGCCGTCAAGCGCCTTTTGGCTTGCGCTAAAGGCCGCGCCGGAGCAAATGGCGTAAGAGCGGACGTAAGCCTCTGAATGGTCGCTTTGCGCGCCGTCGTCCTTTTCCTTTAAAAGCGCGTCGCGCTCTTTTTGCGACAAAAATTTTAAGGGCAGCGTTTCAACCGTTACCGCCTCTTGGCTCGCGTTAATCACGAACTGTTTTTTTATCGCGGCTTGGGCGCTCACCTTGTAGTCAAAGACGGAAATTCCAAGCCGCTTGCTTTGCCACTGGTATTGCGAGCCTTCTATTTCGTTCAGGAAAAAAGCGTAGCGTTCGATTTTGCCTTTTAAAATTTCAGGGAAGCGCTTTTCAATCGCGCAAAGCTCGTCCAAGAGCGCGACGGCGCGGCTTAGAATTTTGTTGGAGCTGTCGTCAATCTTTTCTTTTTCCAAAAGAAAGGCGCTTTCAAATTCCGTCCAAGCCTTTTTTATTTTTGCGAACGAAGGAGCTTCCGCCAGCGCCGTCGCAGCGCTTTTTAGGCTTTTGTAAAATTTCTTCGCGTTCAAAAATTCGTCTGCGTCCGCGCTTTTCTTTACGCCTTCTGACAAGTCGCTAATCCAGGGATCCACGGGAAGTCCGTCCGAGCCGGTGTATTGGACAAGGCACTTGGCTTCTTTTCCAAGGCGGACAAGCAGCTCCATCTCGTCCGCGCTCTTCCAAGGAATGTTCGCGTCCAGCGCCAGGGAGCGGACGCTTTGGTATGAAAATTTGCTTTGAACGCAGTCTTGGATTTTCCTGAAGATTCGTCCCGCTCCCGTCTTTCCCAATTTGATTCCGCTTCTGGTCACAAAGGGAATTTGGTAGAGCGAAAGTTCCCGCTCAATGTAAGGCCGCAAGTTTTCTATGTCGGGAACGCAAAGCGCGATGTCGCTCCAATCGGTTCCCGCCGCGCGCTCGCGCAAAATTTTGAGCGCGGTCATTCTAAGCTCCAGCCGCATTGACTGCCAGTAGTCGGCGCGAATTTCTTCCTTTAATTCCGGCAGTTTGACCAAGCGGACGCGGCCTTCCTTTTGCGCTTCCGCCAAAACTTCGGCGTATTCGTCAAAGTCGTCCAAGAGTTCCGGAAAAAACACAATGTAATTTTTTTTGCTTTGGCTGTCAAAGCGCGAATTTTTCCATGACGGCTCAAAAAGGCCGCGCTCGTCCAAAAAGCGCGAGTACTCGTTGTAGAGCTTTAAGTAGTCGCGGTTTTCCGCGTTGTCGCGCTCGCCCTGCGGCTTTTCGCCGACTATGAATTTGTCCGCCAAAATTCTCCAGCGGCCAAGCGACGGCAAAATGCCCGAAAGCCAGTCGGTGAACGAAAGCGCGTTTTCCTTGTATTCAGAATTTATCAGGCGCTCAAAAAAATTCTCTCCGCCCTTAATCCGCTCCAAAAGGCTTCGCGCGAAAAGCTTTCTCAAAAGCGCCGGAACGGCTTGCTTTCCTTCTTCCTTGGACTTTAGGGCCTGGCCTTTAAAGGCGTCCCAAGCCAGAAAGCGGCTTTGCGCCACGGTCGCGGGCCAGCCGTCTTTTCCGTCTTGCCGAACGATAAAGTCCGTCCAAGACGAGGCGGCGACGTTCGTGTTGAAAACAAAGGCCGCGCTTTTGTCAAGAATATTTTCTTTTAGCGTTTTTTCTATTATATTACAATTGCCGCTCACGGTTCTTATAGTATCACAGTCAAAAGTTTCCGTCAAATTTTTCTTGCGGAATTCTTAAAAGCATGTTATAATTCAGCCTAGAAAATATGTTTTTTACGAAGAACGATTCAAAAAAGAACGGAGTTTCGCTCAGCCGGCTTTCGATGAGAAAGCGCTCGATAATTGTTTTTTCTGTAATTATTTTCCTTGTGGTGTCGGTCTTCTATCTTTTCATTCTTCATTCCATCACGATGAGCGTGCAGAATTTTTACAAGGAAACCAGCGAATACCAAGTGCGCTACAACGCGATGATTTTGGAGCGAAGAATCGCCGATTACGTGGCCGACTTGGAGCGCGTTTCTGTTTCGCCGATTTTTGAAAATGACTCAAGCGTCCAAATCAACGAAAGCCTTTTGTCTATGGACGACTTGCTTGACAAGCCGTATGTGATTGAGCTTCTTTTCGCTGACGCGGACGGTCTTGTTCGCTGCAAGGGCGGAAAGACTTACGACCTCAACAAATATAAATTCTTCCAAAAGTTCATCGCGGAAAAAAGAAAATTCGGAGTCTCCGGCTGCTTGCGGAACGAATTCTCCCGCGGGGAAAATTTTTTCATCGCCCAATCGATTTTCAACAAGAACGGAAGCTTTAAAGGCGTTTTGTTCTATGTCGTTGACTTTTTGGCCATAAGAAATCCAATCAAGCGCATGGCCTATTCTGAAAGCGCGACGGGATACGCCTTGGACGAAAATCTTGAATTCTTGATAGAGCCTGAATTTGAAAGCGTGATAAAGAAAATACGCGCGGGCGACGACTCTTTCGCGCAAAAAGACAAAGAGGCTTTGTTCGCATTCCATGACGCGCTGGAAAACAATTCTTCCGGCTCGGTCATTTTGGAAACCATAAACTTGGGCTTGGAATTCATTTCCTTTGCGAAAATCAAAGACCTTGATTGGACTATCGGCCTGGTTGAAGTGCAGTCCCGCTTTTACAAGGAATTCTTGCGATCCAACCTTAACCTTGCCGGCGTCTTCTTTTTGTTCGCGGTCTTTGTCGTTTTGACTTTCGCTTGGATCACTCTTTCCGGCTCGCGCGGAATGTCGAGCCACCGCCTTACGCTTCAGCAAGACTCCGACTTTGACGAGCTTACCGGCTTGTGGACGGAATCGCGCTTTGAAGAAGAATGCGAGCGCCTGCTCAAACGGAACCGCGACAAAAACTACATGCTCTTTGGCATCGACATTCGCGGCTTTAGAATCGTTCAGCAAACCGAAGGCATCGCCGCGGCCAACGAACAGATTGTGGCGCTCGCCAAGCGCCTTGGCCAAATCGCAATGCAGCAAAACGGAATCGCCGCGCGCGGAGCGATTGACCACTTGTATTTGATGTATCCGTTAAAGGACGGCCAAAGCAAGGCCGAGGCGCTAAAGGAATACGAAAGCCTTTTGTATGACGGAAATTATTTTGCTGGACGAATGGGCGAGCGCCTTCCCACAAAAACCGGAATCGTTTTTGCAGGAAAAGACTACGAAATTGACGACATTCAAAACTTGATTGGAAAGACAAGCTACGCCAAGCACGTGATTCAAGACAACTTGCTGCAGAATTATTCAGTCTACGACAAGGCGATGGAAGAGCGTTTGATAAAGGACAAAAAAATCGAGCGCTACATTCCAGTGGCTTTTTCGCACAAGGAATTTTTCGTCGTCTATCAGCCCAAGGTTGATTTGACAAACGGCAAGGTCATCGGCGCCGAAGCGCTTGTCCGCTGGAACTCTCCTGAGTTGGGCGAATGCCTTCCCGATGAATTCATCACCTTGTTTGAGCGCAACGGCTACATCAACCGCTTGGACTTTTATGTTTACCAAGAGGTCTTTGAATTCCTTGACAAGCGTTTAAAAGAAGGAAAGCCGGTTGTTCCGATTTCCGTAAATATGTCGCGCTTTCATTTGGGCGACGAAAAGTTCGCGCAAAAATTCTGGGGCTTGTTCAGCCGCTACGACATTCCTCCAAGCATGATAGAGGTTGAAATCGTCGAGCGCTCCGTGGGCGCGGGAGACAACCGTTTGATTGAAGTGACCAAGCAATTGCACGAAAAGAATTTCCGCGTGGCCATAGACGACTTTGGAAACGGCGAGTCTTCGCTGAACATAATTTCGGAAATCCCCGCCGACGTTCTTAAGCTTGACCAAAAATTCATGCGGGCCGACCAAGACGGAAAGCTTCCCAACAAGGACGAATATAAAATCGTCGCCAAAATTGTCGAGATGGCAAAGTCGCTCGGAAAGGAAACGATTTGCGAAGGCGTTGAGACCGAGCAGCAAATTTCTTTCTTGCGTTCCGTTGACGTGAATTACGTCCAGGGCTTTTATTATTCGCGCCCGCTCAAGGAAGAAGATTTTGTCCGCTACTTGGAGGACCACGTTTGAAAAAATACTCCGCCGCCGTAGTTGGGCTTGGAAGAATCGGCTGGACCTTGGGGTACGACAAAAAGCGCGAGCAGCCGGCAAGCCATGTGATGGCCTTAAAGGGCAATAGAAGCGTAAAGCTTGTCGCGGGCGTTGACACTAATCAAAAGCAGCTCGCGCTCTTCCATAAAAAAAATCCGCTTGTAAAAACTTTTTCCTCAATCGGCGAAATGCTGGAAAAATTCGCGCCCGACATTATAGTCGTCGCGGTGAACGAAGACTCGCATTTAAGCGCGGCGCTGGAAGCGATTGCGGCGCGGCCCCGCCTTGTGATTTTGGAAAAGCCTGTCGCCCTTAATTTAAAGGAAGCGGCAAAGATAAAAGCCGCCGCCAAAAAAAACGGCGTTCCGATTTTGGTAAACCACGAGCGCCGCTTTGCCTTTGATTACAGGACGGCCGCATCCTACTTGCAAAAAATCGGCGGCGTTCAAGCGATTACGGCGCGGCTTTTTTCGGGCATGAAATTGTACGATCCGGCGGCGGAAGAAAGCGGCGCCTACAGCCTTTTGCACGACGGCACTCATTTGGTCGACATCGTTTTGTTCTTGCTGGAAGCTTTGGAAGAAAAGCCTGCGCGCGCTCTTTTAAAGAATCTTGTCCTTACGGGCGTTTATCGCGATCCAAAAAACAAAAAGATTGTCCGCGAGCTTTGCGCGCATTATTCAAGCGCCTTGTGCCCGGAAGTCTCGCTTTTTATGTCAGGCCGCAGCCGCTTTTTTGGATTTGAGGTTGACGTTATTGGAACCGAGGGCCGCGTTTGCATAGGAAACGGATACGCCAAATTTTACCGCCGCCTTGAGTCCGACTTGTATACGGGCTTTTATTCGCTTGGCCGCGACAAGGCGGTTGTCCTTCCAAAAAAAACTGGCTACTTTTCAAACATGGTTCAAAACGCCGTTGATTTTTTGGACGGCAAGGCGGCGCTTTTTTCCACGCTGCAAACGGGAATCAACGCGCTGGCTGTCTTGGAAGAGATTAAGGCCGCGCTGTCATGCGCGGCAAAATGACAATCATTTTTGCGCGATGCCCCTAAAGTCGGCCAGGCTCCTAAAGCCCTTGCGCCGCATAAAGGCTTCAATTCCTTCTATCATTTCTTTCATGGCAAGCGGGTTGGGGAATGTCGCCGTTCCAACTTGAACGGCCGCCGCGCCCGCCATTATGAATTCAACCGCGTCGCGCCAAGTCGTTATGCCGCCAATTCCTATCACGGGAATTCGTTCGTCTTCCGGCAGCTTGTTCATCGCCTCGACCACTTCCCATACAAGGCGCAGCGCTATTGGCCGCACGGCGGGGCCGCCGAAGCCAGCCTTTACTTTGTCAAAGACGGGCTTTCCTCGCTCTATGTCGATTGCCACGCCTTGGAAAGAATTGCACAGGCTTATCGCGTTGGCTCCGGCTTTTTGGCAAGCAAGGGCGACGCCGACAATATCGCTGGCCTGCGGGGTAAGCTTTACAATCAAGGGCTTTGAAACGAGCGCGCGGATTCTTTTTGTGATGTCGCCCGCCGTTTGGCAGCTCATTCCCAGCGCGGCCCCGCCCGCCGAAACGTTGGGGCAGGAGATGTTCAATTCTATCGCGTCGACGGAACTGTTTTCCAAGAGGCGCGCGCCTTCGCAGTAGCTTTCGATTGTGGATCCGGAAAGGTTGGCGATGACGGCGGTTCCAAGCTTTTTCATTTGCGGAAGCTCTTCCTGCAAAAAGTGGGGGATTCCCGGATTCTGCAAGCCAATTGAATTCATCAAGCCGCTCGGCGTTTCCCAAATGCGGATTCCGCTGTTTCCTTGCCGCGGCTCAAGCGTAAGGCCTTTGGAGCAAATTCCGCCCAAGTCGCCTACGTTGAAAATTCCTTCGTATTCCGAGCCAAAGCCAAAAGCGCCGGAGCTTGCGATTACAGGATTCTTTAGGCGCAGGCTTCCCATTTTGACCGACAAGTCGACAATGTCGACCGCCGCTTTCTTTGTGATGACTGGAGCTTGCTCTTCAAAAATGATTTTTTGTCCGGCAAAGACAGGGCCTTCCTTGCAGCAGCGCTTGTAGCCTTCCACAGTCTGAACCGCGCAGCCCAAGCACACGCCCATGCCGCAAGCCATTTTTTGTTCCAGCGAAAGGTAGCACTGTACGTTCGCCTTTTGGCAAATGCCTTGAATGTAGCGCAGCATTGGAATGGGGCCGCAAGCGTATACGGCGGAATATTTTTTCGCCTTCAAGTAGTCGGCGGTAAGCGCGGCGCTTATCATGCCGTGAACGCCTTGGCTTCCGTCGTCTGTCGTTATGACAAGGTTTTTGGCGCGGACGTTTTCCAAGCCGTAGGAGCCGCTTTTAAAGCTTGCGTAAAAGTCGTAGCTTCCGTCGGCCAAGCTTGAGGCAAAGCCCGCGACGGGAGCGACTCCGACTCCGCCGCCGGCGATGCAAATGTTGGCTCCTTCGGCGGGGCGCGGGAATGAGTTTCCGCAAGGGCCCAAAAGCTCAACGCGGTCGCCTTCTTTTAGGGAGCAAAGCTCTTTTGTTCCTTGGCCTTTTTTCAAAATCAAGAATTCGATTTTTGCGAAATTTCCGTCGCTAATCAGTTCCACGCTAAAGACGCTGATGGGGCGGGCCAGCAAGGCTTGCGACGAAGCCGACCGCAGCATGAAGAATTGTCCGGCGGCGGGAAGAGCGTCCTTGTCCGCCCGCAGCTCAAGGGTGTATACGCTTTCGGCCGGAACCGCTCCCTTTGTAGGAAAAATGCCGGTCACTTGCGCCGTCTGAAAAACGGCGGGCGCTTCGTTCATGCAAAAGTCTTTCATTTGCTCGCCTCCTTAAAAGAGGTTAACTCTGTTTTTGCGGCAAGGCAGGCGCGCAGGGCGCTGTCGGCAATGTCGTCAATCGTAAGAGACGCGGCCGCGCTTTTTTCTTGCAGGGCGGCGTCCTTTTTCCATGCGCAAATTATTCCGCGGCTTGAGTTGACCGTTCCGCCCGCCTTTTGCAAAAGCGTTCCGCAAATGTCCGCCGCTCCGCCCTGCGCTCCGTAGCCAGGAATCAAAAAGAAAATTCCGGGATATGCCGCGCGAATCGCCGCCGCGTCGGCTTGGTGGGTGCAGCCCACGACCGCTCCCACCGGGGAACATTCTTGCCCGGCAAAAATTGAATCGGTCTCGGCCTTTATTTTGTTCAGCTGGGCGCCAACGCCGTCCAAGACGCGGCCGCCTTCCTTAAGTTCCTTTTGCTCGATGTCCGCCGCGCCGGGATTGGAAGTTCTTAATAGAACAAAGATTCCTTTTCCCGCGCTCTTGCAATATTCGATGAATGGTTCAAGCGTTTCAAAGCCCATGTATGGGTTCACCGTGATTATGTCGGTCTCAAAGTCGCCCGCAAAATGCGCTCGCGCGTAGGCCTGGGCGCTGGCGGCTATGTCCCCGCGCTTTACGTCGCTTATGCAAACAAAGCCCGCGTCGCGGACGGCGCGCAAGGTTTTTGCGTAAACATCCATTCCTTCCAAGCCCATCGCTTCGTAGTAGGCCGCCTGGACTTTAAAGCAAGCGGCGCATTGCTCGGCCTTGACGCGCTCGATTATCGCCTTGTTGTAGGCCAAGACTGCCTGCGCCGGCGAGGAAAATTTTTTGGCTATGGATTCTGGAACGTACGACGCGTCGGTGTCCAAGCCGACGCACAAGGGGCCGTTCTTTTTGGCGGCCTCCAGCAACTTTTGCATTTGGTGAATCATTCTTCTATTTTAGCGGAAATCGCGGCGGCTTTCAACCGCCCTAGACTTTTTTGACCTGCTGTACTTTGGAAGGCCGTTCCCGAATATGTCGTCAACGCAGATGAAAATTCCCCCTTCCAATTTTTGTTTTTTTTCGTCATAATTATAATTATGTTTTTGGAGGAATGTGTGAAAAAGAATTTTTTGATTGCGGCGTTTTGTTCGTTCGCGCTGGCGCTTTGCACTTTGTTCGCGTCTTGCTCAAATTCCAGCGACAACACTTCGATGGTTGCGGCTTGGCTGGCCTCGCAAAAAAAATCCGACGACTGGCTTTTTTTGTGCTACTTTGACGCGGACGACAGCGCCATAAACGACGACTTGTACAAGAACATTCGCGACATCGAATGCGCCTTTGCCCAGACGCGCAACGCTGACGGAAGCCCCAAAGAAGGATACGCCAAAGTAACGGCGCTTGTCCTTTGGGACGGAATAAGCGAAGAAAAAAAGCAAGCGCAAAAATACATTCACCCCGACGGCGCCTTGTACGAAATCGGAGCCGACTACAGCCTTAGCTATGTTCCCCAAAGCGGAAACGAATACGGCGCGGGCTATGTTCAGCTTGGCGAAGGATTTTCCGTCGGCCCCAACACAAAGGACTTGACTGAGCAGGCGCGCGACTGGCTTCCTAAAGAGCCCACTATGTCCGACCCGGCCACTTTGACAAACTTTTTAAAGTGGGCAAAGGCCCGCTACTCGGCGTCCAACGTCGTCGTGTGCCTGCAGGACCACGGCGCCGGAACCCACAAGGAAACCTACACGGATTCAAACGCCTCCATGATTTCCGCCTCCTTGTGCTCCGACGCGAGCGACGACACAAAGAGGCTTTTGACTTGCAAAAACATAACGGACGCGCTTTCTGCCGCGGGCTACACTGGCGCCGACAAGCCAAAGATTTTGTGGAACGACCTTTGCCTGCAGGCTACGGCCGAGATTTTGTGGAACTACAAGGGATGCGCCGACTACTATTGCTCTTCGGCCAACGTAAGCTGCATGCCGGACTACTACGGAGTTTTCACCAACATAAAAAGCGGCATGACCGCGCTTGACGTTGGAAAGGTCATTGTAAGCGCCTACATGCATCGCTATTACAAAGAGCCGATTGAGCACCCCGCTGACGCGGAATCGGCCAAAGATTCCAGGTCCAGCGGCTGCTCTGTCTACACTTCCTCTTTCATGAGCTTGGATCCGCAAAAGGCTTTGGCTCTAAAGGACGGAGTGGACAAGCTTTCCGACGACTTGCTAAAAATAAAAGAAAACGACTCCAATCTTTTTTATTCGATTTTTTTAAATTACATGGCGCAGGATGTAAGCAGCCTTGGAAACTGCAAGGGCCTTGCCTATTGCGGAAGCTTCGCATGGCTTAACGATTTGGGCTGGCTTTGCCTTGACATCGCCTATGACATTGATTTACCCGCCGCCGCCCAAAAAAGCGCCCTTTCTCTTTTTGAATTATTGAAGAACGGCGACGACAAGTTGATAATATACTCTTGGGGCGGCCGTCGCGTTTTAAAGAACGCCCAAGACGGCTACTCGTGGGACGAAACATATGACGATCAATTGTATCTTACCGGAAAAAAAGACTTCATTTCCCAAAAAGACGTCAAAACCGTTGAGAAGACTTGCGCCTACGGCCTTTCGATTGTGGGAAGCAATTGGACCAACGCCACTGAAGAAAACAATCCGATTTTTCATTACGTCGATTGGACCGGCTTTTCAGAAAGCTGGGGCCAGGTCATAAAGGCGTGGTGGGATCTTTACAAGACGAGCAATTGACGAATCTCGGCTCATTTACAAAGCTCGCTCATTTTGTTAAAATGTTTCCAATTTGGAGGCATTAAAAAATGAGCGACAACTTTCCTTTGAGCCACGATCAGCTTTTGGAGCTGACAAAAAAATTCCCCACGCCTTTTTACCTTTACGACGAAAAGGCCATCCGCGACAACATGGCGGAGTTCACCAAAGCCTTTTCGATTTTCCCAAAGTTCACCGAGCACTTTGCGGTGAAGGCAATGCCCAATCCCTACATGCTTAAAGTTTTGGCCGACTGCGGCTGCGGCGGCGACTGTTCAAGCTTGCCTGAGCTTATGCTTTGCCAGATGAGCGGAATCACAGGCGAGCGCGTAATCTTCAC
>CADCCO010000030.1 GCA_902799965.1 uncultured Spirochaetaceae bacterium
AACGGAAAGAAAATGGACGCGCTTTCTCTCTTGGAAAAACTCAACAAGATTGGCGGAAAGCACGGCGTGGGCTTGGTTGACATTTGCGAAAACCGCTGCGTCGGAATGAAAAGCCGCGGCGTTTACGAGACTCCCGGCGGAGCGATTTTGTACTTTGCCCACCGCATGATGGACCACATTTGCCTTGATCGCGACACATACCACTACAAGCAGCAGGTTTCCATCAAGGTCGCCGAATTGATTTACGACGGAAAATGGTTCACGACTTTGTTCGACTCTTTGATGGCCTTTGTCAACAAGACCGAAGAGACCGTCACTGGCTGGGCCAAAGTTTACCTTAACAAGGGAATGATTCGCGGAGCCGGTTCTGGAAGCAAGTACAGCTTGTACAACGAAAGCATCGCGAGCTTCACGACTGGCGACCTTTACGACCACAAGGACGCGCAAGGCTTCATCACTTTGTTCGGCTTGCCGCTCAAGGTTCGCGCGATGATGGAGCAAAAGGTCGGCGAAGGCCAGGCCATCTTGGAAAGCAAGTCTTTCAAAAAGCGTCCCACAGAATAAGTGACTGAATTAGAAAAGTACTACGAAAAATTCGACGAGGACCACCGCCTTAAAACGCGGCACGGCCAAGTCGAATTTTTTGTTACAATGAAAAACATTTTGGCGTTCGCCGCGCCTTCCGCAAAAATCCTCGACGTGGGCGCGGCCACCGGCGCCTATTCCGTTCCCCTAAGCAGGCAAGGCTTTGACGTAACAGCCGTCGAGCTAGTCCCAAGCAATCTTCAAAAACTCCGCGCCAAGCATGAAAAAGTAAAGTGCTGGCAAGGCGACGCGCGCGACCTTTCTTTTTTGGACGACGCGACCTTTGACATCGTTTTGATGCTGGGGCCGCTTTACCACCTTCACACTGAAGAAGACAAACTAAAAGCGCTTTCCGAAGCCGCTCGCGTCGCAAAGAAGGGCGGCCTGGTTTTTTGCGCCTACACGATGAACGAATACGCCGTCACGCAATACTGCTTTGGCCAAAACAAAATAAAGGAAAACTTTGCGGCCGGGCAAATCGACAAAAACTTTAAGACAATTTCGCGCGACGGCGACTTGTATTCCTACGTTAGACTGGAAGACATAAACGCCCTGCAAGAAAAGAGCGGCCTTGAGCGGGTCAAAATATTTTCGCCGGACGGACCGGCCGACTACATGCGCCGCGAGCTTAACGCTATGGATGACGAAACTTTCGGTCTTTTTAAAAACTACGCGCTTGAAATTTCCGAGCGGCCGGAACTCTTGGGCGCCGGAAGCCATCTCGTGGATGTGTTGAGAAAGTAGGGCCGCGAAAGGCCGCGCTTCTTGGGCTTGCGAACGCTTTCCGCGCTATATTCTATGGATTTCCACGCCCTTGTCAAAGGCGCCGTCCTCGACTTGGCACCATTTTGAGACCGTCACTTTTTCCAAGCGCGGGCAAAATTCAAAAGCATTTTCTTCGATATGCTTTACGCTGGAAGGAATTTCCACCTCGCGCAAATTTTCGCAGCCGCTAAAAGTAAAGGCTTCGATTCGTTCCACGCCTTTTGGAATTTTAAATTCTTCAAGCGAGCGGCAGTTCATAAAGGCCGCCTGTTCAATCTGGTGGACGCTTTTTGTGAGCGTCACTTTTTTTAGGCTGGAACAGTTTGAAAAGGCGCGCTCGCCGATCCATTCGACGGTTTGCGGTATGTCAAGCTCTTCAAGCAGCGCGCATCCGTCAAAGGAAAACCAGCCGACTGCCCTTGCGGCGCGCGGAAAGGCCAGCGAGCGCAAGTCTTTTGTTTCCGCAAAAAGCAGCGAGCGCCACTTTGCGTTGTATAAAATTCCGTTTTCGCTTTTGTAGGAAAAATTTTTTAGGAGAACCTCTTTCGCAAAGCGGCGCGCGTCTTGGTCTTGCGAAAGGTTTTGGGCGAGCGCGCTTGGAGCGAATTCGATGATGTTGGAGTCGGCTGCAATTTCTTTTAGGGAAGGGCAAGCGGCGAAAGCGAGTGGGCTTATGTAATTTAAGTTCTTGTTCAAACTGACGCGGCGCAAGTTGGGGCAGGCGTAAAAGGCGCCGATTCCCACCGCGCCGATGTTGGGAGAAAATTCAAGGTCTTCCAAATCCTCGCGGCCGCTCTGGGAAAAATTTTCAATATAAACATCCCTCTCTTCCATTTTGCGCTCCATTCCTTTATAATGAAGATATGTTGGAAAAAAATCAAGCGGTTTTGTACAAAAAGAATGCCGCCATAATAACGGAAATCGAAGGCGAAAAGTTCGCCATAAAATGGCAGTCCGCGCCCGCCACCGATACGGGAAAGGCCGCCAAATACGATACGGCCAAAGTCCGCGAAAAGGACGTGGCTCCGCTTCCCGCAAAAAATGTCGCGCTTGACGCGCTCCTATCTTTTGACGACCCGGCCGCCGCGCAAAAAATCGCCGAAGCCCACGAGCTTTTGCAAAGCGACGATTCCACGGCGGGACAAAAAATTTCTTTTGAGGAACTGCTGGCTTTCATTGATTCCGCCGCGCCCGCCGAAGCCGCCTACTTTTATTTTGACAAGTTGCGAAGCGGATTTGAATTTTCATTCTTGGAAGAAGAGCAAAAAAACGGCGCGCTTGTCTTTGTTCCCAGAACGCAAGAAGAAATCGCCGCGCTAAAAAGCAAGGCCGACGAAAAAGCCCACGAGGCCGAATACCACGCCGCCTTCATCGCGCGCCTAAAGGCAAAGGCGCTCGAAGCTTCCGACTCAAAGTATATGGGAGAAGTGGAGGCCGTTGCGCTTGGAAAAAGCGACAAGTCCAAGACTATGCAGGAAATCGGCTTGGCCGCCACGCCGGAAAACGCCCACAAGCTTTTGCTTGACACAAAAATTTGGCCGATAACAAAGAATCCCCATCCCGCGCGCTGGGGCCTTTCGATGAAGTCGGCCTCCCTTTCGCTCGCCTCGCCGCCGGAAGAAGAGCGCTTTGAAGTGGCGGGAATTTCATACGCAATCGACAACGAATGGTCGACCGACCCGGACGACGCGGTGGCCTTTGACGGAAAATACTTGTGGGTCCACATCGCCGACCCGGCGAGCGCGATTCTTCCGCAAAGCCCGATAGACAAGGCGGCGATGGACCGCGGCGCGACCCTTTACATACCGGACGGCGCGGCAAGAATGTTGGCCGAAGACTCTTTGGAAGACTACGCGCTTGGCCTTGCGCAAAAAAGCCGCGCGCTTTCGTTCCGCATTTCGCTTAACGACGACGGAACAATAGAAGAATGCCAAGTCCTTAAAACGCTTGTAAACGTAAAGCGGCTGACCTACCAAGCGGCGGACGGCCTTAAGGACGGCGAGCTTAAGGACTTGTTCGCCATAGCCGCGCGCAACTTGGAGCGGCGAAAAAAAGCCGGAAGCGTCGAAATTAATTTGCCGGAAGTCCACATAACGCTTGACGAGAACAAAAAAGTTTCGATAGAGCCGGAAGTCCATCCGCAAAGCTCGGAAGTCGTGCGCGAGATGATGCTTTTGGCCGGCGAAGGCGCGGCGCGTTTTGCCTTTGCCAACAAGATTCCTTTTGTCTACGTCCGCCAGGAGTCGCCTGACATTCCCAAAGACTTGCCTGAAGGCTTGGCCGGAGAATTCAAGGCCGTGCGCTGCATGCACAGGCGCGAAGTGGGCTTGGCTCCGGGACCGCACGCGGGACTTGGCTTGGGAATGTACAGCCAAGTGACCAGCCCCCTTCGCCGCTACGGTGACCTTTTGTGCCATGAGCAATTGCGCGCCTTTTTGGACGGCCGCGAGATAATAGACAAGGACAGCATGCTTGAGCGGCTTTCAGCCGGCGACGAAGCGGCCTACGCCTGCAAAAAGGCCGAGCGAAAAAGCGACTTGCATTGGACGCTCGTTTACCTTTTGCAAAATCCCGACTGGACGGGCGAGGCTGTTTGCGTTGACTTTAAGGGAAACGAGGCGGTCTTTATGATACCGTCTTTGGCGCAGCAAACGATGTTCGCGCCCAAGAACAAATTGAATTTAAACGACAAGGTTATGGTAAAGGCCAAGAGCGTCGACATCCCCAACTTGCTCGTGAAATTTGTCGAGGTTTGAAAGGCTTGCGGCCAGGCCGCCGCTTTTTGGGCTTGCGGCCGTTTTGCGCGCGCTACCAAATGGAAACGCGGTTTTCGGGCGCTAGGTACATTCCGTCGCCCGGCTTGATTCCGTATGTTTCCAAAAACTCGTCGAATTGCTGGAGCGTCACGTTGACCCTAAGGTAGTCAAAGGGGTGCGTGTCGATTTTAAGCCTGTAGTCGGCGTATTCCCTTTGGCAGAGGTTTTCCCAAAGCCGCGCGTAGCTTTCAAAGAAAAGCTTGTAGTCAAAATTTTTGTTTTTCTTGGCAAGTTCCAGCATGACCTTGATTCCGCCGATGTCCGCCGCGGCCTCGCCTTGGACTGTCTTTCCGCTTTGATGGAGGGCGCCCAGCGTGTTCATGCTGTCAAAGTAGTCGGCGATTTTTTGCGAGCGCTTTTCAAAGGCGTTCCAGTCTTCTTCCGTCCACCAATTTTTCATCGCGCCCATTTTGTCGAACTGGCTTCCGGTCGCGTCGAACGAATGGCTTATCTCGTGGCCGATGACGGCGCCCAACGTTCCGTAAAGCTCCTCGTCCTTCATGTCGGGCCGGTAAAAGGCGCCGCCCATGATTCCTGCGATTATGTTGATGGAATTGTTGGTGAAGCCGTTGAAGGCGTTGACTTGGTAAACCTTGGAATTCCACATGCCGCTTCCAAGGCATTTGTTGACCCGTTTGTTGGTCTTTTCTGTGTAAAAGACGGAAAGCTTTTGGACGGCGCTAAAGTAGCTTTCGCCTTCCGCCGCCGAGCGAATGTCCAGAGCGCTGTAGTTGTCCCAAAGAGCGGGGTAGGCCACGTGAATTTTTGTGGCGCCGACTTTCGCGATGGCCTTTTTCTTTGTCGCGTCGCAAAGCCAGTCTTGCGCCGCTATTATTTTTTTGTACTCGGCGATTGTTTCCTTTATGAGCTTTGTCACGCGGGGCTTGGCGCTTTTGTCGACGCAATTTTTTGCGTAAAGCTTTGAAAGCGGAACTGAAATCGCGTCCGCCACAAAGTCGCAGGCGTCCTGTTCGAGGCTTTGCGCTTCCGTTATGCCCATGCGCTTTCTGGAGGCGGCCTTGTAAAAGTCGTAGCTGTCCTTGTCCAAAAGGTTTGCCGAGTGGCGCGCGATGTTGTCGATTATGTAGGCCTTGAGGCTTTCCAAATTTTCAGGAACAAAAAGTTCGTTGAGCCTTTTGAGCCATTCCGGCTCAAACAAATAAATTCTTCTAGCCTTGTCCATTCCCCGCGTTTTCATTATTTGAACAAGGGGAAAATTTGGCGAAAGCCTTTGCAGTTCTGCGACTGTCTTTTTGTTCAGCGCTTTCTTAAAGTAGTCCGGCGAATTTTCGTCTTCCGTCGTAAACATGCTGGAGGCTAGCGCGCTCTCCAATTTGTATTTGCGCTCTATGATTTGCTTGGCTTCCGCCTCGCCATAGCCAAGCTTTAAAAGAACGTGGAGTGAAATCGCGTCGGAAAATTCCTTGGCGTTTTTTCCGTTTTGGGTGAGCGCCTTGTATTCCGCCGCGTCGCCCAAGGTGAGCGAAGTGGAAAAAACGTTTGTGGCGCTTCGCATCGGATTGCTTATGTCCGCGCCGGCGTCAAAACTGCAAAAGGTCGTTCCGTAATAAACGCAGTCTTTGCTGGCAAGATACGCGCGAAGCTCTTCCATTGTTTTTATGTCTTGGACGGGGGCCAGGATTTTCCTTAGGGCGGCAAGTCCGGATTCTTTTCTTGTGTCCCAGTCAAGGAAGAGCGCGTACAAGTTTTGGACGTTCTGCGCGTCGCGGCCCGTAAGGCTTTTGTCCGTCATCAAGGACATAAGCTCTTTGTCAATTTGGGCTTCCCGTTCTGTAAAAGAGCCGGTTCTTGGCTCGCCCTTGGGGATCTTGGCCGACAAAAGCCAGTCGCGGTTTGTGGCGGCGTAAAAGTCGTCGGTCGGCTTGGGATTGTAGCCTTGAATCGCTCCGACGACTGTTGAATTTAGCCAAGGCTTTTCCTGCGCGAAGGCGGGGAGGGAGGCCGCGATTTGGGCAAAAAACAAAAGCGCCGCTAAAGAAAGCGCGCCGATGAAAGTGTTTTTTCTATTTAATCTTTTCATTTTTTCATTTTAACGCTTTTTTTTTGGGTTGTCAAATTCCGCTTTTGGGTGTAAAATGTAAGGATAGCGAGGTTTTTATGAAGAACTTGAATTTTAAAGCGATAGCAGCCGTCGCTTTGACAATCGTGGTGACAGTTGTTGTCACGATTTTTTGGGCGGAAAAAGACTTCCGAAAAGAGGCCGACCTCCACCTTACGCATTCAGCCGAAATCAAGACGCTGGAATTTCAAACCAGTTTGGGCGAACAGCTCACCCTTGTGCGGCAAATGGTTCGCTCCCCTTTGGTAAAGAACTATTTGAAGGATCCTGAAGATCAAGAATTTTCCCGCATGGGGCAAATTGAATTCGCTTCATTCCAAAATTCATTTTTGAGCAAGTCGATATTCTGGGTAAGCGATGCGGATCATAAATTCTGGAGCGACATGAAATACGCTTACACTTTGGATCCGGAAGATCCCGCCACTTATTGGTACAAGATGACCTTGTACGAGACGGAAGAGTACAACTTCAACATAAATTACAATCCGGACTTGAACCAAACGATGCTTTGGGTAAACGCCGTTGTCCGCGACGAGAGCGGAACGCCGGTCGGAATCGCAGGAACCGGAATCCCCTTGACTGACTTCATCAAGAGCATGTACGAAGGAATTCCTTCCGGCGTTGAAATGTATCTTTACAACGATTCTTTGGAAATAACCGGCGCTCTTGACCAGTCGATTTTAAAGGATCACATCAGCGTGACAAAGAGAATGCCTGAACTGGCCAAGTTTGACGCGCTTCCCAAGCAGATAGAAACGCGTTCCTCTTCAAGCGCTGAATTTCTTCTTGGCCCCTTGGACTTGGTTTCTTGGCACATGGCGATGAAGATGCGTTACACGCCCAAAGCCTTTTGGTCGGCGGCGGTGACTCCAATCGCGATATGTCTTGTGGCCGCGATTCTTTTGTTCGTGGCCTTTTACACTTCCAACATCGTGATCAGCGCAAAAACCCTAAAGGGCGCGGTTGACGATCTTTCCAGCGGAAACGCCGACCTTACCCAGCGCGTTCACCTAAAGAGCGAAAGCGCCCTTGCGGTGATGAACGAGCTTGTGGCAAGCCTGAACCGCTTTATCGAAAAACTGCAGGGCATTGTTGGAAACGTAAAGGCTTCCAACGAAACTTTGGTCAAGACCGGCATCGCTTTGCGGGACAGCGCTCAAAACACCGTCGCCTCAATCAAAGAAATAATCGAAAACATCGACAACATGGGAAACGGTTTGGACGCGCAGTCAAATTCTGTTGACCAAACCGCCGGCGCCGTCACCGAGATTTCAAGCAACATCGAGTCGATGGGAAAGCTTATAGAGAACCAAACGCAAAGCGTCGCGCAAGCCAGTTCCGCCGTAGAGCAAATGATTGGCAACATCAATTCCGTAAATGGTTCCGTCGAAAAGCTGAGCGGTTCTTTCGTCGCGCTGCAAAGAGGCGCCTCGGACGGCGTCGCCAAACAGGAAGAAGTCAACAAGATGGTTTTGGACGTTCAGCAGCAAAGCGAAATGCTTAAGACCGCCAACAGCGTCATAAGCGGAATCGCGCGCCAAACCAACTTGCTGGCCATGAACGCCGCTATTGAGGCCGCGCACGCCGGCGAGGCGGGAAAGGGCTTTAGCGTTGTCGCCGACGAAATCCGAAAGCTCAGCGAAAATTCCAGCGCGCAGACAAAGACAATCGGCGCGCAGCTAAAGACAATCCAAGAATCGGTTGACAAAATTGTTTCGGCCAGCAGAAGCTCGCAAGACGCGCTTAAGGCCGTCACCGACAGCATTTCGCAAACCGACGAATTGGTGCGCGAAATCAGTTCCGCGATGGGCGAGCAGCTTGAAGGCTCGGCGCAAATCAACGAGGCCTTGACCGTCTTGAACGACAATTCAAGCCAAGTCAAGGACAGCTCGCGCGAAATGAATAAGGGCAATCAAGCGATTTTGCATGAAGTCGAAATGTTGGAGAACGCCACAGGCGGCATGAAGACTGGAATGGAAGAAATGCGCGCTGGAACTGCGATGATTTCCAACGCCAGCGACCAACTGCAAGCTCTCGCCGTCGAAATGCAAAAGGCAATCGACAGCATTGGAAACGAGCTTGGCCAGTTTAAGGTGTAAAAAAAAGGCCGCTTCGCGCGGCCTGTCATCACTGCGGCGCGAGGAGGGCGGCGTTGGCGTCTTTTTTCCAATTGACGGCGACGTCGTAGGGCGTTTCGCCGCTAATGTTCTTGGCGCTCTTGCTTAGTCCCAGCTTTAGAAGGCGGGCGACGGTTTCTTCGTCGGCCAAGCGGGCGGCGTAGTGCAAGATTGTGTTTCCGCGAATGTCCGTTCTTTTTCCGGAATGCTTTACGATGTGGCCAAGCAAAAAGCCGCTCTTTTCCGCAAACGCAAGCCCAAGAACGCTTCCGCCCTTTGAGGCCGCCGGAGCGAATGGATCCGCGCCTTGCTCAAGCAAAAGCGCCGCCGCGTCCTTTTGTCCGCTGGAAGCCGCGAGCGAAAGCGGAGTCCAGCCCGAAGAATTTCTTGTGTCAAAGGGATAGCCCTTCTTTATCAAAAATTCAACCGAAGAAAGCTTCGCCCGCTTTTGGATCGCGATGTGAATCGGCGTGTTTCCGTCCGTGTCGGCTATCATTTTGTCGTCGCCCAAGATGCGGCGCGTCAACTCTTCGTCCTTGGCCAATGCAATCGAGAAGGGGCTTTCGCCGGCCTTGTCGCGGGCCAGAGGATTGGCGCCGGATTTTTTAAACAATTCGATTATGTCGGTGTCGCCCAAAATAGCGGCCTCGTGGAAGGGCGAGCGGCCCGAAAAGTCTTGTATTTGCGGGTTTGCTTTTGCCGAAACCAAAAGCTTGGCCATTTCGTACTGGCCCGCCCGCGTCGCGTCCGCGAGCGCAGTCCTTCCGTTTTGGTCGTAGACATTGGGGTTGGCGCCGCGCGTAATCAAAAGCTTTGCCATCGTTATGTTTCCTTCGACTGCCGCTTCCGCAAGAGGAGTCTTTCCGCCTACGTTTTGGCCGTCGATGTCAAGGCCCAAGTTTATCAATTTTTCAGCGGCGGCAAGCGAGTCCCAGCGGACGGCGGCGTGCAAGGGGCCGCTTCCCAAATTGTCACGGGCGGCAAGCGAGGCGCCTCGTTTTACAAGCAAGTCTATCGCGGCGGCGTTGTCAGCCTTTGCGGCGCTAAAGACAGGCGTTTCGCCGTTTCCGTTAACGGCGTTCACGTCCGCGCCCTTTTGAATCAAAAGGTTCAATGCGTCGTTGGGGAGCGACCATTCCGATGCGTAGTGCAGCGCCGTGTTTCCGCTTCCGTCGCGGGCGGTTATGGTGGAAGAATTCAATATCCATTCTTCGCTTCCGTTTTTGCTTTCAAGCGAAAGGCGCAAGGGACAAATGTTCTGCGTGTTCGCGGCGAATATGTCGGCGTTGCGTGAAAGCAAAAGCTCGCCGGCCGCGCGGTTGTTCTTTTGAACGGCGACAAATAGGGCGCTTTCGCCGTCGCGGTTTCTGGCGTTGACGTTCGCGTCTAGGCCCGCTATCCATTCAATTTTGTCAAAGGCCGCGTTCATTTTCAGCGCCACCAAAAGCGGCGTGTTGCCTTCTGAGTCTACCGAAGACGCGTTTTGCTTGATTACAAGCGACTTGTACAAGTCGTCGGACCGCTTAAGTACGCTGGTCAGCGGCGTGTTCTTCTTTGCGTCTTCGGCGTGGATGTCGGCGCCATTCAGAGCGAAGAAATTGACTTGCTCCGCCTGGCTGTGTTCGATTGAAGTGGCGATTGGGGTAAGGCCTTTTTTGTTGCGAATGTTTATGTCCGCGCCCGCTTCCGTGAATATTCTCAGAATTTCAGGAGAAATCTTCGACATCGACGCGACGTGCAAAATCGTGTCGCCAAAAGTGTCCTTTTGGTTCACGTTCGCGCCGTTTGACAAAAGAAGGCCGTAAATTTCAGGCTGCTTTTCCTGCGGAATCAAAAGCAAAAGCGGACTCTTTCCAAGGCTGTCCTGCGCGTTTACGTTGGCGCCGCCGGAAATCAATAGGCGCGCTATTTCGGTGTTGCCGTAGCGGCAGGCTTCGTGAAGGGGAGTGCCGCCCGAAATGTCCTGCGCCTTTGTGTCCGCGCCGTTTTCCAAAAGGTATTGGGCGATTCCCGTGTGGCCGTAAATCGCGGCAAAGTGCAAGGGCGTTTGGCCGTCGCTCATTCTTAGCGACATGTTGCGCTGCAAAAGCGCCTCTTCAAAATACCGCGCGTCGCATTGAACGGGAGCGGCGCCGGCAAATAGCAAGTCGGCCGCGATTTGCGCCAGCGTGATGCTTTTTGGGTCTTTTAGCGCCAGCGCCAAGGGAGTGAGTCCCGCGGAATTCTTTTTGTCAATCGGAAGCTTTTTGTTTATGCAAAAATCGATTGCCTTTTTGTTCTGCGTGGACACAAAGTAGTGGACAATGCTGTTGCCGCTGTTTTCGTCTTTCAATTGCGCGGTCTTTTCGTTTATCATTATGTCGTAGTAAATTTCTCCGCGCGCCATCGCGGTTTCCAAGGCGCTCATTCCTTCCGCGTCAAGGGCGAAAATGTCCGCCCCGTTTGTGGTAAGGGCGCGAGCCGACGCGTATGCGTCTCCCTTTACGGCGACATGAAGGGCTGTTTCGCCAAAATTGTTCTTAAGCTCCGTGTTCGCGCCCTTTATGATTAGAAAGGTCGTCAAGTCTTCGTCGTTGACTCTGGCCGACATGTGCAGGGCGGTGTTGCCGTCCGCGTCAACGAAATTGATGTCGGCTTGGTTTGTGAAAAGGCTCTTTGCCTTTTCGATTTCGCCCGCCATTATCAATTCTTGCGCAGTCTCGGCCGAAGGCTTTTTGGCTGCCGTGGCGCACGCGTTCAAGACAAGAAAAAGCGCCACGCAAGAAAGAGCCACAATAATAGAAAGAATTTGGTTTTTCATAAGAATTCACCCCGCAAAAATATTCATTCCCTTTGATTATCGGAATTCGCGGCGGCAAGTTTATACTGATTTCCACTAGCAAATTCGTGAAAAGCGCGCTATAATGTTTAATTATGAAACTTTTTCCAAAAATTCTAGCTCTCGCCATAGTCGCGGCAAATTTGCTTTCATGCAAGACATTGCTTGCCAACAAGCTGGGCGATGTCGCCGCCGGCTCTAACAAGGCTGGCGTGGCGATTCCAAAAAAAGCCGGCTCACCCGACATGATGATGGCGTTTATGGGAGAAAAAGACACGCAAATTATCGCGGAAGTCCTTCCCATGATTGTAAAAATGTACGAAATTCTGGCTCTGCAGAACCCCAAGCACCAAGGCCTGCAAATAATGGCCGGCCAGCTGAACGTAATGTACGGAAACCTTTGCGTCCAAAGCCCAGCCGAGTCCTTGCCGGTCGTGGAGCTGCAAAAGCAGGTTTCGGAATTCAACCGCGCCAAGTACCACTATTTGCGGGGCCGCAAATACATTCTTGACGTGTTTGAAAGCCGCTGGCCGGGCTTTGAAAAGGCCTTTTTGTCCAGCGACGCGGACGCGATCCAAAAGGCCGTTTCCAACATTAAAAAGGACGACGTGAACGCGGCCTATTGGGCGGGCGGCGCCAGCCTTATTTCTTGGTCGCTCGACCCCTTGGACATCGACGCGCTTTCTTCCATACAAGGGCCTGTCGCGCTGCTTGAAAAGGCGGCCAGCCTTGACCCCAACTACAACAACGGCGCCATTTGGGACGCGCTTTGCCAGTTCTACACGGCCGCGCCTGTCGACTTTGGCGGCGACTACGAGCGGGGAATGGAATGCTACCAAAAGGCGCTCGCCGCCAGCGGAGGAAAGTCGCCCGGCATTTACATAACCTACGCGCAAAGCGTTTGCAAGCCCGTCGGCGACCGCGACGGCTTTGTCGAAAACTTGAACAAGGCTCTTGCCATAAATCCTGACGACGACCCGTCCAGCCGCCTTATGTGCTCGCTGAACCAGCAAAAGGCCCAGTACTTGCTTGACCATGTTGACGACTACTTTATTGTTTGGTAGAATATAATTTGCTGTCACGCCGAACTTGTTTTGGCATATGTAATAGGAGAGTAGTATGAAAATTACGAAAAAAATTGCGGCTGTCCTTTTGGCGGCCTCATTGGCTGGAGCCGCTTCCGCAAAGACAATTATAAAAGTGGCGTCCGTTGCGCCGGCCCGCTCGTCTTGGGACGTTGACCAAAGAACGATTTCCGCCGATTGGGCGCGCATCACCGGCGGCGAAGTTGAGCTTCAGTTCATGAACTCAGACTCAATGGGCGGAGAAGGCGGAGTCATCAAAAAGCTCAATTCCGTCCGCCCCGGCCAAAAGCCTCCGATTGGCGGCGCCGTGTTCACTTCTCTCGGCGTTGACTCTTTCTGTCCCGAAAGCCATGTAATGACCTTGTGCGTTCCCCTTATGTTCAAAAACCAGGCGGAAGTCAACGCGGTCTTGGAAAAGTTCACCCCCGAAATGCAAAAGCCCTTGGAAGCCAAAGGCTATACCGTAATGGGATTCTTCAACATCGGCTGGTGCTGCTTTTTCACCAAGAACCCTGTCCGCGCTCCGACCGACCTAAAGAAGCAGCGCTTGACCGTCGGCGGAAACACGTCTCCGCTTTTGGCCAACGCCTTTAAGGCCGCCGGCTACCTTACGATGGACGTTCCCGCCGACAAGCTTTTGCAGAGCATGAAAACCCCCGGCGGCGTTGAAGGCGTGTTCACGATTCCGATGTACGGATACGCCGCGCAGTATTACAAGACGCTCACGAACATTCTTAACGTTCCCCTTTGCCCGGTAATGGTAACTTTCATCATTTCAAAGGCTGAATGGGACGCGATTCCCGACAAGTTCAAGCCCGAATTGATGGCCAGCATCAAGCGCGCCGAAAACAAATTCATCGAGGCGCAGCAAAAGAACGACTCGGAATACCTCAAGAGATGCGAAAGCGGCGGAGCGACAGTGTTCACTCCCAACGCCTCCGAGCTTAAGGCTTGGGAAGACGAGTTCGCCGACAAGGCGCGCTATATGTACGACCCCAAAACTCCCGTGGCCGACAAGGACTTTTATGAAAGAATCACGGCCTTCCTTAACAAGTTCAGAGGCAACTAATGCTTAAAAAGATAGAAGACATTTTTGCCGTCGCGCTGGTGGCGCTTTTGACGGTCGCCGCGCTTGTCATAAAAGTCATGCAGGACAACTTGCATTTGCAAGTAATGGACGCTGACACAATCATCGTGAACATCGCCTTTGTCTTTGCCTGCGTGGCCGGCCTAATCACTTGGCGCGAAAACCGCGCTCTCTGCCTTGCGAACATTAGCGAAAAGCTTCCGGCCAAGGCGCGCGGCGTTGTCAAGCTGGCCGCCTCGTTTATGACGGCGCTGATAATCACCCAGCTCTTTTTGATTTCGTTCATGCAAGTGACGAATCCCGACCAGTTCGGAAACACCTTTTTGTTCTTTAAGGAAAAGCACTGCTTTTTCTTTTATCCCCTTTGCTTTGTGATGATTCTTGTCTTGCTTTTCCAAAAGGCGGAAGGCAAGAACGCCCTTATCGCGACAATCGCGGGAACTGTCTTTGGCGTTCTCACTTCGATGGGAGCTGTCACGGGAATCATTTGGTATTTGACAGGCAATTCGGAGCTGCCCGCCTTGTACGCGATGGCGGACGCTTGGAACGCCTTTTGCGCAAAGACAGTCTTTCTTTGGGTCGTCGTCCTTATCGCCTTGGCCTTTTCGGGCGTTCCGCTTTTTGTCGTAATCAGCGGAATCACTTACGTGATTTTCTCCAAGGCGGGCGGCTACATCGACGTTCTTCCGATTGAGGCCTACTCAAAGCTGGCCGATAAGTCAATCGCCGCCATTCCCTTGTTCACAATCGCGGGCTACGTTTTGGCTCAAGGCAGCGCGGGAAAGCGCTTTGTGGAACTCTTCAACGCGCTTTTTGGCTGGTGCAGGGGAGGAACGGTTGTCGCCGCCGTTTTGGTGTTGACATTCTTCTCTACCTTTACCGGTGTTTCGGGCGTGACTATTTTGGCGCTCGGCTCCTTGCTTGCCGTAATCCTTACGGGAAGCGGCTACGAAAAGGATCGCGCCGAAAGCCTCATCACATCTTCGGGAGCGGTCGGCCTTTTGTTCCCGCCCAGCGTCGCGATCATTATGTACGCCTCTTCCAACTACACGGTCATCACGCAGTTCGAGCCTGGCTTTGACATCATAACGCTATTTGTGGGCGCCTTGATTCCTGGCGCGATTATGGCGCTTTCGATGATTGTCTTGGGAATTGTTTTTGACAACAAAAAGGACCGCCCAAAATTTTCTCTCGGAAAAATCGGCGGCGCTTTGTTGAACTGCGTTCCCGAACTGCTTTTGCCAATCTTGATTTGCATCACTTACTTCACGGGCTTTTTCAACCTCTTCCAAGTCGCTTCGTTCGCGGTAATCTACGCCGTCGCGCTGGTCTTCTTGTTCCGCCGCGATTTTGGCGTTCGCGACACCGCGCGCGTAATGGCCGACAGCGTTCCTGTTTCGGGCGGAATTTTGTTCATCATCGCGAGCGCCGCCGCCCTAAGCTATTGGATGCAGGACGAAAACATTCCTGAAAACGTGAACGCCTTCATCACAACTTACGTGACCAACAAATACGTCTTCTTGTTCTTGATGAACTTGGCGCTTTTGGTCGTGGGCTGCTTGATGGACATTTACTCCGCGATTTTGCTTGTGTCGCCGCTCTGCCTTTACAGCGCCGCGTCCTTCGGCATCCCTGTCGTTCAGGCGGGCGTAATCTTCATTATGAACTTGAGCATCGGTTTCTTGACGCCGCCGGTTGGAATGGACTTGTTCATTTCTTCATACACGTTCAAAAAGCCGGTCGGAAAAGTCATCAAGGGCGTTATGCCTTTCTTGATTGTCCAGCTGGTCGTGCTCTTGCTCATCACTTACATACCGGCCTTTACAACGTGCCTTATAAAGTAAGCCTTGTCATGCCGAACTTGTTTCGGCATCTGGTTCGGCTTTCGCCCGCGATTTTTTTTCTTTGCCTCGCGCTTTTTTCCTGCTCTTCAAAAAGCAAAGTTGAACTGCATGAACAAAAGTCGCGCGAGGCGGGAAGGGCGGCGGAATTTTCCGCTCTAGAAACTGAAAGGCAAAAATCCCAGGCGCTTGATTCCTATCTAAATTCCCTAAGCCTGCGCGAGCGCTTGGCGCAGCTCTTTGTGCTGAATTTAGAAGGGAACGAAAAATTTTGGTTCGTCGAATGGGTTGACGGCGAAAAGGGCCCGCAAGCCAAAAAGGAGCCCCTGATTCCCGGCGGCTACATTTTCTTTTCCTTCAACATTTCCAAAGACCCCAAGCAAATCGCCGCCTTCACCGATTCCGTCCGCGACTTTGCCCGCGAGCGCCAAGCGCTTGAGCCCTTTTTGTGCCTTGACGCGGAAGGCGGCTACGTGAACCGCTTGCGGGGCGTTGCAAGCCCCCTTCCCGAAAACGAATGGATTTCAAACAATTTGTCGCCAAAAGAGGCCGCGCTGATTTACGCCTTGAACGCCGTCCAGCTTCGCGCGCTTGGCTTTGACTTGAACCTTTCGCCGGTCGTGGAAGTCCAAAATGAGCGCAACCAAAAATTTTTGGACGGCCGCTCTTTTGGAGGCGCGGAGAAAGTCCTTCAATACGGAAGCGAGGCGGTCTTGGCGTACCAAACGAACAAGGTGGGGACGGTTTTAAAGCATTTTCCCGGAAACGGCGAGGTTGACCCCCACGCCGCGCTTCCGCTTTTGTCATACGAAACGGGCGAATTTTCGCGCGACGTTTTGGCTCCGTTCGCGGCCCTTTGCGCGCTGAAGCCCAGCGGCGTTTTGATGAGCCACGCGCTTGTGAATGTTTTTCAAGCCCATAGCGGAGACGGATTGCAAGGCCAAAACGCGGCGGCCGCTTCCAAAACGCCCGCAAGCCTAAGCGCTTACTGGATAAAAAACGTTTTGCGCGGCGCGCTTGGATTTAGGGGCCTTGTCTTTAGCGACGACATTTTTATGGCAGCCCTTGAAAAAAACGGCTGGACCGGCGAGCGCGCCGTTCGGGCCGCAGTCCTTGCGGGCGCCAATTGCATTCTTATGAGCGAAAAGCGCTTTATAAACGAATGGAAAATAGCCAAAAAACTTTACGAGGCCGACGCGGACTTTAGGGCGGCCGCCGACGATTCCGCCAAGCGCGTTTTAAAATTCAAGCTGGACGCGGGCATTTTGGAATACGATTTTTCCGAGAAAAAAATCGTTCCCGCAAAAAGGCGGCCTTCCTTGCAAGAGGGCCTTGACTCGCGCTTGAACCGTTTTTACGGCGCAAAAAAGCTGGGCGAAGAGGCGCTTAAAAAATATGGGGAAGACTAAAAAGCCCGGCGACCAAGCCTTTGAGGAATATTACTCCGAGATTTTTGGCGGGCGTTGGTCAAGCCTAAAAGCGGCCCTCTTGCAGGAAAGCGCGCCAAAGGCTTTCCACGCCCAAGAGTCGGGCGCCGCTTACTTTTTGGATTCGGCCAGCGTCTTGGCGGCAATGACTCTGCCTTTGTCAGGCGCCAAAAACATTTTGGACATGTGCGCGGCGCCCGGCGGAAAGTCCCTTGTCATCGCAAGCCTTATGGACGAAGGCGCGAGCCTAAAATGCAACGAGCGCTCGCCTGACCGCTACGCCCGCCTGCGCCGCGTCGTGGCCGAGCATTTTCCTTTGGCCGCCCAAGATCGCGTCCAGACTGTTTGCGGCGACGGGGCCGTTTTGTGCAAAAAGGAAAAAATTCTTTACGACGCGATATTGCTTGACGCGCCTTGCTCGTCCGAGCGCCATGTGCTTGGCGACCCAAAATATTTGGCGCAATGGTCGCCCGCGCGGGTAAAAAGCCTTTCAATGCAGCAATGGGCTTTGCTGTCCAGCGCGTACAGGCTTTTAAGTCCCGGCGGACATTTGCTGTATTCAACTTGCGCATTGAACCCGACGGAAAACGCGATGGTTTGCGGCCGCCTCCTAAAAAAGTTCCCCGACGCGCGGGCTTTGCCCGAAGAGGAAATCCGCGCGCTTCAAGATTCCGCCAAAGAAAAAGTCGCCCGCTTTTTTGACGTTTCAACGCTTCCGCAATATGAAAAAGAGCCGCTTGGCTTTTCAATCTTGCCGGACGCCCAAAACGGCTCCGGCCCAATTTACTTTTGTCTGTTTAAGAAAGTCTAGACAAAGTTATTGGAATTCTTTATAATTATTTGCGACTATGAAAAGCGACGCTTTGAAAAAAGTAAAAAATAAATTGTCAAGCATTCAAGATTTTGACGAACTTTTAGACTCCCTCTTGACGCAAACTCGCAAGGTGATTCCTTCGGACGCGGGCTCCATTTATATTGTTGAGGAAAAAAAGCTCACAATCAAGCGCGCGCAGAACGACACGCAAGAAAAGCAGTTGGCTGAAGGCGAAGAGTTGCCTTTTGTGTCCTTTTCATTTCCGATAACAAAAACTTCAATCGCGGGCTACTGCGTTCTTTCAAAGCAGCCCTTGAACGTTTTGGACGCTTACAACATTCCGCCGGAAAAGCCGTACAAGTTCAACATTGGCACTGACGTTGTCACAGGCTACAAAACCAAGTCGTCAATTGCGGTTCCGCTTTTTGTGGGAGACGGCCGCGTCCTTGGCGTTTTGCAGCTAATAAACAGAATTGGCGACGACGGCAGCATAACGACTTTTAGCGACGATGATTTGGAAACGGCGCAAGACCTTGCGTTCAGCGTTTCTTCCGCTTTGGAAATGGCGGAAACCGCGGCGCTTTCGAGCGCGGCCTATCGCGGAAAGCATTTGCAGAGCATTTTTGAAATTGACCAAAAGCTAAACGAAATACAAGACATCGACGTTTTGCTCGAACGCATTCTCACCGAAGCGCGAAGAATCGTCAACGCCGACGCGGGTTCGATTTACGAAGTGCAGGGCAAAAACCTTGCGATAAAATACGCGCAGAACGACACGCAAAGTTCCAAGCTCAATCCCGGCGAAAAGCTGCCCTTCTTGGCTTTTTCGTTCCCGATTACCGAAAAATCGATTTCCGGCTATGTCGCGCTAAGCGGCGAAATGTTGAACATTCACGACGCGTATAAAATTCCTGAAGGCGTTCCGTATTCTTTTAACCCAGGATCCGACGCGGCCACCGGCTACCACACCAAGTCAATGCTTACGATTCCGCTAAAAATCGCGGACTCCAGCTTGCTTGGCGTTCTTCAAATCATCAACGCAAAAAACGAGGACGGCGAATACATCGAATTTGACTCGGACGCGGAGTTGTATATAAACCACTTTGCGTCCAACGCCGCCAACGCGCTTGGACAGGCCAAGAGCCGCCGCGACTTGGTTGAGGCGATGACCTCTATGGCCAACATGCGCGACCCCAAAGAAACCGGAATGCACGTCGCGCGCGTTTCAAAATTCTCAGTTGAAATTTACGACCGCTGGGCCTTTAACCACAAGACTCCGGAAGCCGATCGCGAAAAATTCCGCGACTTTTTGGCCACCGCCAGCAAGTGCCACGATTTTGGAAAAATCGGAATCGAAGACAAAATCCTAAAAAAGCCCGGCCGCTTTGACGACGACGAGCGCGCGATTATGAACAGCCACACATGCTTGGGCGCGCAATTGTTCAAAGCCTTCAGCTCGCCGCTTTTTGAAATGTGCAAAGACATCAACTTGCGCCACCACGAATGGTGGGACGGCTCGCGCGGCTATCCCGGAAAATTGGATTGGGTGTCATACGAGCAGGGCAATCCCCTCCCAAAAGCGGAGGCGCTTAAGGGCGAAGAGATTCCGCTTGCCGCGCGAATCGTTTCGGTTGCGGACGTGTTTGACGCGCTAAGCCACGCGCGCGTTTACAAGCCGGCATGGACGATGGAAGACGCTGTCAACGAGATTCAAAAGTCTGCGGGAACCCAGTTTGACCCCGGCGTTGTCGAAGCCTTTATGCAAATCAAAGACCGCTTGATCGCCATCAGCAATTCTTACGGCGACTAGCGCGCGTGGCGCGTTTTGGTCTTGCTTTTTTTATGATTGAATTTTCTTATTAAAGCTTTCGGCGAATTTTTCAAATTCTTTTTGGCCGTAGGAATCGCGCCTTTTTGTTCCCAAGCCGAGCGCCGACATTTGAAGGCTAAGATTGCGTTCCTTTAAGGCGCGCGCGATGTTTTGCTTGTCAAAAATTTTTCCAAAGTCATTCATGACCGCGACTTGTTTTTCAAGCAGCGCCGCGGCCAAGGGGATGTCGCGCGTAATAACAACGTCGTCGGGCTGGGCGTTTTGCAAAATCCAATTGTCGGCGGCTTGCGCCTCTTTTGGGCAAACAATCATTGTAAAGTTTGGAATTTCTTCCGGCGACCCGCCGTTTTGAGCTGGCGACAAGTCGCGGTTTGCCGCGAACGTCAAGTCGATTTGATTTTTCTTGGCGCGCGACAAAAGATAAGAGCGGACGCGCTTGGCGCAAGAGTCCGCGTCGACAAAAACGCGCCTTTTCATTCAAGCGCCTTGTCTATTTTGTCTATCATGCTTTTTGTAAGGCGCTCGGTTTCCATGTCGGCCAATGGATCGGTTCCGTCCGCTTGGCTTTTTGCCGCGTCGCGCGCCTCAAGCGATTTTTGCTTTTCTTTGTACAGTTCGTCGGCGATTAGGATGCCGGCAAGGACGGCGGTTTGCTTTTGGTCTTGAATGCCGTCGCTCTTTTGAATTTCGTCGCAAACTCTTTTGTAATAGTCGAGAATTTTTTCAAGGTAGGGGAGGTCTTCTTCCGCTTTAAGCGCGAACGAGGTTCCCAAAACGTTTATTTGGATTACAGCCATTAGAAGATGTCCGCGTCTATGTCTTCTTGCGTTTCAAAGGAAGTGTCGCCGAACAAGTCGTCGCCGTCTTGGCTTTCGCCTAGAATCGGATTTGACTCTTTGACTGGCTCTTGGATTTGCGTTGGCTCGGCTTGGACGGCGGCTTGCGCGGGCGCTTCTTGCTGGACAGGAACTTCTTGCGCTTGGGCAAAGGCCGCGGCTTGCGTCACGGGCTCCGGTTCAACGGGCGCCGAGATTTGTGTTTCCGCCGCTTGCGGGGCGGGAGCTTCTTGTGTTTGGACAGCCGCCGGAGCGGCCTGTGTTTGAGCCGGGGCTTGGCTCTGGGTGGCGTCCAAGATGGCGTTCTCCACAGAGTCAAGGCGGGTAAGGGCGCCAAGGATTCCGTCCTCAATCTTTTTTTCGTCAGCGCTAAAGCGCGAAAGCAACTCCGTTTTTTCAGAAAGCGCTTTTGTGAGCTCTGAACGCTCGGCGCGCAGAGCATCGTTTTCTGACTTCAGCTGTTCGATTTTTTGAACAGCGCTTTCGACCTTTTGCTGCAAAAGAAGGATTGTTTCAACGGAAACCATGGCCGCCTCTTTTTTTTACGCCAAAGCCTTTTTGGCGGCTTCGACTACGGCCTTGAAGGCTTTGGGGTCTTCGATGGCCATGTTTGACAATGCCTTGCGGTTGAGCGCGATGCCGGCCTTTGTCACGCCGTCAATGAAGCGTGAGTAAGACAAGCCTTCATCGCGGACAGCCGCGTTGATGCGGGCGATCCACAATGAGCGGTATTCGCCTTTTTTGTCCTTGCGTCCGACGTATGAATGGTCGAGCGCTTTTGTGACCGCGTCTTTGGCGGCCTTAAAGTTTGTTCCTCTTCTGCCCTTGAAGCCCTTGGCGAGCTTAAGGATTTTCTTGCGCCTGTCGGCTCTTCGTGTTCCGTCTACTGCTCTTGGCATACTGTTCTCCTATCAACCGTAGGGAAGCATTTGCTTCCTGACTTTTGCTGCCTCTGATTCCGCGAGAATTCCCGTCTGGCGGAGCTGTCTCTTTCTCTTAGGTGAACGCTTGGTCAAAATATGGCGCAAGTTCATCTTCTTGTACTTTACCTTTCCTGTTCCGGTAAGCGAAAAGCGCTTTGAAGCGGATTTCTTTGTCTTCATTTTTGGCATGGCCAATACCTCTTTAATTTTTGGCTTTTGATGATATTGTCATCGACATGAACTTGCCTTCCATAGCGGCGGGCTTTTCGATGACATACGCCGAGGTAAGCCTTTTTAGAACCTCTTCAAGAACTCCAAAACCAAGCTCGGTGTGGGCAAGCTCGCGTCCGCGGAAGCGGATTGTCACCTTAACCTTGTTGCCTTCGTCAAGGAATTCTTGTACATGCTTAGCTTTCGTGTCAAGATCGCCCGGTCCGATTTTGGGCTGCATCCTGATCTCTTTTAGTTTCAATACCTTTTGCTTTTTCTTGGAGTCACGGAGTTTTTTCTCCTGTTCAAAGCGGTATTTTCCGAAATCGAGTATTTTGCATACAGGCGGATTTGCAGTCGGCGCGACTTCAACAAGGTCGAGATCCCGGTCTTTAGCCATTCTGAGCGCTTCCACGGTGGGAACGATTCCCATCTGGTTGCCCTCGTCATCGATAAGGCGAACTTCCCTGACCCGAATCCGTTCATTGATTCTAGGTCCCTTATTATTGTCTGCCAACTGGCCTCCTCGTGTTGCAAAAAACACACATGTAAATTAAGCGTAAAGATGATTATACCAGAAAATGCGTCAGTTAGTCTAGTGGTCTTGAAATTTTTTCGCGCTTGGTGTAGCATACAAACATGACATTATTCGCATTGCTTTTGTTTCCGCTGTATTTTGCCTATTGGCTTTTGGAGAATAAGCGCGCGGGCGGCGGCGCGAAGGAGGCGGGCGGATGGCGGAAACACTCATTTTGCCCCTGCCGCGTTAGCGGCAGACGTAAATAGTTACAAGGGGCAAATTGTGTGTAGCGACGATATCTAGCGGTTCCGCCGTTCGTCAGCCGACTGGGAGCCGCCGCCCGCGCGCTTTTGTCTTGTCTTGAAATTTTTTCGCGCTTGGTGTAGCATACAAACATGACATTATTCGCATTGCTTTTGTTTCCGCTGTATTTTGCCTATTGGCTTTTGGAGAATATGGGAGTTTTTTTGGCGGCCATTTACTGCGCCTACAAGCATTTTTTTTCGCCTTTCTATTTTATAACGCCGGATTCCTTTTGGCGCAATTTCCTGCATATTTTTATTGAACAAATTCTTTTGCCGCTGGGCGTTTTGACGGCCGCCTTTTTTTTCGTTTACAAAAAGGACAAGGCGGAAGACCGCGCGGCCAACGTTCTTCCCTTTTATTTGGGCTTTTACGCCGTCTACCTTCCGTTCAGAATTTTGTCCGCGCCGCTTCCGTATTCGGCGTTCGCGCTTTTTGCCAAGCCGCTTTTGTTCTTGCTTATGCTTTTGCTTGTGGCCGAGCGAGAAAAAGTTTTGTTTGTTCCAAGCGCTCGCGCGCTTTTGAACGGCCGCGACTTGGCTTTTTGCTGGGCCGACTTTGTCTTGGCGCCGCTTTTGCCGGCCGCCATCGAAGCGCTGTGGATTTTGGGCGCGCGGCCGCCAATCGCTTTTGTTTGCGTTTTGCTTTGCTGCGCGGGCTCCGTTTTGCGGCTTGCGAAGGGCGGGGCGCGTCTTTCTTCCGATACATAGACGCGGAGTTTTTATGAGAAAAGCAAAGAAATTTTTTTTGGCCGCGGCCGTCGCTTTTTTTGGCGCCCTCGCTTTTGGGCATAACTGGAAACATTCCGCGGGCTTGTCCTTGGCTCCCGCTTGGCATTCAATCCACGTAAGGGGGGAGGGCGACAAATCATCCTTTGTTCCGCAACTTTCCGCCCGCTATTTTGGAGAGATGGACAACGGCTTTTGCCTTACGGGAACTGTCGGCGCGGGCGTTCTTGCAAGCAAGGACTTTAAGCTGGATAACGAAGGCGACTTTGCGGCCGGCCCTTCTCTTGGACTTTCCTTCGGCGCCGGCTACGCCTTCCATATTGGCGAACGCTGTACTTTGGCCGCGCTTGGCTCGCTTTCGTTTGACTGGGCGCAAATCCGCAAAAGGAAGGAACTTTCGACCATAACTTCCTACGGAAGAATCACAGGAAGCTGGACACAAAAAGACGATTTGCTCCTTTTTGGAATCGGCGCCGAAATCTTGGGAATCTTCAAGCTTTCAGACCGAGTTTCCTTGTTGTGTTCCCTTGCCGTCAGATACTTTGACGCGGGCGCCTTAATAAGAAGCGGCGAAAAGCAAGGCAAGAGCTATGACGATTCCTTTGAGGCCAGGGGAAACCTTTGCGTCGCGCCGTCCATTGGAGCGGCATTGACTTTCTAAGGGAGGCGTTAAAATGAAATTTACTTTTGCAAAAAAAGCGTCATATGCCGCGCTCGCGTTGTTTTTGGCGCTGGCCCTTTTTTCGTGCGAAAACAGCGTTTCGTCGGTTGACACAATCGAAACGGTCGTTCCTGTCGGCATAGGCAACTATTTTTTTCCAGACGCGACTTCTGTTTGCGAAACAGAAAAATCCTATGTGTATGGGGAAGACGGCAAAGCTTGCGAGATGCGCGGGGAAGATGGCAAGGCGTCCTACACAGTAACCACCTGCTATCTTGACGGTTGGGAAGACGTTCCCTTCTTGTCCTTGGAAGACACGGGAAAGATGTTGTCGCTTTTTAACGGCAGGGGCTGGGCTGTAAGCTATGATTCCGCGGCCGGCGTGTATAAATACAATTACAATCAAGCCAACGCCGCTCGCTGGCCAAGCGATTGGCAGGCGAGCTGGCTTAACGACACTTTGTATTTTGACCCCAAAACGCAAACTGTTTATAGCGACGAATTTGTCCGCCTTATAAATGACAAAAAGCTTGTGAACAACGGATATGGCGGCGATTCAGTCGAAACGTATGAGTCGGCAACGGACGAATTTTGTCCTAAAATCGCTTTTTCACCGACAACTGACCAAATAAAGCAGCCCAAGGAGAAGACTACAATTGACTTGGGACGTTACGGCCTAAAGATGTTTGAAATTGGCGGAAAGCTATACATACCATTCCAAGCGCTTTCAACCGTCTTTTTGGAAGCCGTGAATTGCGTCTTTAACGGAACGGATTACTATTATTCTCTTGACGCTGGAAATGACAAAAACACCATGCACAAGGCCTTTGAGTCCGGCCGCTCGCCACGCGCGGTCCGCAGCCGCCTTATGGCGGAATATAGCTACCGCGTTTTGTGCCTTTCTTTTGACGCTAATTATTGCTTAAAGAATCAGCGCGCGCAAATAGGCAAGGACAACATAACTCTTTTTAACGACAGCATATTCAAGGCCGGCCTTGGCTATGACTTGCTTTCCACCGACACAGAAACCTACGACAAGGCTCTTGTCCGCTTTTTGATGGGCTACATTGACGACGGCCACACATCCTACGCCGAGCCTTCTATGTACCAACCCGCCAGCGCCGTAAGCTTTTACTATAATAATTATAGAGTGGCTGTCGCGGGACCGAGAGACATAGGCCTTAGCAAAACTTACCATGACTTGGCAAACCGACGCAAGAATGCGGGCGGTCTGGGCTCCAATCCCAACAACGAGCCCTATGACGGCAATGCGAATTGGTGGTGGATTACTGACAGCGGAAAGGACGCGCTGGCGATTTTTGCCTTTGACTCATTTGTTCCAAGCGATAATTTTACCCCATATAAATTTTTGACAGACGCTTTTTATGACTCCACAAACGGAATACAGACCAAGCATCCCGATATTAAAAATATTGTGATAGACCTTTCTTGCAACGGCGGCGGCGCCATAAACCAATGCATGGCGGCTTTGTGCTTCTTTGGCGACAATGTTTGCATGCCGCAAAAAAACCACTTGGACAATTCCATCACAAGGTTTAGGTATGTTGTCAAGGACGGCTCTTCCCTAAAACCAGTTCCCTCCGCCGGCGGCTCGTACAATTTTTACGTCTTGACCAGCGGCTTTTCGTTCTCTTGCGGAAACTATTTTCCTGCGATTTGCAAGTATCAGTTTGGCATCCCGATTGTGGGCCAGCGAAGCGGCGGCGGAGGCGGCGTTGTCAAGGCTACCCAAACCACCGACGGAGCCGTGTTCAATACATCGGCCGCGCGCGAAATGTGCGCCATTGACGCTGGCGGCAACTATGTCAGCATAGACCACGGCGTTCCCGTTGACTTGGAAATTCCCTACGAGGCCTTTTACGGCGACTCAACCGGCGGCAATTGTTTGTACTGGGACCTTTACCAGCGCCTAAAGGCCGCCTACCCAGCCAATTTTAACTAAACTCCGCCGCTAAAATTCCGACAATAATAGTATGAACTCATTCAATCGGTCAATCGACTTGCTTCACAAAGCGCTGGACGTGAACGCCTTGCGCTATCAAGTGACGGCGAACAACATCGCCAACGCGGAAGTTCCGAACTTCAAGCGTTCCTCCGTGAATTTTGAAAGCGAGCTAAAGCGCGCCTTTGATTCCGAGGAAAACGCCCGCAATTCTTTTGACTTGACGCGAACCGACCCCCGCCATTTTTCGATTCACAACGTGATGGACTGGCAGGAAGTCAAGCCGCGCCGCGTTGTCGACTGGAATTCAACCGAAAACGCCAACGGAAACAGCGTGGACGTAGAGACCGAAGCGATGAACATCATCAAAATTCAGATGCAGTACCGCTTGCTGAGCCAGCTTGAAAACTTTGAGTTCAACCAAGTCAAGACGGCGATGCAGCCGAACAGGTAGGAACGGTCTTAGGCTTGCGCAAGTCTGACCGTCCTGGCTAAGAAAGCTTGCGCGGTCAGTTATAACTATTTTTGTTAGGAGTGTATTATGGGACTCTTTTCCGCGATTAACATAGCGTCAACCGGACTTAGCGCCGAGCGGCTTAGAACGGACGTAATCTCGAACAACATCGCCAACGCGTCAACGACCCGCACGCAGGACGGCGGCGCCTTCAAGCGAAGCCGCGTCGTTTTCCAGCCGGTCGCCGACTCTAATCCCACGTTCCGCACTCCCTACCTTCCGAGCAACTTGGACAACGGACCGGGAAAGGGCGTCAAGGTCCGCGAAATCGTCGTCGACACAAGCGAAGGAAAACTGGTCTACGACCCCGACCACCCGGACGCAATCAAGACCGGGCCGCGCGCCGGCTACGTCGAATACCCCAACGTCAACATCGTCAACGAAATGGTCGACTTGATTTCCGCCAGCCGCGCCTACGAGGCCAACACGACCGTAATCGAAGGCTCCAAGGATATGTTCAACTCGGCTCTTGAAATAGGACGATAATCGCGCTAATATAGGGGAAGGGTGGAAATATGAAAATCAACGAAATGCCTGTATTGCAAATGCAAGGCTTTGAAAACATCAAAGACACTAATCCTCTTAAGAACGCTCCTCATGTGAACATTCTTTCTTCCGCGGAAGAAAACCAGCGCTTAAAGGAAAAGTCTTTTGGCGAATATTTGTCCGAAGCCTTTAGCGCGATGAACAAACAGCAAACCGACATGAACGGGCTTACGCGACAGCTCATCACCGACCCCGACAGCGTTGATATCCACGACGTGACGACCGCGATGGCCAAGGCGCAAATGTCAATGACGCTTGCCAAGACCGTAATAGACCGCGTTGTCAGCGGCTGGAACGAAATCTCAACGACACGCTAATGCAAGGGCAAATAAACCGGGACGGCGTCTACGTTCCCGACACGGGCTGCGTCTGGCCTCAAAAGCCGGACGAGCCGCTTTTAAAGCCCGCGCATTTGCGGCAAGTGGTCGTGGACGAATACTATCCTTTCCTCGACAAGTCATTTAAATTCTTTGTTTGTCGGAATTTAATTTACGCCGGCATTTGGGCTTTGGCCTTTCCCTTGCAGCGCTTGCGTTACGGAATAAAATTCGAGGGTTTGCAAAAACTTCGCGCGAACAAGGCGCTTTTTAAAAACGGCGCGGTGACCGTTTGCAACCATGTTTACCGCTGGGATTTTTTGGCGGTAGTTCAAGCCGTAAAAAAGCGCCTGTGGTTTCCCGCCCGTGCGGAAAACTTGATGGGCGGCGACGCGGCCCTTATTCGCGCGGTTGGCGGAATTCCCGTCGCGCGAAATTTTAGCGGAACAAAAAAATTTTACGAGGCCTTTGACGAACTTCACCAAAAGAAAAAGTGGCTGCACGTTTTTCCAGAAGGCTGCCGCTGGACTTGGTACCAGCCGATCCGCCCCTTTAAGCGCGGCGCCTTTGAGTTTTCCCACCGCTACGGCCTTCCGGTTATTCCGATGGCGATTCGCTACCGAAAGCCGGACGCGGTCCGCCGTTTTTTTGGCGTCAAGCATCCTCTTGTAACTCTTGTGATTGGCCGGCCGATAATGCCGGACGCTAGCCTTTCGTTAAAGCAGGATTCGATAAGGCTCTTGGAAGAAAGCCACAAAATAATTGTCGAGATGGCCGGCATTGTCCAAAACCAATGGCCCGCGTCCTTGTGACACAGGCGCCGCGCGCGTTTTGGGCTTTAGAACGCTCTTAGGCTTTGAGCGGCTCTCCGCGCAAAACTGCGTCCGCGAAATCGTTCCAGTCCATAATCGGGTGGCTAAAATGCAAGACATCCTTTGGCTTTTTTGTCTTTATTTGAACAAAGTCCATTTCGGTAAGGCGCGCGCCCATTCCGTCAGTGTCGTCGCGGTCGCCTACAACCAGGCAGTCTTTTGGCCGCGCGGACAAGTCGGCGGCTATTTGCAAAAAGGCGCGGGGAGCGGGCTTTAGGCAGCCAAAGTCTTTTGGCGAATAAAAGCCTGAGCACAAGTCCAGCGCCTCTTGGGGAACGCCGCAGGCCAAAGCCCGCGCCTGAATGCGCTCGTAGTCGGAATACAGAGCGATTTTTTTTCCGCTCGAAACAAGCGCGGCAAAGACTTCCGCTATTCGTTCGCGCGCCTTAAAGCGCTTTTTTCTAAGAGCTCTTTCTAGGTATTTCAAATATTTTTCTTCGTACCAGCGGGCGAAAATTTCCGGGCTTGTTCCCAATAGTTTGGCCGCGCGCTTGCAATATTCGTACTTGAATTTTTGCGGCGTTTCAATGTCGCGGCCCTTTAGGTTTCGGCGCGTGTCGCGTTCCGCCTTCATGTAAAAGAAACTAAAGGGGCGCGAAAGGATAAGCGCTCTTCCTATGTGAGAATTGTCGTAAAGCGTTCCGTCAAAGTCAAAGATGACGGCCTTGTAGTCTAAAAAACTTCTCAAAACGGGCCTTCGCTATTTGGTCAATTTGTCGAACTCGGCTTTTCTCGCGTCGTCCTGCATCAAAAGGTTCATCTTGAACTGGCCGTCGCGCGCTCCCTTGGCTATCATCGCGGCCTTGTATTTTTCAAATGAATTCTCTACAAGCAAAATTCCCTTCGGCTCCTTTACGCGGAAGGAGTCGCGCTTGGCCTTGTACTCGACGTTCTCAGCCATAAGCTTTTGGTCGACGGCGGCGGCAAACTTGTCGCAAAGGTCTTGGCCAACGCTTTGATTTTGGAATTCAAGGTAAATCTTGTAAGCGCTTTCGTTCAAGTCGGCAAAGCCTACAAAGAAATTCACGCTTTCTCCCAATTCCTTTTCAATTTCCTTTACCGCGTCGATGAACTGCCGCTCGCTCAGTTTTTCGCCGGTCATCGAAACGATTCCGTTTATCTTTTGGATAAAGCGGATTGTGGGAATCGTCTTGTAGCTGCCTGAACATTCGACCAAGTCGTTCATGTTGTAGCGGTAAAGGCCGCCGAACGTCGTGATGTAAACTATGTAGCGCTTGCCTTTTTGCAATTGGCTCAACTGCAGAAATTTGGGAGCGGGGTTTTCCATTTCCTCTTCAGCCACAAATTCAAAGTAGTGGTTGTGGGGGAACAAAACGGTGTCGTCGCCGCCGTCCATAACAAGGCCGGCGCGGCATTCGCTTGAAAAATATCCGAATTCTTGGTCAAGCGTTTGCTCCGGGAAAAAGTCCTTGTACTTGTCCTTGTAAACGCTTGTGTTTCCGCAATGCCAAGTGGTGAGCGACTGCAAGTTGGGCCAGTAATGCTTGGGCAAAAGGCGGCCGTATTTTTCTTTCAGCGCGCGAAGCTCGGCGGCGCGGGCCGGGTTTGGCTTGTAGCATTTTTCCAGCGCGGCGCGGTTCTCCGGCTCGATGTTCATCTTGGCGCTCAAGGTTCCATGCTCGATGTCGTCGATGTAGTCGTCCAAGTATTGGTCGACGTTCTTTTGCAATTCGATGATTGTGGAAGGGTTCGCGGTAATCAAAAGCGAAACGTTCTGCTCAATGCCGCTTCTCATAAGGGCGTAGTAGCGCGCCGTGTAGTCCTTGATCGCAAAGACTTCGCTTGGAGCGGAGTAGAGGCCCTTGATGAATTCCGGGCAGTCGCGCTGGGTCACGCCTGAAACCGAGCCGCAAACCGTTCCGTCGGGCGCGTAGCCTTCGATTGACTTTCCAACGATTGAAACGCACTTTCCCCAAAATGTTTTTGGCCTGTGCATGATGAACGTGTAAAGCCAAAGCTTTGACATTTTGCTGAAAATGTTTTGGTAGTAGGCTTGGGTAATCGGAATCCATTTTGGTTCCTTTGTGGTTCCGCTTGTGGTGGCGTACATCATCGGCTTTCCGGGGAACAGAATGTTTTCCTCGCCGTTTTTGTGGCGCTCGATGAAGGGGCGCAAGTCCTCGTAGTCTTGGACGGGAACGTTCTTTTGCCAAAGGCTGAACAATTCGTCCGCGCTTTTGGCTTGCAAGATTTCTGAAAATTTATGGGCTTTTCCCCATTCGGTGTCTTTTGCGTATTCCAAGATTCCGCGCAAAGTCGCTTCTTCTGTCTTTGCGCAGTTTTTTGCGGCCTTGTCCAATATTTTTTTGTTTTTTCTTCCTACCCAGCTTAGTGCGAATGTGATTAGCGTCGCGTTCTTTTCTTTCTTCATGCGGAATTCTCCAGTAAAATGTTCTAAATAGTATAATCGCAAAAAAGAACCTTGTCAACTTTTAGAAGTCGTGATATAATAGAAAAGATGTTTAACGAGATTTTCGGCAACAAGGTTTCGCGCTTTTCCGCTTGGAAGGCCGGCCTTGCCTACAAGCTTTGCAAAAGAATTTTCGGCCAAATGGAAGAAGGCTTGGACTTGGTGGCCGTGGCCAAGGGCGAAGTTTACAAGGACTTCAAGGCCTTGACCCTTGTTCGCCGCGAGGACCTTGACGCGCAAAAAGACGACGACGGAAAGCCCCTGAAAATTCACGAGGTTGACGCCAAAAACGCCCTTGTAATCGGAACAATCCGAATGGGTTTTGGCCACTGGCGAATCGCCATAGCGCTGGCCAGCGTGGCCGCCAGCATGAACGTGCGCGCCTACATTTTGGACTTCCTTTCTTTTTCCAACACGCCTATAGCAAAATCGATAAAATTCTTGGAAGGCCTTTACAACACCTTTAGCCGCCTTTCGCAAAGGTCCAAGTGGTTCAACAACCACATTTGGGAAGACGTGACAAGCCGCGCCAACGCGACGCTGGATTCCGCCATCCAAAACCGGGAAATTTCCCGCCTCTTTACGGCGGCCTTTAAAAAGCTGCCCAAGGACATTCCCCTTGTGGCCGCGCATCCTTGGGTGGGCTGGTCGGCCTTGCATTGCGGAATGACGAACGTCGTTTCGATGGTGCCCGACAATTTGCCCCTGGCCTTTTGGCTTGTCCAGGGCAGCGTCCACACAGTGCAGTCGCCTTCCGCTTACATGGGCTACCGTTCCCTTTTAAAGATGGAGCGGGGCTATGGAATACAAAAATGCCTTCCGGCCAGCGACATAATCCAGACCGGCCACTATGTTGACTATGAGCTTTTGAGTTCGATAAAGGGCGACTGCAAGGCCCGCCTTGAGCGCGCCAAAAACGGGGAGAGCCGCCGCTTCCTTTTGACTATGGGCGGAGCGGGAGCGCAGGCGCACAAATTTGGCGACATCGCAAACTTCTGCAAAAAATATATTGAAGAAAAGCGCTGCACGCTCTTGATAAACATGGGCGACCACGAAGGCCGCTGGCAAGTGCTGAAGGAATTGCTTGAGCAAAACGGCGTTCCTTACGAAATGCACAGCGACTGGAAAAAGACCAAGGCCTTTGCAAAGGCGGCCGAAAAGGCTTCCATCAGCGGCGTCCACATTTTCCTTCACAAGGATTTTTACGCGGCCGTCTATTGCACAAACCTTCTTATGCGGGTTTGCGACTTTATGGTCACAAAGCCGTCAGAGCTTTCGTTTTACCCAATCCCAAAACTTTTTATCCAGCGCGTCGGCCGCCACGAAGCTTGGGGCGCCATTCGCGGCAGCGAAATCGGAGACGGAACCAAAGAGGCTGACGACCACATCATTTTGCATCGCTTCTTAAAGTTGATTATAGAAGAAGACGATTTGCTCAAAATGCAAGTGCAGAACATTTTGAACAACGACAAGACAGGAATTTACAACGGCGGCTACAACGTTGTTAAAGTCGCGTTGAAACAATAGTTTTATAGGAGAACATAAAATGACATTCGTTGATGAATTGCTCAAAAAGGCCAAGGCGGCCGGAAAGACAATCGTTCTTTGCGAAGGAGAAGACAAGCGCGTGGTGGAGGCCGCTTCCAAAATCGTAAAAGAAGGAATCGCCAAGATTATTCTTTTGGGAACGGAAGAAGAAGCCAAGAGCGTCGCGCCGGGCGTTGACCTTAGCGGCGTAAAAATCGTCGACCCGGCCACAAGCGCCGACGCCGACCGCTACGCCGAAATTTTGTTCAAGGCGCGCGAAGGAAAAATCAACAAAAAGACCAACCAGCCCGAATACGCCGACGTGGCGGCCGCAAAGGCTTACATTCAAAAAGACCGCACGATGTTCGGAGCGCTTATCCTTAAGGCCGGCGACGCGGACGGCTTTGTTTCCGGCGCCTGCCACTCAACGGCCAACACTTTGCGCCCCGGCTTGCAGGTAATCAAGACCGCGCCCGGCATCTCAACCGTTTCTTCAAGCTTTATCATGGTCGCCCCCGAAGGCGGAAACCCATACATCAAGGAAGGCGTTTCGCTTTTCGCCGACTGCGCGATCAACATTGAGCCGGACGCTCAGCAGTTGGCCGACATCGCCGTCGCCACCGCCGACACCGCCAAAAAAATCGCCGGCATCGAGCCCCGCGTCGCCATGCTTTCGTTCTCCACAAAGGGAAGCGGAAACGACGACAAATACTTTAAGTCAGTTCCAAAAGTGCAGGAGGCGACGGAGCTTGCAAAGAAAGCCGCGCCTGACTTGGCCATCGACGGCGAGTTCCAGTTTGACGCTGCCGTAGCCCCCGAAGTCGGCGAGCTTAAGGCGCCCGGAAGCGCGGTGGCGGGACATGCCAACGTATTTGTTTTTCCCAACATCAACGCGGGAAACATCGGCTACAAGATAGCTCAACGCATGGGCGGCTGGATGGCCATCGGCCCGGTCTGCCAAGGCTTCGCCAAGCCCCTCAACGACCTAAGCCGCGGCTGCAACGTAGACGACATCGTCGCCACGGTAGCGGTAACGGCTTTGCAGGCGTAG
>CADCCO010000031.1 GCA_902799965.1 uncultured Spirochaetaceae bacterium
AAGAAAAGAAAGCCGTCGCGGAGGTTATGAAAATGCTTTACAAGGAAAGCGCGATACGAAAGGAATTGCTTGACGCGCTTGTTTTGTTTTCGGAACAGGAGCGAAAAAAGCATTCGGACTGGCGCAAGGGGCAGGCGCTTTGTTCTTGCGCGTCAATCGCTTTTCCGCATATTGTCAATTCCAAAATATTAAAAAGCGACGCGGATTGCTACTATGACGATTCCAAAATTCAGGAATTTTTGTATGCGGTTGACGACTATCTTACGGAAGAAAAGCCGCGTGTCGGAATCTTTTGGTTTTATTATGGATTGCCGATATTTGTTCACGCGGTTCCTTTGTCAGAAGGCGCGCGGTACGACAAGGCGATTACAGGAACAAAAGACCACGCGGAATATTGGGAAGAGTTTGGCAAGGGTTCGACGCAGTTGAAAGTCCTTCCGCCAAAATTGCGCGAGGAATACTTTTCAATTCCTCGCGGCCGCGTCGTTTATCACGAGGACACCGGGCTGTACACAATTTACCACGGAAACAATCTTGGCGAGCATGACTTGCAAAAAGTGGCCGCCGTCTTTTGCCTTCCCTCCCTCAACCATGTCCGCTTTGAACAAGACATTCACTATTGCGATTTGAGCGACGAAGAATGGGAGCGGATGTTTAGGTAAGAAAGCCCTTCTGACTGACCTTGACCCCCCTACTAGAAAAATTCCGCAAAACGCGCTACTATTGTTAATCTATGGCAGACTACCACGAATTCCCGCCGGCGCCGGAAGGAACGCCGGTCGCGGGCTTTGTTCATTTGCACGTTCACTCAGACTATTCGCTTTTGGACTCTTGCGCCACACGGACTTGTGGCCAAAGCCAAGCGCCTTAACATGCCGGCGCTCGCGCTTACAGACCACGGAAACATGTTCGGCGCGCTCAACTTTGAAAAGCTCTGCCACAAAAACGGAATCAACCCGATTGTCGGCGAAGAATTTTACGTGGCCTACGGAAGCCACACTGAAAAAGAAGACGTTCCCTTTGCCAAGGCTGGCGGCCACAAGGCGCATTACTTTCACCTTGTCCTTTTGTGCGAAAACCAAACCGGCTACGAAAACATGTCTTGGCTTTCAAGCCGCGCCTTTTGCGACGAAAACGCGCTTTACTACGGAAAGCCCCGCATTGACTTTGAAATGCTCAAGGAACGGCACGAGGGTCTCATCTGCCTTAGCGCTTGCATTCAGGGGGAGATTCCCCAGTATCTTTTGGCTGGAAGAACTGAAGAAGCCTACGACATCGCGCGCAAGTACAAGGAGCTTTTTGGCCCCGACCATTATTACATCGAGCTGCAGGACCACGGAATTCCTGAGCAAAAAATCGCCGCCCAAAAATTGATAAAGCTCGCGCGCGACTTGGACATTCCGATGGTCGTCACAAACGACATTCAAAGAGGACGCGGAGGCGCAGGACGCGCTTCGATGCATCGGCTTTAAAAACCTCTTGAACGAACCGCACCAAAAAATGGGCGGCGACATGGACTTGGACAACTGGTACTTCAAGACCGAAGCCGAAATGCGGCAGCTTTTTCCTGAAGTTCCCGAAGCCTACGACAACACAATCAAGATTGCCAACATGTGCAACCTTACGATACGGCAATACTCAACGCCGGAACTAAAAGGCTGTCTTCCGCGCTTTGAGCTTCCGCAAGAATTCCGCACGCACGGCGACGACTACCAGAGCGACCAAAACGATTACGTAAAATACTTGGTTGAGGAAGGCCTAAAAAAGCGCTACAAGGAAATCACGCCCGAAATTCGCGAGCGAGCCGACTACGAGATGAACACGATTTTTGGCATGGGCTTTTCGGGCTACTTTTTGATTGTGTGGGAATTCATCCACTGGTCTAAGTCGCTGACCGACACGGTTCACAATTGCCCCAAGCATTACATACCGATTGGGCCGGGACGCGGTTCGGGCGCGGGAAGCCTCGTCGCCTACTGCATGGAAATAACGGACTTGGATCCCTTCCGCTACGGATTGATTTTCGAGCGCTTCCTAAATCCAGAGCGCGTGTCGATGCCCGACTTTGACGTTGACATGGACTTCGACTTTAGGCAAGAAATAATCCAGCACACGCGCGACCTTTACGGCGACGAGTGCGTGGGCCACATCGTGACGTTCGGCACCTTAAAGCCCAAGAACTGCATCGCCGACATTGGCCGCGTCCTTGGCATTCCGCTTAGCGAAGTGGCAATGCTAAAAAAATGCATACCCGACGACGACTTAAAAATTACATTAAAGGACGCGCTTTCGCCTCCGACAGAAAAGCATCCGTCGGGCGGCGGCTTGATTCCCTACAAGGACGACCCGCGCTACACAAAGCTTTTTGAGCTGGCGCTAAAGCTTGAAGGCGTCAAGCGCAACACGGGCCTCCACGCTTCGGGAATGGTTATCGGCCTTACGCCGCTTCCAGACTGGGCGCCGGTTTTCAAAGACCCCAAGACGGGCGAAGTGGGCGTTCAGTACACTATGGACATAATCGAGCCGTGCGGCCTCGTAAAGTTTGACTATCTTGGACTAAAGACCCTTTCGTTGATTCGCTACGCCGAAGACATTGTGAACAAGCATAGAAAGCCCGGCGAGCCTGAATTTAAAACCGAAGACGTTTCCGAGGCCGACGAGGAAACTTTTAAAATGCTTTCCAGGGGCGACAGCGTGGCGATCTTCCAGTTTGAGTCGCCGGGCATGCAAAAAATTCTAAAGCAGTTCCAGCCCGAAAAATTGGACGACCTTGTCGCGTTGAACGCGCTTTACCGTCCCGGTCCTATGGACTACATTCCAAAATACATGGAAGGAAAGTGGCATCCGGAAACAATCGCTTATCCCGACCCCGCGCTTGAAGACTTGCTGAAAGAAACTTACGGCGTAATGGTTTACCAAGAGCAGGTTATGAAAGTGGCGCAAATCATCGCGGGCTTTAGCCTTGGCGGCGCGGATATGTTGCGCCGCGCGATGGGTAAGAAAAAAATCGACGTCTTGATGGGAAAGAAAAAAGAGTTTGAAGAAGGCGCGATGAAGCTTGGCCACACAAAAGAGCACGCCGACGAAATCTTTGACATTATGGTTCCTTTTGCCGGCTACGGCTTCAACAAGTCGCACGCGGCGGCTTATTCCGTCTTGGCTTACAGAACCGCTTGGCTAAAGTGCCACAAGCCCGCCGAGTTCATGGCGGCCAACCTTACAAACGAAATCACTTCAACCGACACTTTGCCGGTTTACATTCAAGAGGCGCGCCGCATGGGAATACCTGTCGACGCGCCCGACGTGAACCGTTCGGCGATTGTCTTTGACGTTGTTGACGGCCACATCGTTTTTGGCCTTAAAGGCATAAAGGGCATGGGCGACGCGGCCAGCCAAAACGTTGTTGAAGAGCGCGAAAAGAACGGGCCTTACAAAAGTTTCATGGACTTTTTGGAGCGCGTCGACTTGAAGACTGTCAACAAGCGCGCGCTTGAAGTTTTGATAAAGACAGGCGCCTTTGACAACCTTGGGCAAAACAGGCCGACGCTTTTGCAAAACATGGAGCGCGCGGTTTCATATGTGGAACAGATGAAGCGCAGCAAGGAAGAGGGCGCCTCGCTTTTTGAGATGGCGGGCGAAAAAGAATTCAGCGACTTTGTCTTTGAGGAAGTTGAAGACCTTCCTAAAATGGAAAAGCTCAATCAAGAAATGGAGTGCATCGGCATTTACGTTTCGGGGCATCCGCTGGACGACTATAGAACTTTGATAGAAAAATGCGCCACGCTTACAAGCCAAAACATCGAGCGCGAAGGAAAGAACGCTTTGGCGCTGGCTTCTTCAATCCCGGAAAGCGAGCGCTGGAAGCGGCGCGATTCGGGCAAGTCTTACGTTGCCGTTGGAATGATAACGGAACTAAAGCCCTTTAGAACCAAGAAGGGCGACGACATGGCCTTTGGAAAATTGCAAGACATGGCGGGCTTTATAGACGTGACTTTCTTTCCAAAAACTTGGGCGGTCATGCGTACGCAAGTCGCCGTTGAAAAAATTGTCGCGTTAAAAGGCAAGATTGACGGAAGCCGCGAAACGCCTTCGTTCTTGGTCGACGAACTGCTTGACTTGAATTCGCTAAAGGAAAAGTCCATCCAGCAAGTTCATGTTCAGCTTGAAGGCCAAATTCAAGACGCGGTTAAAATGCAGGAGTTGCGGGACTTTTTGCTTTCGCGGCAGGGAAGCTGCTCCTTGTATTTTCATATCGACACCAGCCAAGGCCCTTACATTGTCAAGGCCAACAGCCAGGCGCTCGTTCCGTCTGACAAAGAATTTTTGTCGGAGCTTGAAGCGCAAAGTTCCGTAAAAGAAGTTTGGACTGCGTGAGGTTTTTATGCTTTATGTTTTTAGAATTTTGGCTGCGGCCTTTTCGATTTATTCGCTCATGTGCGCGGCTCGCATTGTGTTGACTTGGATTCCCGGCGCGGCGGAAAGCGGCGCGGGCCGTTTTCTTTGCGCGCTTTGCGATCCGTTTTTGAACTTGTTTCGAGCGGGTTGGCTGCGTTTTGGCGCTTTTGACTTTTCGCCGCTCTTGGCGCTTTCTGTTTTGACGATGGCCTCTTACGTCATGCAAAATTTGAGCGCGGGCGCCAGGCTTTCGTTTGCGTCGCTTTTGGCGCTGGTCATTCAAATGGCGTGGTCTGTCGTCGGGTCTATCATCGTGTTTTTGATAATCGTTTTGGCTGTCCGCCTGATTGTTTTTTTGACGGGCGCCGACCGCTCGTCTTCGGTGTGGCCGCAGATTGACGTTCACTTGAATCCCTTCGTTTATTCAATTACAAAGTTTTTTTCAGGCGGCCGGCCCATCGCTTACAAGAACGCGCTTATTCTTGCCATCGTCGTGGTTCTTCTTTTGCGCGTCGGCTGCGAGATTGTTATGCGGGGCTTGCTTCGCCTTTGCGCCCTCATTCCATTTTAGCTTGAACCCGCAAGGCGCGCCGCATGAAGCTTTCTGAAATCCAAACGCCTGTCTCAACCTTGCCCGGAGTGGGGCCGGCAATGCAAAAGCAATTCGCCGCCTTGAACGTTTTTACGATTTGCGACTTGCTGAAATTTTTTCCGCGCTCTTACAAGGACAGAACAAAAAGAATTTATTTGAGCCAGTTTGAGACGGCCAAGGAAGTCCACACCGCCGCAAAGGTAGTCGCCCATGAATGGTTTGGCTACGGCAAGATGAAGACGCTTAAAATTTTAATCCAAGACAAAACGGCGCGGGCGTCGTTGATTTGCTTTAACCGGCCCTTTTTGGAAAAGTCTTTTCCTGTCGGCTCAATCATTTCTGTCACTGGAAGCTTTTTCGTAAAGTACAACGACTTGCAGTCCAGTTCCTTTGAGGCCGAACTTTTGGCGGACGGCGGAAACCTTTCCGACTATGAAAGCGTTCCGCTCCCCGCAAGCGGAATCATTCCCGTTTACCGGTTGAGCGGCGGCCTAAGTCAAAAGAAAGTCGCAAAGGCCGTTTCCGCCGCGCTGTCGCAATGCGCGGGCGCGATTGACAACGAGTTGAGCCAAGACATAATCGAGCGGCGTTCCCTAATGCCAATGCGCGACGCCATTCGCGCGGTTCACCAGCCAAGCGGCTTTGACCAGCTGGCCGCCGCCCGCCGGACGCTTATTTACCAAGAATTGTTCGACTTGCAAAAAACAGTTTTGTCGCGCGCCTTGGAGCGCAAGGGACAGCTCCCCGCCGCAAACTTAAATGAGGTTCAAGACCTAAATGCCACGACGTTAGACCAAAATTCATCGCAAGCCCAAAACGCTGGCGGCGGCTTTTCGCCCCGCCAAGCCGAGCTCTTGGACAGGCTTCCCTTCGCGCTCACCAAAGACCAAATGGCCGCCATCGCGCAAATCAACAGCGACATCGACCGCGGCTACCAGGAACGTTGCGAACTTCTTAAAGGCTATTGCGGCACGCATGGTTCAACATTCAAAGCGCCTTGGACAATGCAGCGGCTTTTGCAAGGCGACGTGGGCGCGGGAAAAACTTTGGTCGCCGTCTTTGCCTGCCTTCGCGCCGTGGATTGGGGCGGCCAGTGCGCGGTCATGGCGCCCACGGAAATTTTGGCCAAGCAGCACGCCGACACAATCGCTCGGCTTTTGGAGCCGGTCGGAGTCCGCGCCGCCTTTTTAAGCGGAACGATTTCCGCCGCCGCGCGCGCCCCGCTATTAAAGGCGCTCAAAAACGGCGAGATAAACATTTTGGTCGGAACGCACGCTTTGTTCAGCAGAACGACGGTTTACAAGGACTTGCAGCTGGTTGTCATCGACGAGCAGCACCGCTTTGGCGTGATGCAGCGGCAAGCGATCGTGGAAAAGGGCAGGGCGATTGCCGTTCCTTACGCGGATGGAGCGGATGGCGGCGCGGCGGCAGGAAAGCGGCTCTACGTTTCGCCGCATCTTTTGATGATGAGCGCCACGCCGATTCCGCAAAGCCTTGCGCTCACCGTTTACGGCGACCTTGACGTTAGCGTGATAAAAAGCCTTCCCGCCGGCAGAAAGCCGATTACGACTTACCTTGTCGCGCAAGGCCACGAAGCCAACGCCTACGCCGCCGTCGCCAGGGAATTGCAAAAAGGCCGCCAAGCCTACTTTGTCTACCCAGCGATTGGCGATGATTGCGGCGCGACAATTTTTGACGCGCCGCAAAAGGAACGAGTCAAGGCCTTGAGCGAAGCGTGCCTTGACCGTTGCTATGAAGGTTCTGATGATAATGAAATTAAATCCGCGACCGCCGCCTTCGACAACCTTTCAAAAAACGTCTTCCCAAATTATCGCTGCGCTCTTCTTCATTCAAAAATTCCCGAAGAGGAGCAGACAAAAATTTTGAACGACTTCCGCCAAAACAAAATTCAAATCCTCGCGGCGACGACTGTCGTTGAAGTCGGCGTTGACGTTCCCAACGCCAGCTGCATGGTTGTGGAGCAAGCCGACTGTTTTGGCCTTGCGCAGCTGCACCAATTGCGCGGGCGCGTCGGCCGCGGAAGCGAGCAAAGCTATTGCTTTTTGATTTACAGAAACAGCATTACCCAAAACGGAATCGAGCGCATGAAAATTTTGCGCCAAAGCACAGACGGCTTTTACATTGCGGAAGAAGACCTAAAGCTGCGCGGCCCCGGCCAAATAAACGGAACCGCCCAGTCCGGCGCCTTGGAATTGGAAATCGCCGACCTAAGCCGCGACCGCGACTTGCTCATGCTCGCCCGCCTCGACGCTAGGAATGAGATTCAAAAAGGATTGTCGGGTCAAGCCCGACAATGACAGGAATGTCGGCGCGCAGTTATGGTCTTTCTATATGTCATGTTCGGGCTTGACCCGGACATCTTTTCATTTTATATACCCTGAATCTTCCAAGTACTTGCGCCTCGTCATAACAAGGCTGATAAGCTCCTGATACATATTGTAGTCGATTTCAAGCGCGATGGGGAAGATGAAAAACTCGGTCTCGTCGCAATAGCGCTCGATGAACTTTGGGTCGGTCACGTAGCCCAAGCTGATCATGTTTGAAATGCGGTCGGCGGTTTTAAGAATCTTGGCCTTTTGGCTTCCTTCGTTAATGATGCGGCGCAAAAAGGCTGGCTTGTCCTCTTGCTTGCGGCGGGTCACTTCAAGCACAAGGCGGTAAACGTCTTCGCCCTCTTCGTCAACGTTGATTATGCTGTTTGTGTCAAAGCCCGGAATGTCTTCCACAACGTCGTGGATGCAGGAGGCTTTGAGCAACACGCTGTCGATGTAGCCGTAGTCGATCAGAATCGTCATCGTGTCCAGCTGGTGGCGGAACATGTTTCCTCCCGCGCGGCGCTCCTTTCCAATCAAGGCGGTGGCAAGCTGCATGTAGGGCGCAAGGTAAATGTCTCGCAGCGTGAGCATGGCTTTTTGCGCCATCGCTCCGCTTCTGTTCACTTGCATTTCATATTTAGCCATCAGCTTGCCTCCTTTCCTCGCGCCGCGCTTTTGCCAGCCTTAAAGGCTTTGCAAATACGACTGCAATTTCTCTATGCGGTTTTGGCATTCGGCAAGCTTTTTCTTTTCTTCCTCAACCAATTCCGCGGGCGCGTGCTGGGCAAAGTTTCCGCTAAGCTTGCGCTCCGAGTTTTGCGCGTATTTTGTCTGCGTTTCGATTTCCTTGTTGAACTTGGCTTTGAGCGCCTCAAGGTTAACGCTTTCGTCAACGATTAGGAAAGCCTCAAAGCCGCTTCCAACCGTTCCAATCGCGCGCGCGGGCTTTGCGCCAACAAATTCAACTTGCTTCATTCCTGCGAGCAATTCAATCATGTCGGTCTTTTCTTTGCAAACTTCGGCGGCGCTTCCGGCCTTTACGATTATCGCCATGTTCAATTTTGCCGCCGGGTCAAGGCCGCATTCGGCGCGGAGCGCGCGCGTCTTTCCAATCAAGTCTTTCAAAGCGTCAAAGCGCTCTTCAATCGCGGCGTTCTTTCGCGCGTCGTTCGCTTCGGGGTAGGGCGCGTCGATAAGGAGTCCCTTGTATTCGCTGTTCGAGGCGACTTTTTGCGCGCCGGCCTTCTTTCGGTTTTCGGCAATTTCGGCCATCGGAAGCTTTGAATATATTTCTTCCGTGACGAAAGGAAGGAAGGGATGCAGCAGGCGCAAGTTTTCTTCCAGGATGTTCATAAGAACGCTGGCCTGCCTGTCCTTTTCATGGTCGTCGCCGTTCTTAAAGTTGAGCTTTGTCGCCTCGACGTACCAATCGCAGAACTCGTTCCAGAAATATTCCATCAAGGCGCTGGCCGCGTCGTTGTAGCGGTAGCCTTCAAGCGCCGCGCGCGAAAGCCGGGCCGCGTTGTCCAAGCGCGCGTAAATCCATTTGTCAAGCTCGGTCAAGTCCGCGTCGGTGACGGGAATCAAGTTGCGGCCCTCAAGGTTGCCCAAGAGGTAGCGGCTCGCGTTCCAAACTTTGTTGCAAAAACGGCTTCCCAACTTAAAGGAATCTTTGTCAATCAAAATGTCTTGGCCTTGCGCGCACATAAAGCCCAAAGTGAACTTGAGCGCGTCGGCGCCGTACATATCGATAATTTCAAGCGGATCCATTCCGTTGCCCAAAGACTTTGACATTTTGCGGCCCTGCTTGTCGCGAACCAAGCCGTGAATGTAAATGTCGTGGAAAGGCGCCTTGCCGGTGAACTCAAGGCCGGCCATAATCATTCGGCTTACCCAGAAGAAAATAATGTCGTAGGCGGTTACAAGCGCGGTTGTCGGATAGAAGGTTTCAAAGTCGGCTGTTTTTTCCGGCCAGCCCAAAGTGCTGAATGGCCAAAGCCAAGAGCTGAACCAAGTGTCCAAAACGTCTTCGTCTTGCTTAAGCTGGTCCGCGCCGGCGCCGCACTTTGGGCACTTAGAAGGATCTTCGCGGCTTACGATAAGCTCGCCGCACTTTTGGCAGTACCAAGCGGGAATGCGGTGGCCCCACCAAATCTGGCGGCTGACGCACCAGTCGCGGATGTTTTCCATCCAGTGGGTGTATGTGTTTTCCCACTTGCGCGGGTAGAATACGATGTCGCCGTCTTTCCAAGCCTTGAGCGCCTTGTCGGCGAGCGGCTTCATTTTTACGAACCATTGGTAAGACAAATACGGCTCGACGATTGTTTTGCAGCGGTAGCAGTGGCCCACCGAGTGAACCATTTTTTCTTCGCCCTTGAACAAGCCGGCTTCGGTCAAGTCTTCGATTACCATTTTGCGCGCGGCTTCCGGCTTGAGGCCTCGGTATTTTTCGGGAACGTTTTCGTTCAAGCGGCCGTCGGGAGTGAGCAAGTTGACCACTTCCAAATTGTGGCGCTTTCCGACTTCCCAGTCGTTGGGGTCGTGGGCCGGCGTGATTTTTACCATTCCGGTTCCAAACTCTTTGTCAACGTATTCGTCGGCGATGATTGGAATTTCTTTTCCTGTAATCGGAAGCTTAAGCTTTTTGCCGACAAGGGCGGTGTAGCGCTCGTCGGTGGGGTTTACGGCGACGGCCGTGTCGCCAAAGAAAGTTTCGGGGCGGGTAGTGGCCACTTCTATTTTTCCGCTTCCGTCGGCGTACTCGTAGTAGATGTGGTACATCGCTCCCTGCGTGTCCTCGTGGTCAACTTCGTCGTCGGCCAAGGCGGTTCCGCAGCGGGGGCACCAGTTGACAAGCCTCTGTCCCTTGTACATAAGGCCGCGCTCGTAAAGGGTGACGAACACGTCGCGGACGGCTTTGCTCAAGCCTTCGTCGTAGGTAAAGCGTTCGCGCTCCCAGTCGGTTGAGTTGCCCAATTTGCGCTGCTGCTTTACGATTATGTCGTGGTGCTCGTGGGTCACTTGCCAAGTGCGCTCGACAAGCTTTTCGCGGCCCAAGTCGTAGCGGGTCTTTCCTTCTTTTTTGAGCGCGCGCTCCACGACGTTCTGCGTCGCGATTCCCGCGTGGTCGGTTCCTGTAAGCCAAAGGGTGTTGTCGCCCTTCATGCGGTGGTAGCGGACGACGATGTCCTGCAGGGTGTTGTTAAGGCCGTGGCCCATGTGCAAAACGCCGGTCACGTTGGGCGGCGGAATCACCACGGAATAAAGGGCGGAATTTTTTTCGCAGTCCTTGCATTTGCATTCCCATTCCGCGTGAATGGGGCTGGCGGGGTCTGAGGCAGGCTTAAAGCAGCCCTTGCTTTCCCAGTCCTTGTAAATTCTATCTTCAAAGTCTTTTGGATTGTACGCTTTCTCTAATTCTATAGCTTTCATACCAAATCATTATAATGAATTTGATTTGGTTTTGCTAGTGGTAATGTTTACATGTCCGCTCGCGAGTCCTGGCTTAGAAGAAGACGTATTCGTGGATTACGTTGCCGTCTTCGTAGAGAACTGTGTCCTGCGCGTTGTCCAAGATTTCAATGTCGTTGGCGACATTCCATTCTCCCACAAAGTCAGTGTTGGCTTTTGCCTCTTCGTTTGACTTTGTTTTGGTGGAGCAAGTGTAGTATGAAACCACGGGCTTTGTTCCTTGCGGGGCGAATCCGTAAGCCATCGCGGCTCCCTTAAGGTTTGAGTCTTTGTCGCCGCTTTTTACGTGAGTCCAGTGGTCATATCCACCAGTAGGTTTGATGTATCCTGCGCCGCCTGTTTTTGTCTTTGTTTCGCCGCCGATTCCCATTACGGAATTTTCGACAAACGAAGTTGTCCAGCTTTGCCTGAAAGCCTTCATGTCAAAGGCTTTTGCCTCTTCGCCGACTTTGTAGCTGATTTTTCCGATTTTCACGTTGTAAACGCCTTTGGGAGACTGTTTTACGTCAACGCCTATGACCGCGTTTCCGTCGTTGTCCAAGTAGTAGTCGCTGCCTTTGGCCAGCGCCTTTTTGCAGGTCTTTTTGTCAACAGGAGTGTAAAGAGTCGAAAGCCAAGTTCCGGGCGTTTTAAGAACGTTGCTCGCGTCCACGTCTTGAATGTATTTGTTGCCAAGCGACTCAGCTTTGGCGTGGCCCGAATAAATTCCGCTCTTGTATTTCTTTACGCCTGAATAGCGCTCAAAAAAGCAAGTTATTCCGGAAAAATTTCCGTCCGTGATTTCGGGCTGGAATTTCAACAGGAAAAAGTCGTAAATGTTTTTTTTGTCGGTGTCTTTGTAGACGTTGATGTCAAAAATGATTCCGGCTTCGGCTACTCTCTTTGTGTCGGAATTCAGCCAAACGCCGTCCTTTGCTTTAAGGACGATGTTTGTCCTAAAGCCCTCGTTGCCGCTCAGTCCCAAGGTAATGTTTTTGAAGAGCCTCTTTCCGCACTGCTGAACTTCAAGCTCGTGCCCTTCCGCGGTTGTTTTTCCTTCTTCTGTGTTCGCGACGATTGTTCCCGTGGAGTCCGTCTTTTCGTCGCCTCCGTTTGAGTCGATTATCGCTTTGCCATCGGCTTTGATGTTTTTGTCGGTCGCGTCAATCGTCATTTTTAGCGCGTATTTTGGGGGAACGCTGTCGTCGCCCGGAACGGGAATTATCGGCGTTGTGTTGCCGCTTTCTTTGCAAGAAAAAAGAGTTGCGGCTGTGAATATTGAAAGAATCGCCAGTTTTTGTGTGAATTTCATATTTTTTCTCCAAAAATTATTTTGATGAAAAAAAGGCAAAAAGTCAACGCCATTTCTTTTTTTCTAAAAGTTTTTTTCTATATTCCGATAATTGAATTATGGAAATAATAAGTTATGTCGGCGGGTCGGCCGCAGTCAGGGCGGGCCGCTTTTCCTTTCCCAAAATAGAACTTCCGCGCGTTGAGATAAAGCGCTTTTATCCCGCTTTGGCGCTAAAGAAAATAGGCTCCTTTTTGTGGCTGCTTCCGCTTTTTGCTGTCGCGGCCCTTATCCCGTTTGGCGCCAACAAGGCCCTTGAGCTTATGGAAAGCCGGGCCAACCCCCTTTCGCTAAAAAACGAAGCCGTTGACGAAATGGCCTTTTTGCGCGAGTCGATGTCAAAATTCGCGCTCAGTTCGGGAGAGGCGATTGACGACGACGGAAACATCGCCGGCGCGGCTTCTTCTTCATTGATTCAGCAAAAAGTCACCTATAAAAAGCACAAGGTGCAGGCCGGCGAGACTGTGGGCGGAATCGCTCGCAAGTTTGGCCTAAAAAACATTTCCACAATCATCGCGGCAAACGGAATTCAAAACGTTCGCCAAGTGTATTCGGGCCAAACGCTCGTGATTCCTTCTTGCGACGGATTGAAAATTCAAGTCAAGTCCGGAAACACAATCCAAGGAATCTCAGCCAAGTACGGCGCCGCAGTGGAAGACATTCTTGACGCAAACGACTTGGACTCGCTTGAATTGGCTGTCGGCCAAGAGCTTTTTATTCCCGGCGCCAAGCTTGATCGCGAAACCTTGCGCCGCGCGATGGGCGAGACGTGGGCGGTTCCGCTAAAGACAAAGTGGCGGCTAACCTCAAAGTGCGGCTGGCGCGGCGATCCATTTACAGGCGTAAAGCAATTCCATCCCGGCCTTGACATGGCCTGCCCGACCGGCACTCCGATTTACGCGGCGCTGGGCGGAAAAGTTTTGCAGGGCGGCTTTTCGCGCATTTACGGAAATTACGTCATCATCGACCACGGAAACGGCTTCCAAACTTTGTACGGCCACATGTCAAAAAGAATTTCTTCGACAGGCGACTATGTTCAGCAAGGACAAAAAATCGGCCTTGTCGGATCGACTGGATATTCGACCGGCCCCCACTTGCACTGGACGGTTTACAAAAACGGCAAGGTCGTCGACCCGCTGACTTTGATAAAATAGGAGTTTATAAATGGAATTTCCAAAAATGACCGCCGTTTGCGTTTGCGGCGGCTGCGGACGAACGATTGAAAAGGATTACGTTTTTTGCCCTTGGTGCGGAAGAAGCCGTGTGACCGACGAAGACTGCGAGGAAGCGGTTGAGTCGGCCTTTGAGCGAATAGAAGAGGAGCAGCTTGAAAAGCATTTCGCGCGGCTTGAAAAAATGGAAGAAACGCTGGATAATTTGGAAAAGGAATTGGGCGTTCTTGCCCTAAGCATGGAGATGCATAAATGAATTTTTTTTGCCGGACTAAAATTTTTTTTCTCGCGCTTTTTGCCGCCGCTCTTTTTTGCGCGCCGCTCTTTTGCGAGATAACTTTTTCGTCCGCAAATTTAAACGACAACGACGAGCTTTTGTTCGCGCTGGACCACAAGTTTTCCGGCGCGGCTGAATACTCGACAATCTTTAAGGGAAAGATAAAAGGCGGCAAGGCCGAATATTTTCCTCGCGCGCTGACTTGCTTTCCTGAGCGCATGGCTGTTTTTGGCGGCGCGCAAAAACTTTTGGTGCGAAACCGCTACGGCCGCGCCGTCTATGACTTTAAGCAAAAAAAATTGGATTGGATTGGCCGCGCCGCCGTCATCCCTGAAAACGCCGCTTCTCCCTTGCCGGCGGAAATCAGCGCCACAGGACGGTGGTATTGCGAGTTGGAGCGCGTCGACGTGTTCAGGGGCCGCCTGCTGGTTACGGAAACTTCTTCCGGCAAAAAAATTGTTTTAAACGACAAGGCGCCTTTTAGCTATTCCGCCGTTCCCGTAAAATGGTCGCCGGACGGCAGCAATTTCCTTTACGAAAAAAACGGCTCGATTTATTTTTGCAATCCCGAAATGCTTTTTAAAGGCGTTTTGATTCAAGAAGAATTCAGAAGGCTTGGAAGCGGAACGATTCACAGCGTCGCATGGAACGACAACGGAATTATCATTTACGTTTCCAAGGACTTGATTTTCCAAGTCGACATAAAAGAGCTTTTTACGCTGGGCCTTTACGCGGACTTCATTCAAATAGGAAAAATCGTGGGCCGCATTCCCCACTGGTTTGACGGAACAAGAGACCGCTTTTGGGTCAACAAGGATGCGTCGGAGCTTGTGGTTATACGCGGCGACGAAGTCGTTTCTTATTACCAGAGGCGCAAAAATCAAGAGGGCGGCGCCTTTTTGAAGATTTTGTATTCCTGCTCTTTTGCCGAAATGGATTCCACTCCCTTGAAATTTGACGTGTTCTGGAACAAGGCGGGAGAGGCCGTTTTGTGCGCCAAGCTCGCGCAGATTGGAAGCGGCCGCCAGCGTTCCGCCATTTACACAATCGGCACAAGCGGCCGGCTTACGCGGCGCGTTTTCGTAAAGGACACCCACAACGGAATTTCAATCAGCCCCGACAAGATGTATGTGGCCATCACGACCGGCCAGAACACTTACATATATTCGGCGGCCGACTTTTCGCTTTACCATGAGGTCAACGGCGAAAAAATTCTTTCGATTGTTTGGCGCGACAACGGCAGCCTTATTCTGGGCGGAGAGCGCAACGTCACCCGCCTTTCGCTTGCCGACTATTCTTCGGAAACTTTGTTCCCGTCAAGCGCCAAAAAGGCTTGGTGGAACGACGGCGGCGAAATTGTTTTTTCCAACGGCGTTGACAAAGAGAATTTTGTTCTTAACGAAAGCGAAGGCTCTTGGCGGCTTGAAGAATGCGACGAGCGAAAGGCCAATTTGCAAAACGCCGACTACCGCGTCTTTTGCGGAACGACCCGCAACGCCTTGTACGGCAACGCGCTTTATGTCAGAACGCTGGCCGGAAAAATCACCACAACGCCGCTTGTTCCCCGCGCCGCCGCTTCGGTCAACGAAAACAGGCAAGCCGCGCTTGTCTTTGACGCGGACGAAAATCCCGACGGCTTGAACGCGATTATCGCCGTTTGCCACAATTACGACCTAAAGTGCAGCTTTTTCTTTAACGGAGAATTCATTCGCCGCTATCCCGACGAAACAAAGGAAATCGCCAAGAGCGGCCACGAGTGCGCGGCGATTTTTTTCAACAACATCGACTTGACCAACAAGGCGGTTTACGGCGACCCCAAGTTCATTTCAAAAGGCTTGGCGCGCCTGGAGGACGAATTCTACCAAACGACCGGAAGCGAATTGAGCCTTTATTGGCACGCGCCCTACAACAAGTTTGACGAAAAAATAAGGTTTGAAGGCTTGGCGGCGGGCTATCATTACATAGACTTTGGCGACCCGCGCGTAATCGCGATTAGCGCCGGCAGCGCCCGCCTTTCGGGAAGCCTTTTGTACGAAAAATTCGACTTGATTATAAACGAGATTTTCGCCACCGGCGCGGAAGTCGTAACGATTAGCCGCCTGCGCTAGCGGCCGCCGTTAAGGTCTTGCAAGGCCTAAATGCGGGCGGCGCGGTTTTGCAAGAGCGCGTCGGCAAGAGTCAGCGCGGCCATCGCTTCAACGACCGGAACTATGCGCGGGCAAAGGCAAACGTCGTGCCGTCCCTTAATCTGCAGTTTTGTATCGACCAATTTTGCTCCCTTCATTTTGACGGTTTCCTGCTCCACAAAAACGCTGGGCACGGGCTTAATCGCAAGCCTGAAAATTATTTCCGCGCCGTTTGAAATTCCTCCCAAAAGGCCGCCCGCGTTGTTTGTCTTAAACGCGGCTTTTGTTCCTTTGACAAAAATTTCGTCGTTGTTTTGGCTTCCTGTCATGTCGCAGGCGGCAAAGCCCGCGCCAAATTCTATGCCTTTGACCGCGCCTATGCTGAGCATGGCGGCGGCCAGCTGCGCGTCAAGCTTTTCAAAGACAGGCTCGCCAAGCCCCGCCGGAACTCCTTTTACGACGCATTCCACAATGCCGCCCGCCGAGTCTCCGGCCGCCCTTAAAGCCTCGATTTTTTCCTGCATGGCGCGGGCGGCGTCAAGGTCTGCCGCCCGCAATGGGTTTTGCTCGATAACTTTTAGGTCAATGTTCTTGCAAGAGATTCCCGCGGCGCGCAAAGTGTAGGCCGTTATCGAAAATTTTTTTCCAAGCTCCTGCTCCAAAAATTGCAGGGCAAGCGCTCCGGCCGCGACGCGGGCGCAAGTTTCCCTTCCGCTGGCGCGTCCGCCGCCCCGATAGTCGCGGAAGCCGTATTTTTCAAAGTAAGTGTAGTCCGCGTGGCCAGGCCTAAAAGCGTCCTTTAAGTTTGAGTAGTCGCTTGAATGCTGCGACGTGTTCCTGATTTCAATCGCGATTGGAGTTCCCTCCGCCTTTCCCTCGAACACGCCGCTTAGAATTTCGGCCTTGTCGGCTTCGCTTCGCGCTGTTACGGCCGCGTTGAATTTTCCGCCGGCTTTAGCTCCGGGTCGGCGGCGGTCCAAGCGCTCTTGAATTTTTTCCAAGTCGATTTTTGTTCCCGCGGGAACTCCGTCAACCACTACGCCAAGCGCCGTTCCGTGGCTTTCGCCAAAAGTCGTCGCTTTAAAAATTTTTCCGAATGTTGATCCGCTCATAATTTAAATCCAAATTGAACTGAAGGCGATATTGAGAAACTGTCTGTAAAGTACCAAGGAGTAAAGCCGTTATTTCTGTAGCCCGAACCGAACAAGTTTTCGTTCATGCTTAGAATGTGGAAGCTCATTTCAAGCGCGGTAAAAAATTGAATGCGCTTTGCCGGCTTTATCGAAAACATAAAGCGAGCGGAAGGAACCAAAGCGAAAGACCAGTCGTTTGAAAAGAGTCGTTCGCCGATGTTATAGTAGTCCGTGTAGCGGACAAAGCGCGCGTAGGCTTCCGCGTTCAGCATGACAGGCCCCCAAAAGCAGTGCTGCGTTCCCACGCCCAGGCTGAACGATTGCATTGAGGCGGGACTCTTGGTGTTTATGCCTATTAGCGTTCCCAAGTAAATTTTTTGCAAGCCGCTCGTCATGCCAAATTCCCAATAGCCGTTGTTGTCGATGTGCGTTCCAAAGCTCATGTGCGAAACGTTTGTGTTCTTAAGCTTTCCGTCCCTAATCGCTATGCTTGCGTCAAGGCCTTTAAGCTTTTTGTAAGAGACGGGGCTTCCGTCAGGCTTTGACAGCGCTTTTTTGCCCATGTCAAAACTGTAGACCATTCCCATGTGGCCGCCCGCAATCTTTTTGCTGATTGTTCCCAAGTACAAGCCGTCCGGGCCGTAGCGGTCAATCTGCACTCCGATCGGCGACGGAAGAATCGAGTCTTTGTAAACCAAAAGAGAGAATTCTTCCGAATGGGGAAAGCCCAGCGAAATGGGGCCAAAGTTTCCTATCGGCAGCTGCCAAGCGGCCAGGGGAGCCTTTGTCTCGCGAATGCTAAGAACGCCGTCGTAAATTCTCGCGTAGATGTTTCCCTTGCTGTCAACGACCGCCCCGTTGAAAATTCCCATAAGGCGGACTATTGTGCTTTGCCGGTCTGAGTACAAGTCGATTTCGTCGAGCGCCATAAGCCAGGACAAATAGGCTTGCATCGCGTGCATGTCGACAAAGGCGTTCAGGCTGTATTCAATCAAGACTTGGTTCTTTGTGTCCGAGTGCCTTTTTATGATGGCGAAAAGCCTTCGTATTGCGGAAACGGACTCGTTTTCTTCGTCCCTTACAATGCCCGCGGCCTTTTCCTTTTCAAGTTCGACGGTTGAAGGAAATTCCTTTTCTATCGCCTTCGCCAATTTTTTGTGAAGCGGGAAAAAGCCTCTGTAAAATTTTCTCTTTGTTGAATTTATCGCCGCCATCGTGTCGCCGATTTTTGATGGAATGAACGAACCGGTGTTGAACGGATAGTATTCGCGGCCCAGAAGCTTTTTGTAAAGCTGGTTCATTCTTGGAATGTAGTCGTTTTTGAAAACCTCGTAGTCGTCGCAGTTCCAAGAGTTTACGATGGCGCGCGTGACTCCGAATTTTGTGAACGTCCATTTTTTTGCGTTGGGCGGAACGGTGGGAACGATGTCTTCGCCGTTGATTATGTTGAAAATGAAGTTGTACTTTGGGTCATGCGCGTCTGCGCGAGTCGTTACGTTTGGCGTGGCGAACGTGTAGACAAAGGCGCGGTCGGTCGAAATCACTTCTCTGTCGGCCAAGAGGGCGGCCAATAGGTTTGACGAGGCCGCTCCGCGCGAATGCCCCGTTATGAGTATCGAAGATGTCTTTAGGTTGATTTCGTGTTTGGCCGCGAATTGTTCAAGGCAAGTCGATATTTGCGACACCGCGGTGTAAAAGCCTTCGTGGTAATCCGAGTCTTTTGCGTTTTTGTTTTTTTTGTACGAGTCGCAAATGTTGATGTTTGAAAGCCACTCTTCTTCGTTGCCGGGCGTTCCTCGTATCAAGACAAAAACCAAGTCGCGGCCTGACGGCAATTTTTTATGGCTCAACGAAAAGGCCGCCTGGTTTATTCCGTAAGTTTTGTCGGTGTAGTCGATGTCGTAATGCCATTCGATGTCGTCAAAAAGAACGCCGAATTTTTGGTAGGCTTGCACAAGCGTGTTTTTTGGCCCCTTTGAGTGCGCGTCGTAGGATAGGTTGCAAAGAACGGCGGCGGCGCGGGCGATGGAATGGCTGTAGGCGGGCTCTTTGAACGGCTCAAACCAAGAGTCGCTCCATTTAATGGTTACGGGGACGAGGGCGTTTTTTTCTTTTCCGTAGCCCTCGGCGTTAAGAGTAACTTCTTGCGCGGACAAAATTCCGCCAAGCAAAAGCAAGCAAAGAAACGCGATCTTTTTCATTGCGTTATTTTAGCGCATTTCACTTGCTTTTGCTAGTCGGTTGGCCGTTAATACGCGCCGCCGAAAAGCTCTTGTAGCGTAGCAATCAAAACGCTGTTGGTGTAGAACTTTTCGTAGCTGTCTCCGTCCAAAAGGGATTTGTCCACCTCGGCGCCGCCTTCGACGCTTTTGCTAAAGTCTTGGGCGCTCAAACGGCTGTTGCTCGAAAAGTGGTAGGGAAAGCCGTCCGCCGTCACGCCCATGCCGACAACGCAGCTTCCGCCACCGGACCTCTCGCCGATGATTTTCACGCCGCGCTCTTTGGCAAAGCAGGGAAGGGCGTTTCCGCAAGAGAAGGAGTCAAACGAAGTCAAAATCGCGACGTTCAAGCCGCGGCATGTGGCGGACCTCGTTCCAAAAAGGCGGGCGCGGTAGGCCTCGTCGGCTGCGTCAATTATTCCGTCAAGGTTCAAGTCGGCCTTTGTGATTTCGTGGAACTTGCCGCCTGTGCGGAAGTCGTCGTAATACACGTCGCCTCTTCCCGTGATGAGGTAAAGGATGTACTGCATTACCGGCTTGGCTCCGCCGCCGTTGCACGAGTCGTCGATGAGGACGGTCGTGACGTTTTCGTATCCAGATTTATGAAGGATGTAATAGAAGGCCTTGTAAAAGAGCGTGATTGTGTCGTTTGGCATGACGACGGTGTCGGGGTCCGGCTCTGCGGTGGCGTTCGCGTAATAAGAGTTCCAGCCGCCGCTCTGGTTAAGTGAAAATCCGTCAAAGCGGATTATCAGCGTTTTTCCGTCTTCTGTAAGCTCCAAAACTTTGTCGCTCTTTATTGCGCTGTGGTCGTCAATTATGCCCTGTTGCTTTCGCCAGTAGTTTAGGCTGTTTGTTTGGCTTACGCCGGATTTTTTCCTGTCGAATTTCCATTTGCCGCTGCAGCCGTTCTGCTCTATGTCATCGACGGCGGCTTTGATTTCCGCGTTGTCAAACATAAGGAAGTCCCGCCATTTTACGCTTGCGTGCTGGTCGCCGTAAGTGTAATAGGTCAGCTTGGCCAAGCCCTTTAGGTAATCGTAGTAAGAAGTCGATTTTAGCAAGGCCCTTGTGGCTGGGTCATGCTGAATAAGCAAAGCGTCAAATGAAAGCTTGTCAGCCGCGGCTACTTCGTCAGTCTTTGCGTAGCCGTTTCCGTCGTCGGCAAAGCCGTAGTAGCCGGGGCAGCCGTAAAGGTTGTCGTGGGCAAAGCAAAGCAAGTTGTACGACGCTTCCACCAAGGCGGCGGGGCGCTTGTTCAAGTCCGCGTACCAAGGGCTGTCCTTAAAGGTCGTGTAGTTTTCAGTCTTGGAGTATAGGAAAAGTTTTTTTCCGTTGTAAAGAAGCTGCATGTTCCTGATGGGGCCGGAAAAAAGCTGGTTTATCACGCAGAGGGGAGCGTAGGCGTCGTCAATGCCGCCGTAAATTTTAAAGCCGTATTTTGCAAGGTTGAACGTGGCGGCTTTTTGACCTTCGAACGCTTTCTTTGATTCAACCATTTTTCCCGGCTTTCCGTTTGACGGGGCAAAGTTCAAGCCAGGATCGGGTTCCGCAAAGCCGGACCATGTCGGACAGTAAATCGTGCTGTTTTTGACGTTGACGACAAGCGGGAATGGTTTTCCCAAGGCTTTGCCTGTTATCGTGTATTCTCCGTCGGAATAGCTTATGCTTTCAATCGTCACGCCGCAGACGGCTTCCAGCCAGTAGCGGACGCCCGTGTACGGAAGATATTCGTTTTTGTCGTATACGCGGGCGAAAACCGTGTACGTTACATTGTCGTCCGTTCCCACTGCCAGCGGAATTGCAATGCTTTCAAAGTTTTTGTTTTCCTCTGTTGCCGTTATAGAAACTTGCGTCTGTTGGATGATGGCGTAAGTGTCTCCGCCGTTTTGGCAGGCCAAAAGACAAAGGGCCAAGACTGCGGCGGCCAACAAGGCTTGAATTTTCTTCATGCGTTCCTCCTGATAAAGAAAATGCAATTATATTCGCCCGCGCTTTTATTTGTCAAGGCTTGACCGGCGTTGCCCCGGCGTTCGCGCGGCGCGGCAGTTGAATTTATTCGCGCGAATCACTATAATATTTGGCAATATTTTATTGGGAGGCTAGCGGCTGCGCGCGCGTTCAGCCGTGAAGACAGGAGGCAAATATGTTAAAGTTGAAGGGAACTTACACAGCGATGGTTACGCCGATGAAAAAGAACGGCGCGGTTGACTACGAAGGATTTAGGAAACACGTTAAAAACCAGCTCAAAGCCGGAATCGACGGCCTTGTTCCTCTTTGCACAACAAGCGAAACTCCCACTCTTGACGAAGACGAAGAAGACAAGATGATTTCCATTATAATGGAAGAGCGCGCCGCGTTCAAAAAGGCGACAGGAAAGAACATTCCAATCATCATCGGAACTGGAAGCAACAACACTCGCGACGCGGTTCGCTACACCCAGCGCGCCAAGGAAGCGGGAGCCGACGCGGCTTTGGTCGTCACGCCCTATTACAACAAGCCCAGCCAAGAGGGCGTTTACCGCCACTTCGCGGCTGTCAGCAAGGTCGGCCTTCCGATTTTGGTTTACAACATTCAGGGCCGCACCGGCACCAACATCGCCACCGACACTTTGGCGCGCATCGCCGAATTGCCCAACATCATCGGCGTTAAGGAAGCCAGCGGCAACATCAACCAGATGACTGACGTTCTTGCAAAAGTAAAGGCCAAGCATCCAAGCTTCGCGGTTCTTAGCGGAGACGACGGATTGACTTTGCCGCTTTTGTCATTGGGCGGCGACGGCGTTGTTTCGGTTGTTTCCAACTTGGCTCCCAAAGAAGTCAAGGCTATGGTTGACGCTGGCCTTAAAGGCAAGTTCGACGAGGCGCGCAAAATGCACTTCCGCTTGCTTCCGATTTTCAAGGCCGCCTTTGTTGACGGAAACCCGACTTCGATCAAATACGCGATGAACCTTAAAGGCCTTCCGGCCGGCGGCGTCCGCGCTCCGCTCGTTGAAGTGAACGCAAACGCCAAGAAGGTAATCAAGGCCGCTTTGCAGGCTTGCAAACTATAAGAACGGAAAGATTCCCGCGTCAAGCGCGGGAATGACATGCTGGAGCAAGCGCGGGAATGACATGCTGTGTCATGTTCGGGCTTGACCCGGACATCTTTTGACAAATATTTATAGGAGTTATTTATGGCAGAAAATAGAATTGATGTTGGCGTTTTGGGCGCGACTGGAATGGTCGGCCAGCGCTATGTAAAGTTGTTGGAAAACCATCCGTGGTTCCGTGTTACCTATGTCGCGGCCAGCCCCCGTTCCGCCGGAAAGCCCTACCGCGAGGCAGTGGCCAACCGCTGGCTTATCGGAGCGGAAATCCCTGCCGACGCGGCTGACTTGATTGTCCAGGACGCGAACGACGAAAAGGCGGCGCTTGGAAAGTGCAAGTTCGTTTTCAGCGCGTTGGAAATGTCCAAGGATGAAATCAAGGCCTTGGAAGAGCGCTACGCCGCCCAAGGAATCCCGGTCGTTTCAAACGCCAGCGCCAACCGCTGGACGGAAGACGTTCCGATGCTGGTTCCCGAAATCAACTATTCGCACCTTGACGTTATCGCGGAGCAAAAAAAGCGCCACGGCTGGGACAAGGGCTTTATCGTCGTTAAGCCAAACTGCTCGCTCCAAACTTACATGATGCCGCTCCACGCGCTTATCCAAGCCGGCTATCCCGTAAAGAGAATGATTGTCACAACCGAGCAGGCTGTGAGCGGCGCGGGCTATCCCGGCGTTCCGTCGTTCGA
>CADCCO010000032.1 GCA_902799965.1 uncultured Spirochaetaceae bacterium
ATTAAGGGCAACGCGGTCTCTCCCAAGCTTCTTCCGCGCTACACTCACGGAAACCCGGAGTTTGAAAAGGAGATTCCCGGCGCGAGCAAGTAAGCGCGCATTGTCATCCCGAACTTGTTTCGGGATCTAGTGGAAAATGAAAAGAGGCCGTCCTAGGAATGGGACGGCCCCGTTTTTTTTATGGGAGCGGTCAAGGGCATTCCTAACGCCGTTTTTTGGTGTTCAGCCACTTGTCAGTTTCGCCGTAAATGTTGAATTTTGGATTGTATTTTGAATCCCAATTTTGGCGCATAAGATAGCGCAGTCTGTTTTCCGCCCAAGGTTCCACTTCAATTTCTCGATGGTTATCGTCAAAGACACGAATGAACAAGTGATGCATTCCTGTTTTTTCGTTGTAGTTGCGAACAATTCCGCAGTCGTTTTTTCGTACGGGATAGTTTTTGTCCCATGCCAGCTTGAAAAGGCACGAGTAATCAATGCAATTAACAAGGCCGTCTCCATTGTAGTCGTAAACGCCGCCCTGCGCTTCTTTGAGCGTCGCGAGAATCATTTTGTGCGTCCGCTCCGATACGTGGCGCGCGGATAGGGGTAGAGAGGAAAGGAGTAGTGTGGAAAACAAGAGAAAAATGTGTTTTATTGGCATTTGATTTTTATGCAATACTAATTCTCAAGGATTCAATAATGAATAATTATAAATTGCTATTCCAAAACCGATTACCGCGGCTATAGCGAATAAAAATGCCCAAACAACCGCATTCTCTGCTTTTAGTTTCTGATCTTCAAAAGCAGATTTCCAACGCTCGACTTCGCTTTCTTTTTTTTCGGGAATTGCTGGCTCTGTAATAGGTTCTGGTGGCGTTTTCGTTTGCAAATCTGTTTCGGATTGCGGTTTGTTTTTTTGCTCTTCTGCTTGTTGTTTCTCTTTAAGTCTGGATTGCAAAAAATGCTGGTAAGCGTCTTCGCCGTACATCTTTCGCAAAAGATACGCTCTCTCTTTTATTTTTATGTCTTTTAGCAATTCATTGTAATATACATTTTCAGTTTCAATTTTGTTTTGTGGGGCTACTTGTGGCTTGTCTTCAACAGATTCCTGCTCTTTGATTGTCTCTGGGGGAGAGGCGACTTCTTTTACAGGATCTATTTTCTGCTCTTGCTCTTTTGTCGTTTTTGTTTTTGGTGTTTTTTTCGATGAAGAAGCAGGCTTTCGTTCATTTTTTTCTTCCCAAACTTTGCTTCCGCAGTTGGCGCAAAAAACTGAATCCGTTTCTAATTCCGTGCCACAGTTTTTGCAGAATTTGATTTCTTCTCTTGGGGCTTTTTCAGTGGCATTCTTTCCGCAGCTGGAACAGAATACCGCGTCATCGTCTAATTTGTTTCCGCAATGAACACAAAACATAAATTTTACTCCTTGGAATTTTCGCCAATATTTGAACTTAAAATTTCTTTTTTAGCCTTTTTTACGGTTTTTGAAAAGCCATATAGAGTGCAAACGAAAATTACACCGCAAAAAGTTAAAAGCAGTCCATTTGTTGTTACATCAGATTCGGCATAGCCGACATATGTCCACATTTCATTTGCTTTGGCAAGTCTGCCAGAATTATCCCCGTACCAAGTGGAATTGCTTTTGCTGTCCGCGTCATATTGCGCTTGCGCCGCTTCGTTTTTATAATATTTTAACGCATTGGACGCTTCTGATGTTCTGTAAATTTGAATGCAACAGAATATAAACTCAACAATAAGCAAAGCAATCAACGCAGATACTGTTTTGTTGTTTTTTGCAAGAGCGCCTAAAGTTTGGTCGCTTCGTGAATTAAAATTATTCTGATTTTTGACGGTATCAGTGGAATTGTCTGTTATGATTTGCATCGTTTTATTTTGTTGATTGTATTCAACAACTTCTATCTTCTGATTCTCAAGAATTTTTTCAACAGAGACTTCTGCAAGTTGTTTTCCACATTTTGAACAAAACTTGGAGCTGTCTTTTAATTCTTTTCCACAGTATTTACAAAACATAGTTCCTCTTTTTTTTTATTATAAATTACTTCATTTTCGCTTATTGCAAAGTGAAATAAATTCCTTAAAATGTTCCAAACCTTTAAGGGTTCTTTTATTGTTGTTCTGAGGCAGTAATGAATTCTTTTCGCCGCTTTTACTGTATTGTTGAAAAATCAATTCTATTTTATCTGCAAGATTTTCCACTGTCATTTTTTCCGCACGTGCAATTTCTTCAACTGCATTCATGTAGTCCGTAATTGAACAATGGTTGTCATCAATGGACTTTATGCTATAACCAAGAGAATACAAATATAAATGATAACGGCTTAGCAAATTCATTTTTTTTGTTCCTCCGAACTATGGAAAATGCTAGAAATAAACATAACGCATTCCTACGCTCCACCATGTATAATTTCCATTAACGCTATCTATTCTAACTAGAATATTCATAAGTTTTATGGAGTTTTGTGATGTAATAATCCCAAGTGTAATGCCGTATACATCTCCGACATTTGCGTCATATTCATTCAATGCGCTTCCAACAAGTTGACTCTCAAGACGAGTCAATTTTCCTACTTCATATACATCTCCATCCATCATCATATCTGCTCGTCGACTTTTTAGAATGCTATTAATATTTAAACTATTAGCTTTACCAATATAAGTCGCTCCAGCTCTATTGCCATATGCGTCTTGAAATGCAAAGCATAAGCTTGTTAAGGTGCATAAGAAAGTAAATAAAATAATCTTTTTCATAATCTAACTCCTATTCCAATGACTTTAACGCAAGGTCACGAATTTCTTGAGGAACTGAATAATATTGATAAACAGCTCCAGAATATGCGTTTCTTATATTCCCATTAAAATCTACGACATATCCATAAACTTCTCTGCCGTCGTCATAATATATATGGCGAACTTCTTCAATAAGTGGCGGTTCATATGCTCCACCGCGACGACCATTGCCACGGCCGCCACGACTGTTTCCCGTTGCACTAAGCGGCCAGTTTTGATGACGTAACATATATAAACGTTCTTCAAATGTTAAATTTCTGCCAGATGTTGTTCCTTTTTTACTGTCAAGACTAAAAATGTCATCAAATTTTTCTTTTGATGCAATGTACGCTGGATGCGATTCGTCAAAGAAATCCATAAAGGAGTATCTAATCTTTTTTCCTTTGATTGTGAGCGCCGCGCGTCGAATTTGTTTTTCATTGTGTATGAATGTTATTCCGTATACAGCTCCGGCTTCATTCATAATGGCTGCTATTTTTTGAATTGCTTCATTTTCATTCACTTTGTGCCATTTTGTATAATGTCCAAAATCCTGTTCTGATTTGGACGGTAAGGGATTTGGCCAGACACGATATCCGTTCCATTGGCTTTCGTCATTTGCGTATTTTTTTGCGTCGTTCCAGTCTTTGAAAAATAAAATTTTGCCGATGTTTCCATCTGGCAGAATCATGTTTTCTTCAATTCGCACTGCATTGTAGTCTTCCGCGAATACTCCCAGTGCACAAACCGCCAGCAAAATTCCTAAAGTGAAAATCCTTTTCATTTAACGCCTCCATTTTTACTCGCTCACTATAACTGAGCGACATTTTTATTATACACTCATTTATAATTTATATCAATAGAAAAGATTTTCATTTAAAATGAGCGTATGGCTGATTACCATAAATGTTTTATAGAAAATATGAAGTTTTATCGCAAAAAAAAGGGGCTTTCGCAGGCTCAACTTGCGGAATCTTGCGATGTTTCAAATGGAACCATAGGCAATATTGAGTGCGGCCTTACAAAGCCTTCTTTTGACTTGATTTTGCAAATTGCGGAAGTTTTGGAAATTAAGCCTGAACTTTTGTTTTCTAGCGATGACAATTTTGAATTTAAAAAAGAAGAGAGTGAAAAATTTTCAAAAGAACAGTTTAAGCGGATAAAAGCGGCCTTTTCTTCTGCCGTCAGCGCCGCCCTTGACCAATTAAAAGCGGACGCTAACAATACCACACAAAAATAATTTCTTTGTTTGCCATAAATTTTTACTCAGTCCATTGAGTAAAAATACTCAGTCCGCTGAGTAAAATTCTGTGGCTTATTTGTGCCTCTTGCGCTATAATGAATCCAACTAAAACATCTAAGAGGTTTTTTATGAAAAAACAAAGAATTGTTATCGTCGCGCTCTGCAAGAAAAGCGCCAAAAAGTTTTTTACCTATTGGAACGACTGCGATTCCCTTAATGCGTTGGTGGAATTTGTCGAGGATGTTACCAACGAAAAGTCGGCGAACTTCATTCTGCAAAAAGACAGAATCGCCACCTTTGACATGGACGGAACGATTTTGGCCGAGCTCTATCCCACCTACTTTGAATACAACATTCTAGAATACCGCATTCTCGACGACCCTTCTTACAAAGACAAAGCGTCTGAAAGCGAGCGCGCGGCGGCAAACGCGATTCGCGATTTTGTAAGAGCCGGGAAAAAACTTCCGGCGCATTTTGAGCTGGTTCACGCGAACGCCGCCGCTAAAGCGTATTCGGGCATGACTGTCGAAGAGTTTGACGCCTACGTAAAGGAATACGCCAAAAAGCGCCCCAACGGTTTTACCGGCATGACGTTCGCCCAGTCTTTTTACAAGCCTATGCTCGAAGTCTTTGATTATTTAAAAAGCAGGGGCTTTACTTTTTATGTGGTTTCCGGCAGCGACCGCTTTATCGCGCGCGCTTTGGTTTCTTCCATCGGCATAGAGCCGGAATATGTCATCGGAATGGACGTTCTTTTAAAGACAAGCGGGCAGGGAGAGTCGGAAGGCGTTGATTATACTTGCGCGGTTGGCGAAAAAGTTCTTAGAACCGACCAACTTCTTATCAAAAATCTTAAGGCCAACAAGGTCAAGCAAATCGCGCAGGAAATCGGAAAGGTTCCTGTCCTCTCTTTTGGAAACAGCGACGGAGATTCCGCGATGCACAATTACTGCCTGTCTAATCAAAAGTACAAGACGCGCGTCTTTATGCTGATTGCCGACGACGACCAGGACGACCACGCCAACCGCGACAAAGCGCTTAAGCTTGGCGAAAAGTGGAAGGAGTCCGGCTACGTCGTCATCTCCATGCGCGACGACTTTAAGACGATTTATGGATCGAATGTAAATAAGATCGATTTCGTGTTCTAAATCTTTGGGCGGCCGCATTCATGGGCTTGCTAGTTGTTTTTGTCGCCGTCGCGTTCCGCCCAAAAGTCTTTCATTTTGATTATGCGCTGGTTGGAAGAGCCCCTGAAGGCCAGCTGCAAGTCTTTCTTTTCTTCGATGAAGGGGCCGTCCACCAAAACGTCTATCGAGCGCAAAATCTCAAGCGTATGCCCGGTGTGGCGGCGGCCGTAGTCGCAAATGTCTTTCTTTGGAAACTTGGCCCGGACAATTTGGATCAATTCCAAAACGTCGGGTTGGTTTTCCACCTCAAAAGGCTCGCCGCCAAGTATTGAAAGGCCTTGGATAAAAGGCTTTGCAAGGGCTTCCAATACTTCGTTTACCGTGTCGATTGTAAATTCTTTTCCGTAGCCAAAGTCCCATGTTTCGGGCTGGAAGCAGCCCTTGCAGGCGTTTTTGCAACCGCTTACAAAGACGCTCACTCGCACTCCTTCGCCGTCGGCTATGTCAAACTTTTTTATTTGGCCGTAAAACATTGAGCCCCCGAAAATCCAAGACGGCCGCAATTTTTTTGCGGTCGCGCCTCTTGGTCAGTCAGCAGTCCGCGTTACAAGTGCAGAACGCGCTCTTTGATTTCCTGCGTGCGGCCCTGGTTCCAGTATTGCGTTCCGATGTAGCCGCAAGTTCGGCGGGCGACGTTCATCGTGGCCTGGTCGCGGTTTTGGCAGTTGGGGCATTCCCAAACAAGCTTTCCGTCCTGGTCGGCCACCACTTGGATTTGGCCCGTGTAGCCGCACTTTTGGCAGCAGTCGCTCTTGGTGTTCAGCTCCGCATACATGATGTTCTCGTAGATGTGCCTTAGGAGCGCCATCACCGCGGGAATGTTGTTTTCCATGTTGGGAACTTCAACGTAGCTAACCGCGCCGCCCGGCGAAAGAACTTGGAACTGCGACTCAAACGTAAGCTTTGTAAAGGCGTCCATTTGCTCGGTGACGTGAACGTGGTAAGAGTTTGTGATGTAGTTCTTGTCGGTCACGCCGGGAATTTCGCCAAAGCGCTTTTTGAGGCACTTGGCGAACTTGTATGTCGTTGACTCAAGCGGAGTTCCGTACAATGAGAAATCGATATGCTCTTTTTCTTTCCAAGCCTTGCAAGCGGCGTTCATGTGGCGCATCACTTCAAGGGCAAAGGGAGTGGCGGCGGGGTCGGTGTGCGGCTTTCCTGTCATGTAGCGGACGCACTCGCAAAGGCCGGCGTATCCCAAAGAGATTGTGGAGTATCCGTCCATCAAAAGCTTGTCGATTGTCTCGCCTTTGGCCAAGCGCGCCAAGGCCCCGTTTTGCCAAAGAATCGGCGCCACGTCGCTCTTCGTTCCCATCAAGCGGTTGTGGCGGATCATCAAGGCGCGGTAGCACAAGTCAAGGCGCTCGTCGAATATTTTCCAAAACGCGTTGAGGTCGCGGTTGGAAGAACAAGCTACGTCAACCAAGTTTAGCGTTACGACGCCTTGGTTGAATCTTCCGTAATACTTTGACTTTCCGGCCTGCCAGTTCTTGGCGCCGGCAACGTTGTCGTAGCCGTTGGCGGTTGAGTCGGGCGTAAGGAAAGAGCGGCAGCCCATGCAGGGGTAGCAGTTTCCGCGGCCGGAGCCGTCAATCTTAAGCTCAAGCATTTTCTTTTCGGAAATGTAGTCGGGAACCATGCGGCGCGCCGTGCACTTGGCGGCAAGCTCGGTGAGGTAGTAGTACTTTGATTCCGGCTCGATGTTGTCCTCTTCCAAAACGTAAATCAATTTGGGGAAGGCCGGCGTCACCCAATAGCCGCTTTCGTTTTTAACGCCCTTGTAGCGCTGGCGCAAAACTTCTTCTATAATCAAAGCCAAGTCCGCCTTTTCCTGCTCGGACTCCGCTTCGTTTAGGTACATGAAGACCGTTACAAAAGGCGACTGGCCGTTTGTCGTCATCAAAGTTACGACCTGGTATTGAATCGTCTGAACGCCGCGAGTGATTTCGTCGCTTAGGCGCTTTTGAACGATGTAGTCAAACTGCTCGTTTGTGTACTTGATGCCGGTCTTTTGCTCGATGTCGCGCAATTCGGCGGAAATCTTTTTGCGGCTAACGTCGACAAAGGGCGCCAAGTGGGTCAGCGAAATGCTCTGGCCGCCGTACTGGCAAGAGGCCACTTGCGCGATGATTTGCGTCGCGATGTTGCATGCGGTGGAGAAGGAGTGCGGCCGGTCGATTTTTGTTCCGCTGATGACAGTTCCGTTTTGAAGCATGTCCTCCAAATTTACAAGGTCGCAGTTGTGCATGTGCTGGGCAAAATAGTCCGCGTCGTGAAAGTGAATCAAGCCTTCCTCGTGCGCCTTGGTCAAGTCTTCGTCAAGCAAAAAGCGCTTGGTGATGTCCTTGCTGACCTCGCCGGCCATGTAGTCGCGCTGGACGGAAACGACGGTGGAATTTTTGTTTGAGTTTTCCTGCTTGACGTCCTCGTTGTTGCATTCAAGCAAAGAAAGAATTTGCTGGTCTGTGGAATTTTCCTTGCGGTTGAGCGCGTGCTGGTAGCGGTATGTGATGTATTTTTTTGCGATGGAATAGGCCGAATTTTCCATGATTTTTGTTTCGACCAAATCCTGAATTTCTTCCACGTTGGGTTCGTGGCCGCGCTCTTCGAAGCTCTTGGTTATTTCCGCGCCGATTTTGTGAATAGTGTCTTCGCTCAAGCGCTCCGCCACGGGAACGGTCTCGTTGGCCTTGCGAATCGCGTTTTCTATCTTTTGAACGTCAAACTGAACTTCTTCGCCGTTTCTTTTGATGATTTTCATGCTAACTTTTTCTGCAAAAGGCGCGGTTTTTGGCGCTTTTTCGCAAATTCCTCCCGTTTTTTTATTGAAAGACGGTTTTTAGGCCGAAATTTCAGCATAACGCTATATCTAGCGTCACGCGTCTGAAAATAATACTACTAATAGCGGTTTTTGTAAAGGGGAAAAACGCGATTTTTTTATTATAAAAATTTGTTATGTTTTTGCCGCTTGTGTTGACAAAGCGCCGTCTATGTGGTATTATTCGGGAAACCCTTTAATCAGATTTTCTGAGTTGGGGGAATCAAAAAAGGAGGCTTTTATTATGAAAAAGCTCACAACACTCATCGCTGCCGCCGCTTTGACACTCGGCTTGGCCGCTTGTACATCTATCAGCCCGGTTAACGCTACATCTAACCCGGTTGGATCAAAGGTTGGAGAAGCCGAGACAATGTACTTGTTCCGCTCTCTTACAATCAAACCCAAGTTCCTCTACAGGGACTACTCAATCCAGACAGCTGCCAAGAACGGTGGAATCTCTAAGATCTCTACTGTCGATGTTTTGAACAAGAACATCCTTGGAATCATCGGCTGGACAACAACTATCGTTACTGGTGAGTAAGCGATGAAAAAGCGGGAAAACTCTACGAGCAAGTCTTGCGGGGTTTCCCGCTTTGTTTTTTTTGCCTTTCTATTGGCCGCGTTTTTTCTCACCTCTTGCGCGTCCAAGCCTAGAATCGCTGATTTCGTTTTGCAAAACGGAGTTCAGCAATACTTTGTCCATCAAATAACCGTTAAAAAGCCCAAATGTTTGGTTCAGTTTGACGCTACAATCCATGTCAGGGACTCGCAGTTAATAGACAATCCGGTTGTCCGTTACATGATGTACGACCAAATTTTTGGCCAAGAGCCGCAAAACGTTTTGCTTTGTTTTGAAAGCAACGGCAAAGAGTATTCTTGCTCCAAAGCGCGCCTGCTTTACAAGGACGCTGAGTTGAACGGCCAGCGCTATGAAATGGAAATGCTTCCCGCTGACTTTACCGACTTGGCGTATCAAACTGGCCCCGTTTTATTGGTGTTTAAAAATCTAAAGACTGGCGAACTTTTAAGCAAGGTCGAGGCCAAGCCCTTTAGGGACGCTTTGATAAAGCTTCGATACGTAATCAATCAAAACGAAACTTTGAATGAAGAAGCGCCGGTTGCGGAAGTTTCTAGCAGCGAAAATTCAGATGTTGAAAATGAATAAAAAATATTTGGCAAGCCTTTGCTTGTCTTTTTGCGCCCTTTTGTTGGCTGCCTGCTCCTATTCCGGACAAACGGTCATAAATGTCAACGGCTACACTTTGACCACTCCGCCGTCAAAATTGTATGTTCAAAACAACGAACAAATTCCAGAGCTTGCTTCCGGCATGAGCGGAATAGACCTTGCGGCCGAGAAAGTCTTTTTGAGCAAGTCCAAAAAGTCAGTAATCGTCATTTCTTCGGCGATGGTAACGGTGGGGCAGCCCGGCGAAGACCTTGTTTATTCCTACATGGAAGCGTTGAAAAAGCAACTTGAACAAGTTGGCGACGTTCAGCTTAATCCGCGCGACGGAAACGAAGGGTTGAAGATTTGCTCGATGGCTGTCAACGCCGGCGACATTTTGACCGACAAGGTTTTTGTCTATTCTCTTGACAGCCCCAACGCCTTGATGATTGACTTTGTTTTTGACAAAGAAGAATTTGAAAGCCTTAGCGGCGCGATGTCCGACTTGTTGGATTCCATTTGCGTTGTTGAATAAATCTTAATATAATAGATTTGAGCGCGAATAAAATTGCCGCGCCGAAATAAAAAAAAGTCCGCTGTTTGAGCGGACTTTTTTTTAAGCTTTTAGGCGGTTGCCTTAAAACTTATTTTGCGGCCGGCTTTTTGGCAGGCGCTTTCTTTGCAGCGGGCTTTTTTGCGGGCGCTTTCTTGGCGGCCGGCTTTTTAGCGGTTGTGGCCTTTTTTGCGGGCGCTTTCTTCGCTGCGGGCTTTTTGGCGGCTGTGGCCTTTTTTGCGGGCGCTTTCTTGGCGGCCGGCTTCTTGGCTACAGTTTTCTTTGCCGCTACTTTCTTGGCGGGCGCCTTTTTGGCGGCCGGCTTTTTGGCGGCGGGTTTTTTGGCGGGCGCCTTTTTGGCGGGCGCCTTTTTGGCGGCTGTTGTTTCTGCCATGTTCTTTCCCCCGGCTTTTTTCAAAGCCTTTTTATTTTTTTCCAAAGTTCCCGACGCTTTTGCGGCGGACTTTGCCTTGGACTGTTTTACGGTTGCGGCCGCTTTTTTAGGCTCGGCTTTCGCAACTTTCTTTGTTGTTTTATTTTCGGCGTTTTTCTTTGCGGCCTTTACAGTTTTCTTGGCTTTTGGCTTGGGCGGCTCAAACTGCTCCACAAGCGCGCGGCACTTGTAGCCGGCCTTTTCTTGCGCGTCGGCCATAAGCTTGTAAAAGGCCAGAATGTCTTTTTCGGAATTGGCGCCCAAAACTATTTCGTTTAAGGCCGCCAAGAAAAGGCTTCTGTCAAGCTCTTCCTTGTTGAACCAAACGACGTTGTCAAAATTGTTGGCGCGGCTTAAGGCGACGGCGTCCGCGCTTTCGCAGCACAAAGAGGCAAGGGCTAACGCTGCAGCGTTGTACGCCGCCGGGTTTGGCGACGCGGCGCTCTTCTTGGCGGCCGTCTTTGCGGTCGCGCTCTTTTTGGCTGCCAAGCCAGCGCCTGAGACTTTGGCAAGGACAAAGGCGCGGTACAAAATGTCGCGCTGGTTGTTCCATTCAACGCCGGCCGCCTGCATCGCCTCGCAAAGCTTTCGGTCAAGCGACCATCTTGTGGCAAAGGCTCGCTCGGCAAGGCTTAGGGCGACGCATTGGGAAAGCAAAATTTCCGGGCTTGCCCAGTCGTTGGCCGCGCCGCAAAGAACAAAGTCGGCCGCGCCTTTTGCTTTTGCAAAATCTTTGGCCGCCTTTTTGGTTGAAAGAATTTTGCAAACGGCCTTGAACGACTTTTCAAAAGTCTTGAACTGGGCCTCGGCGGACTTTTTGGCGGCCGCCGCGCTCGGCGCCTTGTAGGGCTCTCCAAAGATTTTATGGTCAATCGCGCGGAATTCGTCCGCTTTTTGGTAGAAAGCGAGCGCGGCGTTTTTGGCGCCGTCCAAGAATTTTTTGATTTGCGCGGCGGCCGGCTTTTTAAGGATTGCAAGGCCTTTTTTGTAAAAGTCCTCTCCGGCAAAGGCTGTCAACGCGGCGTACAATTCCTTGTAGCGGATTTCTTCCCATTCAACTTCAAGGTTCGCGCAGCCTCGGCCCGCCAAGACGCTGTTCAGCGTGCTCCACTTTTTGTCAAGCGTGTCGCTCACTTGGTGAACGTCAAGCATCACCTGGCATTCAAAGCCCCTGAGGCTTATGAACATTCCGTCGCGGCAAATGTCGCTGGATTTTCGGACGTACCAAAGGTTCGCGCGGCTTTCGCGGAAAATCAAGTACTTGTCGTCTTCCGCCGTAAGGCCAAGGCCTTCGCTGATTGAGCGGCTTGTCATAACCTTTTCGTCGCCGCGGCCGGTCTTTACCGCGTATTCGCAGGACTGCTTTATCCAGCCTGACGCGCTGTCGTACTTGTTATTGTAGAAAACCACGGCGGCTTCGTTTCCGACGCGGTTGGAGTAGGCGAAGACGTTTTCGTTTACGCGGCCGTTGTCCCAAACGTCGTAGAAAAGGAAGTCTTCCACCTGGGCAAAGAGCCAGCGCTTTTTCATCAGCGGGAATATCAGCTGCCAGTGGCCGTTGACCAAGCCTTCGTCGGGCTTTTCGTCGCGGTAGGCGCGCGTGTATTCCATTCCGTATTTTTCTTCAAAGCCTTCGATTTGGCCGTGGCCGAACATCGGAAGTCCGGGCATCGTGACCATAAGAGTGCAAACGCCAAAGTACTTGTCGCCCTTTCCGAATTGCGCCACGGCGGTTTCCTCGTCGGGGTTGTTCATGAAGTTTACGTAGCGCTTTAGGATTTGCGGGTCGAATTTTATCGTGTTCTTAACGGTGTCGCGGTACTTTTGGTTCTCTTCCTTTTTGAGCATGTTCATAAAGGCGGAATTGTAGACGCGGTGCATTCCGAGCGTGCGCACAAAGTAGCCTTCGAGCATCCAAAAGGCTTCGGCCAAAAGCAGCGTGTCGGGCACTTCCTTGGCCACGCGGTCAACGACCTCGCGCCAGAACTCGTTGGGGATCGCGTCCTCAAAGGCCTGGCTTGAAATCGCGTATTCGCTGCGCGTGGCGATGTCGCCTCCGCGTCCCGGTTCCGGATACCAAAGGCGGCGTATGTGTTTTTTTGCAAGAACCATCGCCGCGTCAAAGCGGATTATCGGAAAGTTTCTTGCCACGTGCAAAATGTCTTGGATTACGGCCTCGCGCGCGGCGGGGTTCAAAAAGTCGATTTGCGCGGTGTCGTTCCAGGGCATTCCGGTGCCGTCGTTTCCGTGGTAAATGTAGCGGACGTCGCCGGTCTGGTTGTCAACGCGCTTGAAGACCACGGCGCAGTCGCTCTTGGAATAGTAATGGTCTTCCAAGTAAACGCCCACGCGGCCGTCGTGGCTTAAGTTTTCGCCGTTGAATGTGTACTGCGGGAAGGGGCAGTCGCGCCTTTGCATAAAAAGGTCGGGCCGCTCGACGACCCAGCGGCTGTCCATCGCCGTGTGGTTTGGAACCATGTCGCTTGCAAGCCTTATTCCGCGCTGCCAGAGGCGGCGGCGCAAGTTGTCAAGCGCGTCCCAGCCGCCAAGGTTTCCCGCGATTGTGTAGTCCATAAGGGAGTAGGCGGAAGATGCCGCCTCGGGGTTTCCGCAGATTTGCTTTATGCGCTTTGAGGCGTTGGAACGCTCCCAAAGGCCGATGAGCCAAAGGCCGGTAAAGCCTTGGTCGCGCAACAAGTCCAATTCTTCGTCGGGAATTTGGTCAAGGCGCTCGATCGGGCGGCCGTACTTTTTGGTCAGCTGGTAAAGCCAAACCAAAATGGTCTTTGCCATCAAGACCACTTTTGGCATCCAGTCGCGGTCGGGCGAGTAGCGCTCGTATTCGTTCATCAGGTTGTCGTAGCTGTAGGGCGACATTTCGACTTCGCCGCCGTTAATGCCATGCCAGGCCGCCTTTTCCTCTTCGCTCAGGGTGTCAAGGCTGGCCAAAAGGCGCTTTTTGAGCCATTCGCCGATAAGGTACATCCAGTGCTTTAGGATGTACTGCAATTGGCCGCGAAGGCTTTTTGGGCTGAAGGCCACAGGTTCCCGCAAGAAGGTTATGAAGTCGTTGTTGAAGGGGCCGAACTTTGGCTGGCCCTTGAAATATTTTTGCGTTTCTTCCCAAACTTGTATGTAGGCGGGATTCTTTTTCAGCTTAAGCTCGCTGAACATTACGGTGAACTTTGCGAAGGCCGGGTTTTCGTTGGCCAAGCGCAGCATCATCATTTCTTCAAAGGTGGACTCGCGGTTTGTTCGCTCAAGCTTTGTTCCCGCGTCAACGGCGCTTTGCTTTAAGTATTCCTCCGCCGAAATTTCTCCGCGATAAACCGCCGTGGGAGGAAATTCGTTTGTGAACTGCAAAAGAATTTCGTCGATTTTTTCTTTTCCGAATTTGCTGTCCAAGCTTTGGAGCAGTCCCTCGAACGAGGACTTGATTCCGTCGCGCCTGTAGAGCATCGAAACGTAGTGCAAGATTTCGTCAATCAAGCCCATCGCGTTTAGCTGGCCGGCGCTGATTCGCTTTTCGCTCAAGCCGATTTTGTCGTAATACTGGTTCAGCTTTTCCGCGAAAATTCTGACTTTCTTTAAGTCGGTGATGATGACGTTTCCGCTGGAAGTGTAGAGGGACGAGTCAAATTGGCATTTGTCGCGAATGTCTTTTGAGACATGAAATTCGTTGTAAGAAATTTTCATAACGCTTCCTATATTATAAACCTACTTTCTTTTTTTTGCAAGAAAAATTATTTCTTCTAACAAAGATTTGTCGGCGGACAAATCTTCCACGCTGGCGGGCATTCTGTATGTCCAGTTGAACTCGCTCACTTCGCCGGGAATGTTCACGCGCTCGTCCTTTGCGTCGGCGAGCCAATATTTTTTTTGCAAGTACAAAAAGTCCTGCAGCGGGTGAATCGCCCAAAGGCTTGCGCTTGAAGCGGCGGCTTGCAAAACCGCGCGCGCGGTTTTTTCGGTGAAGTCGGAAAAGTTGTTTTGGTCGAGCGCGTTTTCCGCGAAAATGTTTTTGTTTGCGTTGAAGAAGGCGGCCGCGCTTTCCTTTTCTTCGTTCCACCATTGGCGGATTGTAGAAGAGTCGTGAACGCTTGTGGTCGTGACGCTAAGCTCCGGGTATTTTTCAAAGGGAACGTAGGGCGAGCCTTGCGCTCCCCAGTCGCGGCTCCAGCGGACAACGTTTAGGCGGAGGATTTTGTTCTTTCCCATAACTTCCGGCACGGCGGAAAGGTTCACGCCCAAGTCTTCGCCGCAGGGAACCATTTCTACGCTGGCGGTGAGGTCTTTCAAAATGTCGGAGGCTTGCTTTTTCCAAAGGCCTTCTTCCTTGGCGCGATGCGAGTCGACCAGCGCTTGCAGTTTTTGCTTTTCTTCGCCGTTCAATGTTGACCAAGGGTAGGTGTCTTGGTAAGTCCACAACGCGATGAACTTGTCTTTTTTAATTTCGCGCAATGTTCTGTCGCGCCATTTCTTGGCGAGCGCGTCCTTTATTTTTTGCTCCGCGTCGCCTTGGCAAAGGCCTTTGAAGTTGGCTTCGTAAATGTCCTTGTCGCCTTTTACCGCGCTCTTGAAAGTCCACAGTTCTTCGTTGGGAAGTTTTTCCGCGAGCGTCTCCAAAATTTTTGTGGAAGCGTCGTGGTTCCAAGTAAAGTAGTCAACGTCGCCTGTGGGAACGTGCGGCTCGGAAAGCCACTTGATTCTTTCTTTTGTAAAGCCGGCCTCTTCAAGCTCGGCGCGGGCGATGGGGCTTCCCGGCTCGCTGCGGCCAAGAAGCGCTGTCGTCTCGCGCTCGGGTATCGCCCAGATTCTAAAAAAGCCCAAGATGTGGTCAAGCCTGTAGGCCTGGTAATACTGCTGGGCGCTTTGCAGGCGGTCGGTCCACCAAGAGTAGCCGGCGGCCTTGAGGTTTTTCCAATTGTAGGTTGGAAAGCCCCAGTTTTGGCCGGCGGGGTTTTGTCCGTCAACGGGAGAGCCCGCGCGCAAACTGTGGTCGAAGAATTCTGGATGCGCCCAAGCGTCGGCGGAGTCTTCGTTCATCATAATCGGCATGTCGCCCTTAAGGATTATGCCGGCCTTCTTGACTGCGGCGGCGGCTTCGGCGAACTGCTCGGCGGCGCGCATTTGGAGCCAGGCGTAAAAGAGCTGGTCTTTCTTTAGATTTTTGTCGCTCCAGCGCCGCTCGATTTCTTCCATGCCGGGAACTTGGTCTTCTTTTTTCCAAGCCTTCCAAGTGGCCTGCATGTACTTCCACTTTAGGTTTTTGTAGACCGCGTAGGCCTTGATCCAGTCGTTCTTTTTTATCCAAGAGGCCAAGGCCGCGTCGGGCTTTCCTGTGGCGGCGGCGTCCGTGGTCTGGTAGAGGCACATAAGGAGCGCGATTTTTTTGTCAAGAATTTTTTGGTAGTCGTAGCGGCCTTTGTATGGATGCTCTTTGACGAAAGAATCGTAGGCCGCCTTGAAGTCTTTGTCGCTTTTGCAGAGCGCGGAAAATTCCGGAAGATCCTTTACGCAAACGTAAATCGGATGCAGCGCGAACGCCGAAAGGCCGGAGTAGGGCGACGACTGCGTTCCCGTGTCGTTTACGGGAAGCAGCTGGATTATCTTAAGCCCCGCGCTCTTGCAAAAGGCCGCGAACTTTTTTAGCGAAGGGAACTCTCCGACAGCCGGAGACTCTTTTGTGTAAAGCGCGCCAAGCGGAACGGCCACGCCCGTCATTTTCTTTAAAAGGGATTCGTTCATATAACAAAATTATAGCGCGCTTTGCGGAAAAGCGGTAGAAAAATTTTCGCGGGAATTTGGATTATTGTAAGGGGGAGAGAGGGGGGGGGCTATAACTCAAATCGTTTTAGTTCGTCCGCAGACAATGGACGGCCCATTTTTCTTGAAAACAATATTGCGTCGCGCAATTTCAGCGGCTTTCCGCCATTGGGGTCAACAAGGCGGCCATCTGTAAGCGAATCTTCAAATTGACGCATTTCATTTGGCTCATTTCGGAACAAATCTTCTGTAACGGCGCAAACCAACGGTTCCAACTGGGCGACAATCATTTTGCTTCCTCCGAAAAATATTTCTTTACCAAATTATACGCCGCAGTTGTGTCCAAGAACATGGATTGATTTCCTATCAACTGCGCTCCTAATATTTTCTGATAATGTTCAATCAAGTTTGTTTTTGAGATGAACTGCACATAGCCCTCATTTCCAACTTCAAAACTCAGCTTGCATGCGATGGCAAAAAGATGCGCGCCAACCCCTTCATATCTTCCGTTTTGGCCAATGTTGTTTGGATTGGATTCTACCAAATCTACAAAAGTGAACAATTGGTCTCTGTAATGCTTCAACGCTATAAGGCCTTGAATTTCGTTTGAACCTTTTACCATTAATTCGTAAATTTCATAGCCCTCAGAATGCGGAACGCTCCAGTCAAATTTCCATCCCGCTTTCATCAGTTTTTGCGCGTCGTCTTTGGTGATTGTTTTTGAAATCAGCCTGTAAACCGTGTCAAATTTTTCTCCTGTAGAGCGGTCAATTAGACAATCGGTAAGGGAATCAATTTCTATGTCTATTTCCATAACAATCTCCCGCTCTTATTATAGCATACTATTTTGCCGCTAGCAAGACCGCAAGCCGCCGCCAAAAAAAGCGGCTTCCGCAAGGGAAAGCCACTTGATGGCATTTATGGCAAACTAGAATTCGCGGATGGCGCGAACAGCACCTTCATCAGAGGACTTAAGTACCATTCCAGAGGTATAACCAGGGCTACCGCTTTGCAAAGTTAGAACTTCAACCGTGTTTTTTTCTTGTGTAACGGAGGGAACGTACTGAGACGAAGACCGATAACTACCCGCGCTACTCAGAAAATGCTGGGCGCCGCACTTATTGAACGATGCCTCAACGGTTGTCCTGGCGTCAAACAACTCGTAAAGTTCCGGCAGACTTGGCAAGTACCAGCCACTTTCGCAGGCTGTGCCGGCCACATTCGACGCTTGGTTTTTGTAGTTTTTTGCAAAGTAGAAGGCGGGATACTTTGCGGGATTGCCCGTGTCGTCCGTCAAGCTTTTGCTTTTAAGGAAGTCTCCCATCTTTTCAAGGTTGTCGCTTCCGTTTTTGTCGCCCGTGCGAGCCGCCCCTCCATTGCCAGTCGCTATTGGTTCGATAACCATATTATATGCGCTCGCAGACGCATCGCACCATTTAAGACCAGTACCCTCAACAAAGCCAACTCCAAGAGTTCGGGTTTTGGAGATGTCGCTAACGATGTTTTGGACTTGGCCGCCACCGGTTTCTCTAATCACTACAGTAAAGGAGTCTGAATTCAACCCCGTTCCGACATAGAAAATAACGGCTATGGCCTTTGATTTTTTCTCCGCGTCAAGCGTAAGTCCCGACGAGTAAGAGGTCGCTGAGCCGTCGGAAAAAACGATGTCGCCAACGGCCTTTGCCGCGTAGGGATTTTTCGCGCCAATGCTCAAAAGGGCGCTTGGAATCGTAATGTTGGTGTCGGCGGTCGGCGTTCCAGAGACTGTGATCGCCGTGGCCGTCCAAGCGACGCTGATGCCAGTCGTCGTGTAATCGGCAAACTTTGTAAAATAATAGCCGGAGTTTGCGGTATAGGTTACCGCTGTCATCGCTCCGGTAAGTTCAGTTTGCGTGGCGCTTCCGCCGCTTGCGACAGCGTTGGCTCCGCCTGTAATGGCCACTGTGTAGTCAATAAGGTCGAACGTCGCGGCTATGGTCACGTTTTGCGCGGGCATCGTGAACTGCCTTGTGTTGCCCGTTCCGCTAACTGGTCTTGTGGTGGAGTCGGCGCAGGTAACGGTGAGCGTCTTAAGCTTGTAGCCGCTTTCCGGCGCGGCGGTGAGGGTCACGGTCACGCCTTCCCTTGGATTTGAAGGAGACGCGGAAATCGTTCCGTGCTCAAAGTTTGTAGGAATTGTAACTTGGTATGTAGTGGCGGGAACTTCCACAAATGTCGCGCTGACGGTCACTCCTTGCGCGGGCATTGTGAATGTCCTTATGTTGCCTTCGCCGCTTGTGGTTATTGTGGAACCGTCGGCGCCCTTTACTGTAAGCGTGTCAATCTTGTAGCCGTCGGCGGGCTTGGCCGTCAGGGTGACAGTGTCTCCGGCCTTGGGGTTTGCAACGTCCGACGCGATCGTGCCGTTTTCAAACGTTGTCGGAATGTTGACTGGGTATGTGACGGTTTGGTTTCCGCCGTTGCTTTGTCCGCTAGGCGGGATGGCGTAGAAGCTTCCGCCGCTGGAATTGCCGCAAGAGGCGAGCGCCAGCGCAAGTCCAAAGGCCGCGACCGCCGCGGCCAGCCTAAAACTTTTTTTCATAGTTCCTCCTATATTTTATGCCCGCCATCCGCGGACATTTTTTGCAAAACAAAAAGCCCGCGGCGCAAGGACAGTTCCGTCCTAACATCGCGGGCATTGGTTCCCAAAGTTTTAAAGACTATTCTTCTATTGATTGATTGATTCTGCGGCGCGCGTTAATTTGTGTCAAGTAGTTTGGCGAGAAAAAATCACTTTTTTTGACGCGCGCGACTTTTTGCATATAGTTCACTGTAACATGCTGGGGCAAGGCCTGTCAAGGGGCTAGCGCCTCAACGCTACGCATGCCACAAGACGCGCGCAAGCTTGTTGCCAAAGGGATGGGGCTTTGTAAAGTCGGGGAGCCAGCTTGTGTCGTCAGACAGCTCTTGGTAAAAGAGCGTTTCAAAGTCGTAGGCTTCTATCAAGTCGCGCAAGTCCGCGTCCTCTTCCTTTGACACAAGGCGGTTTTGAACGCCTTCCAGCGCGGCTAGCCTTTTTTGCAAGGCTTCGGCTTCTTCCTTAAACGGAACGGGCGTGTACTGTGACATAAGCGAAATCACCGCGCGGCCGTCGGCGTTTTTCTTTAGCCAGTCAAGAACGTCGGCGCTGTCCTCAAAGCGGCCCGGCAAAAAAAGGTGGCGCGCGATTACGCCGCTCATAATTTTTTCGCGCGCCTGGCCGTCTTTTTTAACCTCGACGATTTTTAGCGGCGACGTTTCCATCATCCATAACAGCGCGGCTTTGGCGGTCTCAGGGTAGTCGCTCGCGTTGAAAAGCTTTTTGGAAAGGGCCGCGTTCAAGGTCTTTATGTCCGGGAGCCAAATGTCAACCAAGCCGCGCAATAGTTCCAGAGTATCGACGCTTTCGTAGCCGCTGGAGTTCCAACAAACAGGAATCGCAAGCCCAAGACTGCGGGCGGCCTTTAGGCCTTGCGCCAGCGCGGGTATTTGGTGGCTTCCCGTTACAATGTTTATGTTTTCCGCTCCCGCCTTTTGCAAATCGATGCAAATGCGCGCGAATTCTTCTACGCTTATTTCTTTTCCGTAGCCTTTTTGGCTTATCTGGTAGTTTTGGCAAAAGGCGCAGGCTAGGGTGCAGCCGGTAATGAAAATCGTTCCGCTTCCGCCAAAAACGGTGACAAAAGGCTCTTCCCCAAAGTGCAGGCACGCGACGGCCGCCCGCAGCTTGTCGTCCTCGCCGCAAAAGCCCTTTTTCCCCGCAGTCCTGTCCACCCCGCAAGCGCGCGGGCATTGCTCGCATTTTTTGTAATATGATTGTGTGTCCAACATGGGGCCCCGCCTTTTTGGTCAGTGTTTCTATTTTTTGAATTATGTGTTAGAATGATTTTATGCTTAATCGTTTCATTAGTCAATTGCAAGATCTTTTCGCGCGGGGTGGGGCGACGCCTTTTTTGTTCGCGCTGCTAGCTTTTTTTGCGGGCTGGCTTTTTTCCGCCTTGCGCTTTAGGGGAAGGTTAATGGCCGCGCGCAAGGATGCTATCAAAAAATCCCGCGCGGTTTTGGGCGGCTTGGCCGGCGAGCAAGTTGCTCCCTTTTTGCCGGGCTTTCCCTGCAATCCCGCCGACGCGCGCTTTGTCGGAAAGCCGGTTGACTTTGTGGCGTTTCCAGGCGCGGCCGACGGCGGCGAAGTAAAAGAAGTTTTGCTGATAGAAGTGAAAAGCGGCGAAGCCTCCCTTTCCAAACGCGAGCGCGAAATAAAGGCTTGCGTCCAAGAAGGAAGGCTCCGCTTTGTGGAGTACAGGCTGCCTTAGTTAAATCTTATCTGCTGCCACAGCTCGTGGTACTTGTCCAAGCCGTCGCCAAGGTCGGCCTTCAGCTCGCAATTCAAGGCTTGAGTGGGAGCGTACATCGGCTTTGTGGTGACGTATTCAACCGCCTGCGTGTTCACTACGCAAGGATAGCGGAATTCGTCGATGAAGAGCGCGTAGTTTTCAGGCCTGTGGAAAAAGTTGATGAACTCGTTGGCAAGCTCCGCGTGGGGCGCGTCCTTAAGGATTACCATGCAGTCAAGGGTGGCCGGGCTTCCGCATTCGGGAATGAAGAAGTCAATTGTGTCTTCCCAGCGGCTTTCGTCAACCTCGCCGTAAACGATTTCAGGATAGCCCTGACAAAGCCAAAAGTCTCCGCTAGCGAAAGACTTTCCGAACGCCTCCGCGTCAAACTTTACAAGGTTGGGCTTCCATTTTTGGCTTACAAGCGCAAAGGCTTTCTTTAGGTCGCCGTCGTCCAAGCTGTTCATGCCGCAGCCCAAGCTTAAAAGCGCGCAGCCAAAAACTTCGCGCGCGTCGTCCATCATAGTGGCGTGGCCGGCAAATCGGCTGTCGGCCAAAATGCTGTAGTCGCGGGCGTAGTTGGCGGGAGCCTTTGTCTTGTTGACCATGATGCCTGTGGCGCTTAGGGCGTAGGGCACGCACCAATCCATGTTGGGGTCAAAGTCCATCATCTTTAGAACGCCGGGATTGATTTTTCCGGAGTTGCTTATTTGGGCCTTGTTGATTTTTTGCAGCATTCCCTGCTTTATCATTATTGAAACAAAGTCGTTTGACGGAACGACAACGTCGTAGCCCTTGGCTCCCGCGCGCAGCTTTGAATACATTTCTTCGCAAGTTGAGTAGCTGTCAAGCTTTACCTTGCACTTGAATTCCTGCTCGAATTTGTCTATCACTTTTTGCGGCGTGTAGTAAGTCCAGTTGTAAAGGTAAAGGGTGTCCTCGGCTTTTTTGGCGCAAGACGCCAACAGGGCGCAAGAAGCGAGCGCCATGATGAACTTTGAAATCTTCATATTGTTTTCTCCTTTAGTCGGTGAAGCGGATGCGCTGCCAGCGCTCGTTGTACTTGTCAAGGCCTTCGCCCAAGTCAATCTTAAGCTCGCAGTTGTTCATCTGGCTGGCCTCGTACATCGGCTTTCTGGTCATATACTGGGCGGCGTTCAAGTTGACAAAGCAGGGGAAGTTGAACGCGTCCAAGAATTTGGCGTAGACTTCCGGCCTGTGGATGTAGTTGATGAATTCGTTGGCAAGATCCGCGTGCTGCGCGTCCTTGAGGATGCACATGCTGTCAAGGTAAGAGGCGCCGCCTTCTTCGGGAATGAAAAAGTCGATCGTTTCGTCCCACTTTTCTTCGGGAACTTCGCCGTAGATGACTTCGGCGTATCCGTGGCAAAGCCAAAAGTCTCCGCTGGCGAATGACTTTCCGAAGCTTTCAGCGTCAAACTTTACAAGGTTTGGCTTCCATTCTTTTTCGATCATTTTTTCCGCCGCGTCCAATTCCGCGTCGTTCAGCGTGTTCACGCTCTTTCCCATGTGAACGAGAGCGTCGCCGATAACTTCGCGCATGTCGTCCATCATCGTGGCGTGGCCGGCAAAGCGCTTGTCGGCGAAAATGCCCCAGTCGCGCTTGTAGCCCGCGGGCACCTTTGTCTTGTTGACGGAAATGCCGGCCGCTCCAAAGTAGTAGGGCACTGCGTATTTCATGTCGGGGTCGTAGGTGGCCTTTTCCAAAACCTTGGGGTTGATTTGGCCTCTGTTTGTGAGCTTTGACTGGTCCAAGGGCTGCAGCATGTCTTGGTGAATCATTATTGAAACGTAGTCTTGCGAGGGAACGACGATGTCGTAGCCTTTGGCTCCCGCGCGCAGCTTTGAATACATTTCCTCGTTTGAGGCGTAGCTGTCGACTTTCACGGAGCAGTTGAATTCCTTTTCAAAGTCGCGCAAGACTTCGTCCGGCGTGTAGTAAGTCCAGTTGTAAAGATACAAAATTCTTTCGGCTTTTTTTGAGCAGGAAGAAAGAAGCGCGAGCGCCGCCAATGTGACGGCGAAAATTGTTGAAAAACTTTTTTTCATAAAAAATTCCTCATATAAAAATTTAGCGGGAAGAGGCGAAGCTCTTGACGCTTTTTCGCAATATTATTGTAACGAAACAAATCGCCAAAATCAAGACAAAAGAGAGCGCGTTGATTACCGGGCTTACCCCAAAGCGAATCATCGAGTAGACGTAAAGCGGAAGCGTTGTGCTGCCGGGGCCCGACACCAAGAAGGTGATTACGTAGTCTTCTAGCGACATCGTGACGCTCATCATAAAGCCTGAGACGATTCCCGGCATAATCGCGGGCAGAATCACCTTGAACAAAGTCTGAACCTCGTTGGCGCCCAGGTCGTGGCTGGCTTCGATAATCGAATAGTCGAACTCGTCTATGCGCGCGCTGACCATAAGGTAAACGAAGGGCATGCAGAATGTCGTGTGCGCGATGAAAATCGTCGTGAGGCCCAGCGACATTTTTATTCCGCTGAAGAAAATCAAAAGCGAAACGCCCATAATCACTTCAGGCAAAACCATCGGCAAAAAGCTTGTGGTCTGAATGTAGTTGCGCCCCTTGAATTTGTACCAAGTGATTCCAATCGCGGCCAGCGTTCCCAAAACCGTCGCGACAAGCGAGGATACAATCGCCACAAAGACGCTGTTCCAAAGCGACGCCCACAAGTCGCCCGATCCGAAAATCAGCTTTTCGTACCAGACGAGCGAAAATTTTGTCCACGTTGTGTCCTTGGCTTCGTTGAAAGAATAGAAGACAATGACAAAAAGCGGCAGGAACAAAAATACCAAGGTGAGCGCCAGCGTGGCGTTTGAAAAGCCAAAGGACACGGCGCGCTTTTTCCAAGAGCGCTTGGCGTGGCGCGTAGGCTCGGAAGGCTTGGCCGGACGGTTGAAAATCTTGAAAGGGTTCTTTTTCATTTGGCGCCTCCAAGGTTTTGGGCGATTATCGGGCCGTTCATATTGGCGGCCAAGTCTTCCTTGGTGGAGGACTTTTTGAGCGCCGCCTCTTTTTTGCTGGCCGAAAGCATCCACAAAATCGAGGCCATGGAAACAATCGTGATTACAAGGCTAAAGGCCGAGGCCAGAGGCCAGTTGCGCGCCTTTTGCACTTGGTCCACGATTATGTTTCCAAGCATGTAGCTGTCTTTTCCGCCCACCATTTGCGGAACGGTGTACTGGCCGAATATCGGTATGAACGTGAAAATCAGGGCGCTCAAAATTCCGCTCTTGATTCCCGGAATCAAAATCTTTGTCATCGACTGCGCCTTTGTGGCTCCCAGGTCCCGCGCCGCTTCAAGCAGGCTAAAGTCAAAGCGGTCGACGCTGGTAAAGACCGGAAGTATCGCGTAGGGCAAATACATATAGACGCTGACCAAGACAATCGCGCCCTTTGTGAACATGAATTTTCGCGGCGCGAAGTTGAGCGCGCGCAAAATTCCGTTCAACAATCCGTTGTCTCCCAAAATCGTCATCCACGCGAAAATGCGGATAAGCGAATTTGTGAGGAAGGGAATGATCACCAAAATCAAAAAGAGCGTCTGATGCTTGCTTCGCGCGATGGCGTAGCCGCAGGGAAGGGCTATCGCTATGCACAAAAAGCTTGAAAGGCTCGATATGAAAAGCGTGCGCAAGAATATTTTTCCGTAGGCTGGGTCGAGCATTTGCTTGTAGGCCTTTAGCGTGAACTCGGCCGAAACGCCGCCGTAAACGTCGCGCTTCATAAAGGAGTAGCAAACGATTATGACAATCGGCGCGATGAAAAATATTGTGAACCACAAGCCCATCGGCCACGCGTAAAAGGGGCCGGGGTTGGCCTTTTTAAAGGCCTTGGCTTCCGTTGAATTTTCTTTCATCGCCGTCCTACTTTTCTATGTCTTCGACAAGGTAGGCGTCTTCCGCCGACCAAGAAACGTACACTTGGTCCTTCCATTGAATGGCCGGGCCGTTTTCCATGTAGTTTGTGTGCTGCTTGAAAATTTTGACGAGCGCGCCGTTTTCCAAGCGGACGTAGAACTTTGACTGGAAGCCTGAGTAAACCGGCTCTTCGACCACTCCCTTGTAAACGTTGATGTCGGTGCGGCCGCCGGTGTCCGGCTCCTGCTTGGTGATGCGCACTTTTTCGGGGCGAATCGTAAAGGCCACTTTTTGTCCCGGCTCGGTGTGCTCGTAGTCGGTGACCATCATGTATTTGTCGAGCGTCTGCTGTTCCGCCGTGTCGGTTGAAAGCGAAGCCTGCTTTCCCAAAGCGGGAACTTTGCAAGTGACCATCCAGTCGTCGTTTCCGTTGGGGTCCTTGTGCTCCACGCATTCCACCACTTCCGCTTCGAACAAGTTTGTGTCGCCGATGAACTGCGCGACAAACTGCGTGGCGGGGCTTTCGTAAATTTCAAAGGGAGTTCCGACTTGCAGGACATGGCCGGAATTCATTACCGCGATTCTGTCGCTGACCGAAAGCGCCTCGCTCTGGTCGTGGGTTACGTAAATGAATGTGATGCCGATTTTGTCGTGAATCGCGTCCAAGTCCAAAAGAAGGTTGGCGCGCAATTTTGCGTCAAGGGCGCTAAGAGGCTCGTCGAGCAAAAGGACTTTTGGCTCGTTGATTAGGGCGCGGGCGATGGCGACGCGCTGCTTTTGGCCGCCCGAAAGCTGATTGGGCTTTTTTTGCATATGGCCTTCAAGCTGAACCAAGCGCAAGTACTGCTTTACTTTTTGGTCGATTTCCTCTTTGGGCGCCTTTTTGAGCCGCAAGGGGAAGGCCACGTTTTCGTAGACCGTAAGGTGCGGGAAAAGCGCGTAGTTTTGGAAGACGGTGTTGGACTGCCGTTTGTTGGCCGCCAAGGGAATGACGTTTTGGTCGTCGAACAAAACCGCTCCCTCGTCAGGAAATTCGAATCCCGCGATGATGCGCAAAAGGGTTGTCTTTCCGCATCCCGAAGGTCCAAGCAGCGAGAAGAACTCGCCGGGCTTAATCGTAAAATTGATGTCGTCAAGCGCGACAAAATCGCCGAAACGCTTGCTGACATGGTCGATTGTAACTTGACTGCCTTTCAAAGCCACGAGCCTCTGTAATGTTTAATATTCGCCGCCATAGTCTGGCGGCTTAACGCCGTAAAAACGCATAAGGCATAGAATGATGTTTATAGGGGAAATTGTCAATAGGAATTTGGAAAAAAAATGAACGCGCGCGGGGGGCAAAAAGGGCGGGAACGCGAGGAAAAACAAAAAAAAACGCTCCCAGTCAAAAATGTTTGCCTTTCTCGCGTTTTTTTATTGCTTGCCAAACGCCCGCCCCTTTTTGCCCCCGCGCCGCTTTTTTTCTTTCAAAAAGGCCGGAGTTGTTTATGGTGAACCAACAATAGCGTGAAAAATGCGCGAAGGAGCGGGGCGGCTGGCGAAACCGCGACTGGGATTGTTCGCGCTCGCGAGAGCGCAGTAAAATCGTTTCCTATAACAAAACGACGGCTTGTCCGTCGTAGCATTTTTCACATTATTCTATTAAGCGCCATGAACAAAATCGTACCGCCGAAGATGCTGAGCATTGAGTTTTTCTTCCATAAATGAAGGGCGACGGTGGCGGCGATGGCGATAAAGTGTGGCGCGCCGTAGGGCCGGGCGGAAAAGTTTATGTCCTTTAGGCAATAAACGATGAGCGTGGCGATTATCAGGGGCGGAAGGCACTTTTCGACGAATTTTAGGGCGGCGGGCGGCTCCCGTTTGGAGAAAATGAAAAACGGCGCGCCCCGGTAGAAGAACAAGAGCGCGGTCGTCAATGCGATTGTGAGGGCTACGACAAGATTGTAGTTCATTGGCCGCCCCCGTTTTTGGGCAAGCCTTCAATCGTTGGCGCGGCCGCGGCGCCGCCGTCTTGGGCTTGCGAAAGCTTTTGGGCCGCCGCCGCAGCCTTGGGCTTTCCAAGATTTTTGGCCAGGGCCAGCGCCGTTATTCCGACCGAAAGCGAAAGCAAAAGCATGTTCCCCTGCGGAAGAATTCCAAGCCGCTCCAGCGCCGCCGCTAGAATTGAAGCCGCTATTCCAATCGCGGGCGGAAGAAAGTCTTTGCTGGCTAAAATTTGTTCCGTCAAAATCACGCAAAAGAGCGCGGTAAGGGCAAAGTCAACGCCCTCAAAAGAAAAGTTTATCAGGCTTCCGGCGACACCGCCGATTATCGCTCCCAAAGTCCAGTAAAAAAGGTCCATCGCGGCGATGGCGCTAAAAAAGGGTCCCGGCTTTTGGCCTACGGGAACGTCAACCGAGCAAAGGACGGCGTAGGTTTCGTCGGTCAAGGCGTAAATCAAAAAGGCCTTCCATTTTCCCTTGAATTTTGTCAAAAGCGAAAGGCCGTAAAAAACATGGCGGATTCCGACCAGGACTTGGACCAGCATTATTTGCGCCAAGCCCGCCTTGGCCGCGAACATTCCGATGGCGATGTACTGGCCCGTTCCCGTGTACATAGTGACGCTCATAAGCGGCGCCAGCCACCAAGGATAGCCCGCCTGCGCGACCATAAGGCCAAAGGGAATGCCGATGGAAACGTAGCCAAAGAAAATGGGGGAGGTGATTTTTAAAATTTTCGCGAAGTCTGACTTTTCCATTTTATGCGCCGCTTACTTCTTTTTGTTCACGGCTTGGACAAAGCGCAAGAAGGCTTCCTTTCCGGCTTGGCCGCGCTTGTAGACTCCCGCGTGCTCCAAGACTTTTGAAAAAACGATTCCGATTTCCTTGCGAAGAATTTTTTCAGCGTTCTCTTTGCTGAACTTGTACTTGCGCTTGAGCTCGGCCGCCCAGTCGGCGTGCTTTGAAAGGGTTGCGTCGGCGGAAATGTCGCGGCCGCTTACGAGCGCGTCGGAAAGCGCCGCCATTTCTTTTTTTAGGCGGGAAGGCAAAACCGCCAAGCCCATTACTTCTATCAAGCCGATGTTTTCCTTTTTAATGTGGTGAAGCTCCGCGTGGGGGTGGAAAACGCCAAGCGGGTGTTCGTCTGTCGTGATGTTGTTGCGAAGAACCAAGTCCAGCTCAAACAAGTCTCCGCGCCGGCGGGCGATCGGCGTTATCGTGTTGTGGGGAACTCCGTCAGTCTTTGCGAAGATAAAGGCGCTCTTGTCGGAATAGCTTCTCCACGCCTTTAGAATTTTTTCCGCCAAGTTGACCAGCGGCTCTTTTTTTTCCGAATCCAAGCGGATGACGCTCAAAGGCCACTTGACGATTCCCGCCTTGACTTCGGGAAAGCCCGTGAATTTTATCTCTGTTTCAATCGGGGCGCGCGCCATCGGGAATTCGTAGTGGCCGCCCTGAAAGTGGTCGTGCGTTAAAATCGAGCCGCCCACAATCGGAAGGTCGGCGTTGCTTCCCAAAGTGTAGTGGGGGAACTGCGTCACAAAGTCCAAAAGGCGCTCGAAAGTCGCGCGGCAAATTTTCATCGGAACGTGCTTTTGGTTGAAGACAATGCAGTGCTCGTTGTAGTAAACGTAGGGCGAATATTGCAAGCCCCATTTTTCGCCGTTAAGCGTCAGCGGAATTA